>JASHOX010000297.1 GCA_030038415.1 Xanthobacteraceae bacterium
AGGGGTGCTCGGTATTGGCGTGGTCCACGCGTCGCTTGCGGCTAAACGCAATAGAGCCAGGCGAACTGCCGCTGTCGATATTCCAATCCGGGCGTCAGCAGCGAGCAAGGCATTGAACAGCTGACGTAGCAATATTGCCGGCGCTTCTTCGTTACCGAGGTGCTAAGCGAGAGTGTAGCTGAGTGCGTCTTCGAAACCCGCTTGGTTCAAAACCCCGACGTGAGCAAGCCCTCCGAGAACGGGCTCCTGCCTCGCTAGTGCATCGGCAGCCTGCCGAATAGCGTCCCAGGTCGGATCATAAAGGTGCTGCTTGAGGAGAGGCTGGCTCATCGGTTCCTCATTCGTTACAAGCGGAGCGCTTCGCACCGTCGAGCGCCAAGGCTTCAGTTGCTGATGGTGGTTGCGGTCATCGATCGCTTGGCTCCTTCAAAGCGGGGGCGACCACCGTCACGGCGCCAGCAAGCGCTGCAGCGTGCGGCGCGCGATCTTGAGCGGCTGGGGCCCCCGCTCGAGTTTCGCCGATAGCACCGCGCCCTCCCAGAGCGCCAGAACCGTGCGCGCGAGTTCGGTGACCGGCACATCGGCCCTGATGCTGCCGTCGCGCTGCCCGTCGGCTAGGCACTCGGCGAGCGCATCCGTCCACCCACGCCACAGGCTGGCAAGGTCTTCGCGGAAGGCGTCGCTCTGCGCGAGCTCGGCCGTGAAATTGCCGACGAGGCAGCCATCCTCGCAGTAGCCGACCGCCGCGAAATAGCGGTCGAGGCGCGCGAGCCCCGGAAGGCTCGGGTCCCGAAGCAAGGCGCGCACCGCGGCGCGGTCCGCCGAGTAGCGCGCGAGTGCCGCAAGGCCAAGGGCGTCCTTGCTCTCGAAATGGGCGTAGAAGGAGCCCTTGGGGATGCCGGCTGACGTGACGATCTCCTGAACGCCGGTCGCGTGATAGCCGTTGTGATGGAAGGCGGCGATTGCCGCCTTAAGCAGCGTTTCCCTATGATTGGGTTTCGGCATGAGGGGCGTTCCGGAGCTCGACAAGTTTAGTTCAATGTCCAGTGCTCGGTGAACGGCCTTATGACGTGATCGAACGACCAGGTCGAGGGGTGCTGATGCGCGACGTGGTACACCTCCTCGGCGATCGCATCGGGCTGCGCGAAGTCATCCGCCGACTTGTCCTTCGGGAAGCGCCACGGTCCAACGGCCCTGAGCCATGGCGCGTCGATCGCGGCATCGATGGTGATGTAGCCGACGTGGACGCGCTGCGGACCCAGATCCTTGGCAAGACACTGGGCGAGGATGCGCTGCGCCGCCTTGGTCGGCGCCCAGGCCGGCCGCATCGGGACGCCCCGGAACGAGGAGGTGTTGCCGGTTACCATGATGGCGCCCTCGCCGCGCGCGATCATCGCCGGCGCGAGCTTCTGCGCAAGAAAGAACAAGGACGTGGTATTCACCCGGAAGTTCCGCTCGAGGTCCGCGACCGTCGTCTCGAAGATCTTGGCGGAGGTCGCCGCGACGGCATTGTGGACGAGCACATGGGGTGCCCCGAGCTCGGCCTCGACACGCTCGACGACCGCGCCGAGCCGGTCGAGGTCGGCGACGTCGCACGGATAGGCGCGGGCGTCGGGGATCTGGGCCTCGAGCTCGGCAAGCCGCTCGGCGTTGCGGGCGAGCATCGCCACGCGATACCCGCCTTGCGCAAAGCGCCGCGAAAGCGCGGCGCCGGTCGCGCCGCCGACTCCGGTGATGAGAGCAACCCTTCCCGTCATGCTGTCGGTCATGCTGTCCTCCTTGCGCGTTTAGAGCGTCGGCCGCGTCTGCGCGAAGGGCGCGGCGTCGCGCTGTTCGGCGGCAAGCGCGGCGAGGGCAGGAAATGCCGGAAGGAGCTCGATATCCGGATGGAGCAGGGCAAGGAGTTCGACGGCCACGACCGCCGTGATCGCTGCCGCGTCGAGCGGCTTTGCCCGCAACAGGCCGCCCTCGCGCGCCGCCTCGTCGAGCGCGCGCAAGCCGCCTTGGATCTGCGCCCGCCAACGCTTTGTGTCGGTCTCGGGGGCGGTGCTGCGTCCGCCGCCGTAAAGCCTGATCCCCTGTTCGGCGACGCCGTAGCCGATCGCCGCCAGCTTCAACGTCGCCCGGCGCGCGCTCGACCCTGCGGGGATCAGCGGGGCCGACGGCATCAGCTCGTTGAGGTAGTCGATGATGGCGCCGCTATCGATGAGGATCTCGCCATCGTCGAGCACCAGCGACGGCACCTTCCCCACCGGATTGTACCGACTCGCAGTCTCGTACTCCCTGTAACCATTCACCGGCTCATGCTCGTACGGCAGGCCGCGCGAGATGAGCGCCGCCGCAACGCGCCGGACATAGGGCGAGAGATATACGCCGATCAGCTTCATGGGCGGGTCCTCGCAACTGCAGTGGGAAATGCGCCGCCAAGAATACGACCGGTCGTCTAGAAGTCAACAGGAGTGTTCCTAAGATTTGCTGGTACCAGGCCGCCACTTGCGGGAAGCGAATCCGCCCCGTCGGGCCGGGAGCGGGGGGCTCCACTTGCAATGTAAACACCGCCCGAAATCAGAAACATTGCGACCCAGTCACTCCACACTGGCCATTCGCCGAGTATCGGGATAGCCAAGATCGCGGTTATCGCGGGGGCTAGGGCCGCGAACGCTGAACCGTTTGACGCGCCAAGAATGCTGACCGCGCGTCCGTAAAGCACAAGCGAGACCACCGCCACCAGAAATCCATGGATAAATGCTTGCAAGGCAAGGTCACGCCAAGGCGCGTTGAACAGACCGGTCCCGAAAATGATGGCGTACACTGGCACGTAAGCGATCAATGATCCGACCGCGGCAATAGCAGCAGCGTGGAGCCCTCCTAATCTTGCTTTCCGCATGGCCACGGTATAGCCGGCCCACAGCACACCCGCACCGATGAACAGGGCGTGGCCGATGTTCTGCCGCGATCCGATCGTACCGCCCGCGCCCCAGACGATGCCGAGGACACCGGTAACGATCAAAACGAGCCCGATCCGCTTAGCAACAGTGAAGGCTTCGCCAAGAACGACAGTGGCGAGGATCGCGACATAAAGCGGTATGAGGGCGGTATAGAGGGATGCTGCGTGCGCTGCCGGCGCAAATAGCAGGCCACCGTAGGAAACCAACACCATCGGTGCCCCGCCGCCCAGCATAATCGCCGCCAGTCCCGCCCATCCCAGGCGGTCAATGGCAAGGCCCTTGTTCAGCAGATACGGTAGCAAGATCAATCCAGCGACACTGAAACGAATTGCCACGATGTCCCAGGGCTGGAGGCTTGTCCTGATCCCAAGCCGCACGGCCACGATCCATGACGTCCAGATGCTCACGGCAGCAAGGCCGTAAAGCGCGCCACGTACGTATTCGAAGGTTGCCGGTTTCGACAAGGGTGACCCTGCTGTGACATGCGTCATTAAATTAGGCCGACGCTCTATTAATCGCGGCTAACGGTGATCGCCGTCCGTTCACCCTGTAGGAGCGCAACGATAGCAGCAAACATGAGTGCTATTGTCGATACCAGGAGACCGAGTCGAGTTCCGGAAGGACTATCCGAGAGATAGCCGGCGAAAAGCGGCCCGACGCACTGGCCAAGTCCAAAGAAAACTGTGAAACGCCCGATGGTCGCGGTCCAGTTCTCCGACGACCGGCTCTTGCGAATGAACGCTGTGACCGCGGACGGCGCGGCCATAAGAGATGCGCCGAACAGTGCTGCCGAGAGAAATACGCCTGTCGTCGTGCCGGTTAGCAAGGGAACGGCCGCACCGCAGACATTCATTGCAAGCACCAGCGCCATCGGGCGTCCTCCCCTCAGCGAGGAGAACACTCGCCCCCAAAAGGACCCCGCGGCGACGCTTGCGGTCCCCAGTATGATCCAGAATGCGGAGATGATCGTCGAATCGAAAGTCTCTCCGCGCAGAAATGCCACAATGAAAGTCATGTACGCAATGTATCCCGCTCCGAACATCGTGTAGGCGATGAGCAATGGAGTAAGCGAAGCCGCCTGCAGGCTAACTTGGTGCTCGTGCCGCGTCGGCTCGCCAGGACCTCGGTACCTCGCTGCCGGGATTGCGAGGAGCCCCAACAGGATCGATGTCACTCCGAAGCCGACCCAGCTCCATCGCCAGCCTGAGGCACCAGCCGACAGCGCGATGGGCACGATTATGCTGGAGAGCGCGATACCCAGGCCGGCACCAGCAAAGTAGATCGAAATGAAGAAGGCCTGGCGGTCGCTCGAAGAGCCGCCTCCGGCCTCCGTCGCGAGCGAAGCGCCCAGGACGAAGGATAACGCTCCGAAAACGCCCGCGCCGACTCGAAGCAGCAGGAGTGCCGGAAAGCTCGTCACCAGGCCGCAGCCGATCAGCGCTATAGCTGTGCCAAATACGCCTGCACAGAACATACGCCGTTTGCCGAACCGTGCGGCGAGTGGCGCAGCGGCGACCGCACCAAACAAGTAGCCGGCCGCGTTCGCCGTGTTCATCGCGCCCGCCTGGGCATAGGACCAGTCGAGGTTGGTCCGCATCTCCGGCAAGAGGAGCGCATAGGCGAATCGGGCAAGACCCAGCGCCACCAGAGGTCCGATGGAGAGACCAAGCGGAATCCAGAAAGGGGCAAGATCTGGAGTGGCCTTGGCATCCGACGCCATCATGCCCGCCGGACTACTCATGGGCGAACATCATTCCAAGGAGGGCATCATACCGGGCCTGGAGCGTCGCGACCCGCGCGTCACAGTTGATAATCATCTCATCCACGCGCTGCTGCGGGATCAGTTTCGGCAGATGTTGACGGCAGTTGAAATCCCAGGCCTTCACGCTAATGCGGATGACGCGCTCGATCTTTGCCGGATACGCATGATCGCGGATGCGCTCGATCAGCGCGGGCTCATCGTCGATCACGACGCCACGTCCCCATATCTTTAGTCGCCGTCCACGTTCGTAATCGACTAGGAACAGGAAAATGCGATCGTTCTCCGTTAGATTGCCTACCGTGATGTATTGCTGGTTACCGGCGTAGTCGGCGAAAGCGAGCGTGCGGTCATCGAGGATCTTGAGAAAGCCCGCTGGCCCGCCACGGTGCTGGACGTGAGGCCAGCCGTCGCGGCTACTGGTTCCGATAAAGAAGCTAGCCGTGGTTCCGATGAACGTCTTCAGATCTTCGTTCAGCCGATCGTTCGCGAGTTCTTTATCCTCAAGAAGTTGCCCGTGCTTGCGCGCGCCATAACGCGCCTGCGCGTCCTTAACCGAGGGCGAGAAACACAGTTGCGTAAATGCGCGGGTCATCGAGGGCTCTTGGTTTGCCCGGATCGTCTGTCGTCTTCGGCTTTTCAGCTACGGCTCGGCAGATGATCATTGACCCGCTTTGGTTCCGAGAGAATATTGTGAAACGCGATATACTCTTCCGATTAGTGAGACAATCGACATGGATAGAATCACGGACCTCCAGGCGCTTGTGGCCATCATTGAACGAGGAAGCATGACGGCGGCGGCCCGTCAGCTCACTCGCTCCCTCCAATCGGTGAGCCGGTCATTAGCCACCTTGGAGCGCGAGCTCGGTGTCGAACTCGTCCGTAGGACGACGCGCCGGTCCAGCGCGACGGAAGCGGGTCGAGCCTTCTGCCGCCGGCTGAGTGCCGCCCTGGCCGAAATCGAGGATGCCAAGCTCGAAGCGTCCAGAGGGCGCACTGAGCCTGCCGGATTGCTGCGCATTACGACCTCAACCGCCTTCGGCGCCCTATATCTGGTGCCGATAATCTCGGTGTTCCTGGAAGACCATCCTAAGATCGAATTCGAACTCGATCTGTCGGACCAGTACATCGATCTTGTTGCCGAGGGTTTTGATCTCGCCGTACGGATCGGCGAGATGCGAGATTCCACGCTGAAGGCAAGGCGTCTTGCCAGCCTCCGGCGCGTGGTCTTCGCTGCGCCGAGCTATTTGGCGCGTCATGGGCGTCCGAGATGCCCCGCGGATCTCCTCCGACATGCATGCATTGTTCGCACTGCCGCGCTGGATGGAAACGCTTGGCCATTCCTTGTCGATGGAAAGTCGAGACAAATAAGGGTGACGGGGCGCTTCAAGACCAGCGGAGCGCTCGCTGCCAATGAAGCGGCGGCGCTAGGCTTAGGAATAGCCAATGCACCCCTCTGGCAGGTGCGCACGCTTGTTGATCGCGGCGATGTCGAATTGATACTGACACGCTGCGAACCGCCACCCATTCCGGTTCATGCGGTGTGGCCGGCAACCCGCGTACTGCCCGCCAGGTCACAATTGTTTATCGATCTCGTCGCTGCTCGGCTGAAAGCACAAGAACTCTGAACGCTCAGATGAAGACTGCGGCTAACTCAGAGTGCCTTCTCGAAGTAGTGGCGCAGGAGGCTTCCGCCGGCCTGCTTGACTGTCATGGCTTCGGCGATTTCGCTTCTGGCGCGCTTGAACCCGCTTTTGGTGTAGAACCTAAACGCAGCGCGCTGGATGTCGGCGGTGCTGACGATCATGCGAGAGAAACCGAGTTCGCGGGCCATAGCTTCGGCCGTGTGCAGCATGCCCTGAGCCAAGCCGCAGCGCGCCAGCCTGCATCGATATACATGCGCCGGAGCTCGGTTGCGTCGCTGTTGTGAGATTCGATGCCGAACGTACCCACGATCCGTCGGCTCCCGTCGGCCAGTTCGACCACCCAGAAGGCATTGCGCCGCGCCTGCGAGAAGATATCGACCATACGTGAAAGCTCTCCCTCGATTGTGGTCGCGATGTATTGCTCGAAGAAGGTTTCCATCCCCGCGGGTGCCAGCTCCCGGTTGACGCGCATCCACAGATCGGCCACGGCCTCGAAATCGGTTACCGCGTAAGGCCGAAAGTCGACACTGTGGCTGTCCGCCTCATCATCCCTGTTGGTCATGCGTCACGCGATCTGCCCTTGTTCTATTTTGATGAACCGGCCCG
>JASHOX010000298.1 GCA_030038415.1 Xanthobacteraceae bacterium
CTAGTGAAGCGCCGACAGGGACGGCGGAACAGGGCCAAGGGAACGCCGCTTTCCCTTCCCGGTCAGCCCAATGAGCTGTGGTGCGCTGATTACAAGGGCGAGTTCATGCTCGCCGATCGGCGCTATTGCTACCCGCTGACGATCACCGACTTCGCCAGCCGCTACCTGTTCGCCTGTGAGGCGCTTTCCACCACCAAGGAAGCTTACGCCTTCCCGGTATTTGAGGCCATTTTCAAGGAGTTCGGTCTGCCCAAGGCCATCCGCACTGACAACGGTGTCCCCTTCGCCAGTCCCAATTCCCTCTTCAACCTCTCCAAGCTCTCGGTCTGGTGGCTGCGGCTCGGCATCGAGATCGAGCGCATCAAGCCCGGCCACCCGCAACAGAACGGCCGCCATGAGCGCATGCATCTGACCTTGAAGCTGGAGACCACCAAGCCGGCCGGTAACAACTTCCTGCAGCAGCAGGCCAGGTTCGACGACTTCATCGCCTGCTACAACAACGAGCGGCCGCATCAGGCGCTCAACATGCAGTGTCCGGCCGAGCGCTACGCTCCCTCAACCCGTCCTTACCGAGGCCTGCCAGAACTCGACTATCCATTCCACGACCGAACCGTCACCGTCACCACCTGTGGCCGAATCTGCTTCAATCGGCAGAAGATCAATCTCAGCGTCGTCTTCGCTGGCCAAAGCGTCGGCATCAAACAGCTGAGCGATGAGATTTGGCTGGTCAGCTTTATGGACTATGATCTCGGCTACTTCGACCGCCAGACATGCAGGCTCGAACCGATCGATAATCCCTTCGGGCCAAAAGTGTTACCCATGTCGCCGGTATAATCCGTAACCTATGTGTCCGGAACGGACCTTTGAAATCTGGCGCGCCCGACAGGATTCGAACCTGTGACCTCTGCCTTCGGAGGGCAGCGCTCTATCCAGCTGAGCTACGGGCGCGTGTCGCCTAAATAGCGAAAGCCGGGCATTGCGGCAACGGCGGGCGCTTGCCGCTCGCGGGTGCCGCTCCTAAGCTGTTTGGACAGGAGCCTAAGGAGAAACGCGATGTCCCAACTTGCGGAAAAGGCGGAACGGCGGGAGCCGAAAACGGCCCAAATCAAGGATGCCGCGTTCAAATGGGACGATCCGCTCGACCTCGAAGGCGAATTGACTGAAGAGGAGCGCATGGTGCGCGACACCGCACGCGACTATGCGCAAGAGAAGCTATTTCCGCGTGTGTTGGCTGCCAATCGCGAGGGCACCTTCAACCCGGCGATCATCCGCGAGATGGGCGAGCTCGGGCTGATCGGCTCGACCATTCCGCAGGACTACGGCGGCGCCGGGCTCGGCTATGTCTCCTACGGCCTGATCGCGCGCGAGGTCGAGCGCGTCGATTCCGGGTTCCGTTCCTTGATGTCGGTGCAGTCGTCGCTCGTCATGCATCCGATCTACGCCTATGGTAGCGAGGCGCAGCGCCGCAAATATCTGCCCAAGCTCGCGACCGGCGAACTGGTCGGCTGCTTCGGCCTCACCGAGCCCGACCACGGCTCCGATCCCGGCTCGATGGTAACGCGGGCCGAGAAAGTGCCGGGTGGCTTTAGCCTCACCGGCGCCAAAATGTGGATCACCAACGCGCCGGTAGCCGACATTGCATTGGTCTGGGCCAAGCTCGACGGCAAGATCCGCGGCTTTCTGGTCGAGCGCGGCACCAAGGGCCTGTCCACGCCGAAGATCGACGGCAAGCTCAGCTTGCGCGCCTCGATCACCGGCGAGCTGGTGCTCGACGGCGCGGTGGTGCCGGAAGACAATATTCTGCCCAACGTCTCCGGCCTCGCCGGGCCGTTCGGCTGCCTGAACGTGGCACGCACCGGCATCGCCTGGGGCGCCATGGGCGCCGCGGAATTTTGTTGGCACCGCGCCCGTGACTACGCGCTCAACCGCAAGCAATTCGGCCGGCCGCTCGCCGCCAATCAATTGGTGCAGAAGAAGCTCGCCGACATGCAGACCGAAATCACGCTCGGCCTGCACGCCGCGCTGCGGCTTTCGCGCATGATCGACGCCGGCACCGCCTCGCCGCCGGCGATCTCGATGCTCAAGCGCAACAATTGCGGCAAGGCGCTCGACATCGCCCGCCTCGCCCGCGACATCCACGGCGGCAACGGCATCGCCGAGGAATATCACGTCATGCGCGTGCTCTGTAACCTGGAGACCGTCAATACCTACGAAGGCACCCACGACATCCACGCGCTGGTGCTGGGCCGGGCGCAGACCGGGATCCAGGCATTTTTCTGAGCCGTCAAACTGCCGCGATGGCCTCGATCTCGATCAGAAAATCCGCGCCGTAAAGTCTCGACACCTCGATCAAGGTGATGGCTGGCGCCGCGGGCGGCGTGACAGTCGCGAAGAAGCGATTACGGGCTTCGCGATAGCTCTGCAGGTGGTCCATATCGCGCAGGAACACCGTCAGCTTCACCAGGTTGCTCGCGGAGCAATCGACCGTTCGCAACGCTACGCCTAAGTTTTTGAAAACCTGCTCGGCTTGCATGGCGAAGTCGTTTTTACCGACCAACCGGCCGTCGCGATCGAGCGCGGTCTGGCCGGCAATGAAAATGATGCGCCGCGCAGCCACCTCCACGATCTGCGAATAGCCCGGCGGGCTGCCAAGCTCCGGTGGATTGAGCCGCCGGATTGTCTCTGCGCTGTCATCGGCCATGACACATCCTCATATTGTCGCGCCTTGGCGAGTTCCTACTTTGAATCGTCACTTGGCCCAATCCGCCAAAAGGAGAAGTCATGCGCCTGCCGCTCATTCCGCCCGCCGAACTGTCCCCCGAGCAACGCCCGCTCTACGACAATATGAAAGCCGGCATCGAAAAGAACTTTTCCGGATTCAAGACTATCGCCGAGAACGGCGCGCTGATTGGGCCGTGGAATCCCTGGCTGCACGAGCCGAAATTCGGGAAGCCGATCTGGGACTTGACGCTGGCGCTCTCGGTATCGCCATCGCTGCCGCGCCCGGTGCGGGAAGTGGCGATCCTGGTTACCGGCGCGGTGTTCCACTCGGCTTACGAGCTCTACGCCCATGTCATTGCCGGCGAGACGCGCGGGCTGTCCGATGACAAGCTCGCTACCATCGTCTCCGGCCAGCGCCCCGCCGACCTGACCCATGAGGAAGGCGTCGCCTACGACGTCGCAGCATCACTGCTGCATCACGGCACTTTGCCCGAGCTCAGCTATCGTGCCGCGGTGAAGACCTTCGGCGTGCACGGCGCCGGCGAATTGATCTATCTTGTCGGCCTTTATTGTCTGGTCTCGGTGACGCTGAACGGTTTCAATGTGCCGGTGCCGGAATCCGAGGCCGACTGAGGGCGGAACGGTGAACGACCCCTTCGATTTGCGGCGCTTCCTCGACGCCCAGGCACCGGTCTATCAGCGCGTCGTGGCGGAGCTGCGCCAAGGCCGCAAAGCGAGCCACTGGATGTGGTTCATCTTCCCGCAGATCAGAGGGCTCGGCTCAAGCGCGATGGCGAACAAATTTGCCATCGCTTCGCGCGCGGAGGCGCAGGCCTATCTGGACCATCCCACCTTGGGCGCGCGGCTGCGCGAATGCACGCGGCTTGCTACCGCGGTGCAGGGCCGGACTATTCACGAGATTCTCGGCTATCCCGACGATCTGAAATTCCGCTCGTCGATGACGCTGTTTGCCGCCGTGGCGGCGGACAACAAGGATTTCACCGACGCGCTCGACAAATTCTACGGCGGCGAAGCCGATCCGGCGACGCTAGAGCGGCTGTAGGCACGGCTGACTCCGGTGCGGCGACGGTGCGGATGCGCATGCCGAATCGTTTTCGCTTTTGGAAAATTCATACTATAAAAGCCGCTATTCGCCGCATACCGCGGCATTGTCACGGCACTGGCGTCCGGCGCCGGAACAGCCTAGAAAGAGGCCTCCCCCCACCACGAAGGAACATTGCATGGCCCCGCGCCAGATGAAAATGCCTGCAAAGAACGATTCGGAAAAAGACAAAGCCGTCGACGAGACCTTCTCGCAGCAGAAGCGGCCGGAGCGCGGGCGGTATCTGCTCCAGGTCGACCGCCAGACCAAGGGCTCCTACACGACGGCGGAAGCCGCGCAGTCGGCGGCGCTAGTGATCAAGAAGGGCTACCCGGTCGTTCAAGTGTCGGTCTATGACAGCATCGACAACACCAACACCATCGTGACCGAGCCGGCCGCGGCATCATAACCGATCGCCGGCCCCCAATCCGATTCAGCCGCTCTTTCTGGCGCGCAACAGCAACGGTCCATAGATCAGAACGAAAGTGCCGAAGGCAACAATCCAACCGAGGCCTGCGAGCGTCAGCCCCACGTCGTAATACGCCGGCAGGAGCGGCGCGGCGACGCGTGCTAAAGCGGCGATCAGGATCGCGGCATAGACGATCACGGTCGGGGTCGTAGTCACGACATCACGGCCGGTGTGGCCGAGTGTCGCGCGCGTCATCACTGCGAGCGTCATCGTGCCCATGGCGCCGGTGGTCCAGGCATGGAGCGCGCCACTCGGCGACACGACGTCGGGCCACAGGATCGCGACGCCAAGCACCAAAGCGCCGAGCGGCACGAAGGCGTAGCCGAGATGCAGAATGAGCAGGATCGGCTCGCGCCAAGTCCGTTCGCCGGCCCAGCGCGCGAGCCGGGCCGCCTGCGCCAGCGCCATTGCCAACAGCAGCACGCCGGCGCCGCGCCATTGCGGCGCGGCGATCCAGACGGCAAGCGCAATGATGCTGATCGCGATGACGGCCATATCGAAACGGCCAAGCGGCGCCGGTCGCTTGCCGCTGTGCTGTCGGGCCAGCCAATTGTTGGTGAAGCTCGGCGTGATGCGGCCGCCGACCACGATAATCAGACCGACGATTGCGGCGCAGCCGAGGCGCAGTCCGTAATCCGGCGCGCCGCGCAGAAGCACCTCGGCCTGGAACACGATATTGGCGAGACCAATCAGGGCGACGAGGACCGCGATGCGCAGATTGCGCCAATTTCTGCCGACGATGATTTCGCGGCCAATGACGGCGGTAAGGGTGACGAGGTAGACGCAGTCGACAAGCGCCGCGGCGGCGATGCCGATCCGGTCGGTCAGCAACATCGCGATCCGGCCGATGAGCCACAACAGAAACAGCGCCAACAGCGGGCCGCCTTGCAACGGAAAGCGGCCGGTCCAATTGGGAATCGCCGTCAACAGAAAACCGGTCATGACCGCGGCGACATAACCAAACAAAAATTCATGCGCATGCCAGGCCACCGCGCCGTAACCGCCGGCGAACGACCAAAAACCGGAAAGGAGTCCGAGCCACAGCGCCATGGCCGCAACGGCCCATAGCGCCGCGCCCAGAAAAAACGGCCGAAAGCCGTAGCTGAGCAACGGTATAGATTCGGGGCGCAGCCGCGGGATGCCGCCGTGCGGGTGGGAACTCGCGATAGTGTCCTGGCTCATGGAATGACGTGGTGCTCGGTTCTGTCGGGCCCCATGAGCACATAGGCAAAGGCGCGCCGCATGCAAACGCTACCCGGATCCCGCGCCTGTCCCAAGGCGCCCATCAAGGTGACCCACTCCTCATCCGAGGCTTGCTCCGCGTAGCGCCGTACCGCCGACGCGGCATAAGCGCCGAGCGTCATGCCGTCCGCCTCGGCTTGTTCGCTCAGTTTGGCGATCAGCGCCAAATCGCCAAGGCCGAAAACAGTCTCTGTCGCGATCGATTCGTCGCTGAACCTTGCCAGCAAGTCGCCTAAAAGCATTTTTCCTGCTCGCTTCAGTTGACGCGGTGAGCCTCTGCCGCGCCTTCCCAGGCGAGGCCGGTGATGTTCGCGCGCGCCATCAATCGCGCGATATATTGTGCACTGGCGCGGCGCGTGACGCTCTCGCGCAAGTAATCGGCGATGCGGTCGGCGACCAATTCGAACGGCAGTTCGCGGCCCTCGATCTTGCGGTCGAGGCGGATGATATGCAGTCCATAACGGGTCGCGACCGGTTCGGTCGTGATGGTCCCGGGCACCAAAGCGAATAGCGCCCGCTCGAATTCTGTGGTCGTCTGCCCGGTGCCGATCTGGCCGAGATTGCCGCCTTGCGCCGCCGATGGGCAGGCCGAATGGATACGGGCCAAATCAGCGAACTGCTCCGGATGCTCGCGTAATTGCGCGATGATGCTTTCGGCTTGACATTGCGCGCGCGCGAAGGCGTCCGCGTCGTCGTTGCGGGCCGCGAACAGGATGTGCGCGGCCTCGTAAATTGCCGGCGTGCGAAAGCGCGCGCGGTTCTGCTCGTAATAGCGGCGACAACTCGCTTCGTCGGGCTCGGGCGTCGCCACCTCGCGCTCGATAAGTCGGCGAATTATCGCCTCATCGTTGGTTTCCTGCCGGTTTCGCGAATCGGCCTGCGGCTCGGGCTCGATGCCGAGCTGCTGGGCCTCCTGCAGGAGCAGTTCTCGCACCACCAGCGCCCGCGCCGCGGCCTGCCAGGCGGCAAAAGGCTTCGCCGCGGGATGGTTCTGGGTTTCGCGCGCAATGGCGTCGCGCGGGATGGTCACGCCGTTGACGCTGACGGTGACGGGTCCGGCACAGCCGCGATCGTTGCGAATGAGCGTGGCCACCGACGTTACTCCGCCGGCATTGGCCGCGTCGGCGCGAAGGACGGCCGCGTTTGCGGAGCGATTGGCCGTACGTCACGCGCTCCGGCATGAATGACAGGTCGATTTGCATGGCGCGTCCGCACCACCTGATAGCCGGGGCGGCCGAGATACCAGATCGGCGCGCTCCAGACGTGCACCAAGCGGGTGAACGGAAACACCAGAAAGATCGTCATGCCGAGAAAGAGATGGAGCTTGAAAATCGGGCTGACATCGGCAACGAGCGCCGAGACGCCGGGCTGCAGCGTCAGAATGCCCTGCGCCCAATACATGAACTTCACCATCTCGTGGCCGTCGAGGTGATTGAGCGACACCGAAATGGTCGATAAGCCCAGGATCAATTGCGCGTACAGCATCAGCAGCACGGCGATGTCGCCGAACGACGAGGTTTTGCGGATGCGAGAATCGAACAGCCGTCGATGCACCAAAAGCGTGATGCCAACGAAGCACATGATGCCGGCAACGCCGCCAACGACGATCGCCAGCCATTGCTTGAAGGTGTGCGAAATGCCGAGCGCGTCGAATATCCAGATCGGGGTCAAAAGGCCGACGAAATGACCCATGAAGATCAAGAGAATGCCGACGTGAAACAGGTTCGAGCCCCAAAACAATTGCCGCCGCCGCAGCAACTGGCTCGATCCGCTGCGCCAAGTGTATTGCTCGCGATCGAAGCGAATGAGGCTGCCGAAGAGAAACACCGTCAGGCACAAGTAAGGATACCAGCCGAAGACGAGGTAATTGAGCGTCTCGCTCATGGCATGCTCCTCACTGCTGCGCCGTGCGGGGCGGCGCTGCCGCTGCGGCGGTATCGGCCGCCGGGCGCAGCCCGGCGCGGATTCTGGCGATCAATCCGTCCTTGCAGCCATTGCCGGCATTCGGTCCGAAATTGACGGGCTCGTCCTCCCACGCGGCATCGATCGCCGCCAAGTCGGTCGCATCGGGGTCCGGCTCGGCGAGTAGCGCCGATAGGGCGTCGGGTTTGGGCTTCGACACGGCAAGCGCGGTAAGCGCCCGGAATATCGCCTCGTAGGCGGACTGCCGTTTGCGCAACCGCTCGGCCAGCGCCGCAAAAATGTGCGCCGGCTGGCCGAGCAGTTCGTAGGCTTCACGGCGCGACCGCGTCGAGAGGAATTCGAGGAACAGCGGCACGAAATCCGGCAGCTCGGCCGAGTCGATTTCCAGACCGGCATTCTCATAAAGCGCTTTGAGATCGATCATCGCTTGGCCGCGGTCGCGGCTCTCGCCATGCACGTGCTCGAACAGATGCAGCGACAGCGAGCGCGTGCGATCGAACAGCAGCACGTAGCGTTCCTGCAGATCGTAGAGATCGCCGCCAGCGATTTCATCGAGCAAACACGCGAGCTGGCGCCGCAGTGCGGCCGGCAGCAATGCTTCGGCGTCGATGGCTACAGTGAGTTCCGGAATGGCTTGCTGCAATTCCGCGCTCGGATAAGTGAGCAGCGCCGACAGCGCCTTGAAGCTGCGCGTCATCACACCACCTCCATCGGCGTCTTGGCGCGTTTGGCCGTGCCGAACAGATTCATCTCGTTCGTGCCGCCGGAACAGCCGTTGCCGAAGGAGAAGCCGCACGAGCCGCGCAAATCGTAGGCGTCCTCGTCGAGCTCGCGATGGGCGGTCGGGATGACGAAGCGATCCTCGTAATTGGCGATCGCCATGGTCTGGTACATGTCCTCGATGGCAAGGCCGGTGAGACCGACACGCTTGGCGATGTTCTCGTCGATAAGCCCGTCGATGGTCTTGGCGCGCATATAGGCGCGCATCGCCAACATGCGTTCGAGCCCGAGCGCCACCGGCGCCTCTTTGCCCGCGGTGAGCAGGTTGGCGAGATAGCGCAGCGGAATGCGCAAGCTGCGCACGTCCGGCATTTCGCCGTCGAGACCGATCTTGCCGGCCGCGGCGGCCGATTGGATCGGCGAGAGCGGCGGAACGTACCAGACCATCGGTAGCGTGCGGTATTCGGGGTGAAGCGGGAAGGCGACTTTCCACGCAATCGCCATCTTCCACACCGGCGAGCGGCGCGCCGCTTCAAGCCAATTCTCCGCAATCCCATCGCGGCGCGCCTCTTCGATCACCGCATCGTCGTGCGGATCAAGGAAAATCCCGAGCTGCGCCTCGTAAAGATCCTGCTCGTCCGGCACACTTGCAGCCATCTCGATGCGATCGGCGTCATAGAGCACGACGCCGAGATAGCGGATGCGGCCGACGCAAGTCTCCGAGCACACCGTCGGCTGCCCGGCCTCGATGCGCGGATAACAGAAAATGCATTTTTCCGATTTCCCGCTCGACCAGTTGTAATAGATCTTCTTGTACGGGCAGCCGGAGACGCACATGCGCCAGCCGCGGCACTTGTCCTGGTCGATCAGTACGATGCCGTCTTCCTCGCGCTTGTAGATCGCGCCGGACGGACAGGCGGCAACGCACGCCGGATTGAGGCAATGCTCGCACAGCCGCGGCAGATACATCATGAAGGTGTTTTCGAATTGGCCGTAGATGTCCTTCTGCACACCTTCGAAATTGTAATCCTTGGAGCGCTTGGCGAACTCGCCACCCAAAATCTCTTCCCAATTCGGACCCCACTCGATCTTCTCCACCCGCTCGCCGGTGATCAGTGAACGCGGTCGCGCGGTCGGAGACGCCTGGAGCTCCGGTGCTTTTTGCAGGTGCTCGTAATCGAACGTGAACGGTTCGTAATAGTCGTCGATTTCCGGCAGGTCGGGATTGGCGAAAATATTCGCCAGCACCCGCCACTTCGAACCAATGCGCGGCTCGATCTTGCCGTTGTTCTTGCGCCGCCAGCCGCCCTTCCAGCGCTTTTGGTTTTCCCATTCTTTGGGGTAGCCGATGCCGGGCTTGGTTTCGACATTGTTGAACCAGGCGTATTCCATGCCTTCACGGCTGGTCCACACGTTCTTGCAAGTGACCGAACAGGTGTGACAGCCAATGCACTTGTCGAGGTTCAACACCATCGCGATTTGCGCGCGGACTTTCATTCTGCGGCCTCCATTGCCGGCGCAATCGCCAGCGGCTCGGGCTGATCGGCGCTGGGTTTGTCGAGCCAGTCCACCTTCGCCATCTTGCGGACAATGACGAATTCGTCGCGATTGGTGCCGATGGTGCCGTAATAGTTGAAGCCGTAAGACTGCTGCGCGTAGCCGCCGATCATGTGGGTGGGCTTCACCACCACGCGCGTCACCGAGTTGTGGATGCCGCCGCGCTGGCCGGTGATTTCCGAACCCGGCACGTTCACGATTTTCTCCTGGGCGTGATACATCAGGCACATGCCTTCTTTCACGCGCTGCGAAACCACGGCGCGAGCCACCAATGCGCCGTTGGCGTTGTAGGCCTCGATCCAATCATTGTCGGCGATGCCGGCTTTCGCCGCGTCGGTTTCGCTGATCCAGACGATCGGACCGCCGCGCGACAGCGTCAGCATCATGAGGTTATCGGTGTAGGTGGAGTGGATGCCCCATTTCTGGTGCGGCGTGATGAAATTGAGGACGATCTGCTTCTCGCCGTTCGGCTTGGAGTCGATCACCGGCTTGACCGCCTTGAGATCGACGGGCGGCCGATACACGCATAGCGCCTCGCCGAACGCCCGCATCCACAGGTGATCCTGATAAAGCTGCTGGCGTCCGGTCAGCGTGCGCCAAGGAATGAGCTCGTGGACGTTGGTGTAGCCGGCGTTGTAGCAGACCTTCTCGGATTCCAGTCCCGACCAGGTCGGCGCCGAGATGATCTTGCGCGGCTGCGCCACGACATCGCGGAAGCGAATTTTCTCGTCCTCTTTCGGGATCGCGAGATGAGTGTGATCGCGACCGGTGGTCTTCGACAGTGCATCCCACGCCTTGACCGCGACCTCGCCGTTCGTTTCCGGCGCAAGCGCGAGAATGACCTCGGTGGCGTCGATATCGGTATCGATCTTCGGTAAGCCCTTGGTCGGCCCTTCCTCGGTGACCGCGCCATTGAGACGCCTGAGCAGATCGACTTCGTGCTCGGTGTTCCAAGCGATGCCCTTCACCGCGTTGCCGAGTTTCGACATCAACGGCCCAAGCGCCGTGAAGCGCTTATAGATGTTCGGATAATCGCGCTCGACGACGGCGACCGCCGGCATGGTCCGGCCCGGTATCGGCTCCACTTCGCCTTTCTTCCACTCTTTGACATCGATGGCCTGGGCTATCTCGTTTGCCGTGTCGTGCTGGATCGGCGTGAGAACGACATCCCTCTCGACGCCCAGTATTTCCGGCGCAACTTCCGAGAATTTCTTGGCGATCGCCTTGTAAATTTCCCAGTCGCTTTTGCATTCCCACACCGGATCGACGGCCGCGGAGAGCGGATGGATAAAGGGATGCATGTCGGAGGTATTGAGATCGTTCTTCTCGTACCAAGTAGCGGTCGGCAGAACGATGTCGGAGTAAACGCATGTCGTCGACATGCGGAAGTCGAGCGTGACCAGAAGATCGAGCTTTCCTTGCGGCGCCTCAGCGCGCCACGCGACTTCCTTCGGCTTTTTGCGGCCGGTCTTGCCCAGATCCTTGCCTTGCACGCCATGGCTCGTGCCGAGCAGGTGCTTTAAGAAATATTCGTGGCCCTTGCCCGACGAGCCGAGCAGATTGGAGCGCCACACGAACATGTTGCGCGGCCAGTTATCTGGATGATCCGGATCCTCGCAAGCCATCTGCAACGCGCCGGATTTAAGTCCGTTGACGACATAATCCCTCGGCTCGAGGCCTGCCGCCGCGGCGTTTTTCGCGACCGTCAGCGGGTTCTGCTTGAGCTGCGGCGCCGACGGCAGCCAGCCCATGCGCTCGGCCCGCACGTTATAGTCGATCATCGCGCCGTCCCATTGGCCGGGCGGCGCAGTCGGCGACAGGATTTCATCGACGCCGAGCGTTTCGTAGCGCCACTGGTCGGTGTGCGCGTAAAAGAACGAGGTCGAATTTTGTTGGCGCGGCGGCCGGCCCCAGTCGAGCGCGAAGGCAAGCGGCAGCCAACCCGACTGCGGACGCAGCTTCTCCTGCCCGACGTAATGCGACCAGCCGCCGCCCGATTGGCCGACACATCCGCACATCACCAGCATGTTGATGACGCCGCGGTAGTTCATGTCGCAGTGGTACCAGTGGTTCATCGCCGCGCCGATGATGATCATGGAGCGGCCGTTGGTCTTCTCGGCGTTGCGCGCGAACTCGCGCGCCACCGTGACGATCTGATCGCGCGGCACGCCGGTGATCTTCTCCGCCCAGGCCGGCGTGTAAGGCATGTTATCATCGAGGGACTTGGCGACGTGTTGGCCGCCGAAGCCGCGATCAAGGCCATAATTCGCGGCGAAGAGATCGAACACGGTCGCGATCAGCGCTTCGCCGTCCTTCAGCGCCACGCGCTTGACCGGCACCTTGCGAACGAGAACGCTCGGATGATCGGTGCCGGCGAAATGATCGTGCTCGCGATTGCCGAAATACGGAAAGGCGACATCGGCGAGCTCGTCCTTAGTATCAGCCAGGGACAGCGCCAGCCGCGTGTCCTGTCCCTTGGCATCCTTCTCTTCGAGATTCCATTTGCCCTTCTCACCCCAGCGGAAGCCGACCGAGCCATGCGGCACGACGATCGCGCCGCTCGTCTCGTCATAAGCAACGGTCTTCCACTCGGCATTATTGGTCTCGCCGAGAGATTGGGTGAAATCCGAGGCGCGCACGAGCCGCTCGGGCACGAGCCGACCCTCGGATTTCACCAGACGCACCAGAAATGGCATATCCGTATACTGGCGCGCGTAGTCGGAAAAATATTTGGCCTGCCGATCAATATAGAACTCGCGCAAGATGACGTGGCCCATGGCCAGCGCCAGCGCCGCGTCAGTGCCCTGCTTCACGGAAATCCACAGATCGGCGAACTTCGACGCCTCGGAATAATCCGGACAGATGACGACGCTCTTGGCGCCGCGATAGCGCGCTTCGGTGTAGAAATGCGCGTCGGGGGTGCGGGTCTGCGGAACGTTGGAGCCCCACAGAATCAGGAAACCCGAATTGTACCAGTCGGCGCTTTCCGGCACGTCGGTCTGCTCGCCCCAGGTCTGCGGCGAGGACGGCGGCAGATCGCAGTACCAGTCGTAAAACGACATGCAGACTCCGCCGAGCAGCGACAGATAGCGCGAGCCGGCCGCGTAGGAGACCATGGACATTGCCGGAATCGGCGAGAAGCCGATGATGCGGTCCGGGCCATGTTGTTTGATCGTGTAGGCGTTGGCGGCGGCGATGATCTCGGTGACTTCATCCCAGGTGGCGCGCACGAAGCCGCCGAGACCGCGCTTGGTGACATAGGCCGCACGCTTGTCCGGGTCTTCGACAATCGAGGCCCAGGCGCCGACCGGCGTGCGCGTGACGCGCGCTTCGCGCCATAGCTTGAGCAACCGCGAGCGCACCAGCGGATATTTTACGCGATTGCCGGAATACAGGTACCACGAGTAGCTAGCGCCGCGCGAGCAGCCGCGCGGCTCGTGGTTTGGCAATTCGGGACGCGTGCGCGGATAGTCGGTCTGCTGCGTCTCCCAGGTGACGATGCCGCCCTTGACGTAGATTTTCCACGAACACGAGCCGGTGCAGTTGGCGCCGTGCGTCGAGCGCACGATCTTGTCGTGCTGCCAGCGCTTGCGATAGCCGTCTTCCCACCGGCGATCTTCACGCGTGGTGATGCTATGGCCGTCGGCGGACCGATCGACGACGCGCGTGAAAAAGGTCAAGCGATCGAGGAAATGACTCATGGCATCACCTCTACCGCGCCGGGAGAATCGTCAGCTTGGTCGCTTTGGCCGATTTAGCGCCGCGGTCGAGGTACCAGAAATACGCAGAAACACCGATCGCCATCACGGCGAGCGCCACATAAGCGAAGAAGCCGCCGGCATAACCTTGTGTTCCGAGCGCATCGACCACGGCGCCAAGAAACGGCGGAATGATGAAGCCGCCCAGCGCACCGAGTCCGCCGACGAGTCCTGCCGCGCCGCCCACCGCCTCGGGCACGTATTTCGGCACCATCTTGAAAACCGCCGCGTTGCCGACGCCCATGCCGACTGCGATCAATAGCTCGCCGATGAGCGCTTGTGAGAACTCCTCGACGAAAGTGAGCAACAGCGCACCCGCCAAGACGGCAATAAAGGCGAGGGTTGCGGTTCGCTCGCCGCCGATGCGTTCGGAAATCATGCCGCCGAACACGCGGACGATGGCGGCGAGCAGCGAAAAGCCCAACCCGCCGAGCATGGCTGCGGACTTCACGTCCATATGATGCAGATTGGTCCAGTAGATCGGGAACCAGGCCGTCAGCGCGAGGAAGCCGCCGAAGGATACGAAGTACAGCGCAACGAGGCCCCAGGTACGCGGATCTTCCGCCGCCGTGATAACCGCCTGCCACACACGCTCATTGGGAAAAAGCTCCTCGCCTTTCTCTGCCGCGATCTTGCGGCTGGTGTCGGAGTCGAAGCCCTGCTGGCGTAGCTGGAAGAAATAGGCGTCGCGGGCGAACCAGGCATAGATCGCCGCGCCGATCAGAAGGAAGGTGAACCAGGCGAAATAGGAACCGGCCAATCCCCACATTGCAATGGCGTAAGGCAGCAACAGGGTAAAAAGGCCGGGCGCGAGATTGCCGATTCCGCCATAGGCGCCAAGCGCGGTGCCCTGGCGCGACTGCGGGTACCAATAGGACACTTGCGGAATGCCGACCGAAAACGAAGCGACGCCGCATCCGCTCAAGAAGCCGAACATGATCACGATCGGATAGGCGGCGACGGTGAGGGTTTTCGCCGTCAAAAGGATGAACACCAGGCCCCACATGCCGACGAGCGACAGCGCGAACAGCGTGAGCATCGGCAAACGGCCGCCGACGCGGTCGACCCATGCGCCGAACGGAATGCGCAGCAGCGATCCGGTGAGTTGCGGCGCCGCGACAAGAAGTCCCAAGGCCAGACCGCCGAGATGCATCTGATCCTGGAAGTATTTGGCGGCCGGCCCATACAGCGCGACGGCCGCAAAGCCGACGAAAAATCCCCATGTTCCCATGGTGAGCCCGCCAGCCGGGCTGCCCGAGAGCTGATAATGTTCACGTGCTGCCGCGGCAGCCGTGTCGATGGTGTTGGCCATGTCGGAGAGCTCCTTTTGAAGACGCGCGCCGGCGCGAGAAGAGCGGAACGACTTACCCAATGCTTTGATATCGATCAAAAATACGACGGTGGACAGCCGCGTTTCTCCGTACGCGTGCGCTTTTTGGTATCCTACCGCGCATGCTCGATGTATCCAGCGAAAGCCAGATCATGCAAATCAATCAGGAGAGGTTTATTGAATGAATTCTTCTATCACCTGATAGAATCACTCTATCGTGCCAGTACTCGCGTGAGCGGCATTCGGCACGACTATGATTTTTCGATCTTATTTTTCCGTCCCTAGGCAAAACTCCCTACGGCAAACCACCATGCGCCCCAAGCACACCGGCAAGGATTGCAAAGGCCGAGATCACGAGAGCGATCGCGTGAAATCGCATCGCCGCCGCGAAGGCGCGATTCTTATCGCGCAGCGCGAAGGCGCGGAAGCGCCCGTGCAAGACAAGCGGCTCGAGCACATAGACCATCAGGGCAAACGCCAGCCAAACTGCGACCATGAGGTCGAGCCACCAAAACGCCATATAGCGGAAGCGATCCCACGCATCGAGCTTCGCCAACATGTAGAGACCGGAGAGACCGACCAGCAAAATAGAAAAGCGCACTTGAGAGGCGAAGCGACGTTCGAACGCCTCGAAAGCCGCGACGGCGTCTCGTGCATCGGGCAAGGCCCGTGCGTTCGGCAAGGCAATCGTGGTCACCACGGCCACGCCGCCGATCCAGTGCACCAAAGCCAGAACGTGAATGGCGCGCGCCACTGCGAGATCGTCAATTATCATGGACGGAGGCTGTCATAAAAAGCTTCGACGGTCGACATTCGGCGTAAGCGCACCGGCCGGCGCGGCGCTGATGACCGCGCTATAACGGCGGCTCTTCGCCGCCTTCTTTCTTGCAGGCAATGCCGGCCTCTTCCAGATCAAGCTCGCGCTCGATGCGGCGGCGCGCTTCGTCGGTGATCTCGCCGTCCTGCAAGAGCTTGTAGATGAACTGCCGTTCGGCCGCGATCAGCTTGGTTCTGATATCGGCGGCCAGCGTGGCCGCGGCGCCGCCGTCCGGCGAATGGGCCGGCAAGCGGCCGGCACGATACTCGTGACGGGCGCGCAGCACCGCCAGCGCTTCGGGCGAGATGCGGCCGTCGGCGACGAATTGCTGCAAGCGGTCATATCCCACATTCAAGGCTTGTGATCGCGCGGCAAGCTCGGCTTCGTGCTCACGTTGGCGTTCGCCGGCGGCGTGCTCGTTAAGCCCGAGCCAGCGCACCAGTGACGGTAACACCATGCCCTGTCCGATCAGCGTGACGACGATGACGCCGAAGGTGACGAATAGGATGAGATCGCGATCGGGAAACGGCTCGCCGGACGCGGTGACCAGCGGGATCGCCAAGGCCGCCGCCAGCGAGACGACGCCGCGCACGCCGACAAAGCCCAAAAAGAACAGCCATCGCCACGGCGGCAGCGGATCGCGGCGACGCAGCGGCGGATCAATCCAGCGCGGCAACAACGCCGCCGGATAAACCCAGATGAAACGCGTCGCGATCAGCACCGCCACGGTCAAGAGGATCGCATAGGCGAAATGATGCCAGGGCACTTCATGCAGCTGAAGGAACACCGTGCGCACCTGCATGCCGGTGACCAAAAAGACCAAGCCTTCGAGCAGATAGACCACGAGGTCCCAGAAGAAGATGCCTTGCAGCCGGGTCGCCGCTGGAATGAGCAAGGGTCCGTTCCAGCTCACATATAGTCCGGCCGCCACCGTCGCCAAAACGCCGGAGCCGCCCAACTGCTGTGGCAGCAAAAACGCGGCGTAAGGCGTCAACAGCGACAGCGTGATCTCGACCCGCGGATCGTTCGCCCAGCGGCGCAGCCGCAAGCTGAGCCAGCCGATGGCGATGCCATAGGCGATTTCGCCGACGACGATGAGCGCGAATTCGCCCGCCGCGTCGCGGAAGGAGAACAGTCCGGTCGCCACCGCGGCCACCGCAAAGCGGTAGAGAATCAGCGCGGTGGCATCATTGGCAAGGCCTTCGCCTTCGAGCACGACCATGAGGCGGCGCGGCACACCCAAACGGCGGACGATGGCCAGCGGCGCCACCGCGTCGGGCGGCGCCACGATAGCGCCCAGCACGAAACCTACGGCGAGCTGCATGCCGAGCAGCCAATGCGCCGCGGCGGCCACGGCGCAGGTGGTGAAGACGACGCAGCCGAAGGCAAACAACGTAATGGGACGCAGATTGAAGCGGAATTCGCGCCAGCTCATGGCGACGCCGGCGGAATAGATCAGCGGCGGCAGGATGCCGAGCAGTACCAGTTCCGGCGCCAATTCAATCCGCGGCAGCCCGGGCAACAGCGCCAGGACTATGCCCGCGATAACCAGAAGGATGGACGGCGCGGTATTGAGTCGCCGCGCGGCGACGGCGACGATCACCAGCACGGCGAGAAGGAACAGTAAGGTCTCGATCGTCTCGGCCATGATTGCGCGACGGGGCCTTTTCCGCTTTGCTGCGGCCCACTCGTCGGGCCTAGACCTGCAACAAGGAGCCTTTCATGCCGGAATCGATGTCGCAAGCCTCGCTGCCAGCGTTCGAGATCACGCTCAATGCCTTGTCCGCGGTGCTCGGCAAGGCCGAAGCTTTCGCCAAAGCCAAGAAGATCGAGGATTCGGTCCTCCTGCGTTCACGGCTCGCGCCCGACATGTTCGACTTGACGCGCCAGATCCAGGTCGCAACCGATCAGGCCCGCCGCGGTGCGGCGCGGCTCGCCGGCGCCGAGGCGCCGAAAGTCGAGGACAACGAGACGACGATTGCGCAACTCAAGGACCGCATCGCCAAGACCGTCGTCTATATCAAGACACTGGACCGTGCGAAGATCGATGCATCAGCCGAGCGCGAAATCACCTTTCCGCTCGGACCCGAGAAGAAAGGCCACATGAAGGGCGACGATTATCTCAATCACTTCGTGCTGCCGAATTTCTATTTTCATTGCACCGCGGCTTACGCCATTCTGCGCCATCTCGGCGTCGAGATCGGCAAGCAGGATTTCATCGGCAATATTCCGCTGAAGATCACCTGACGGCGCGCCATTGGGGGATGCCATGTGCCGTAACATCCGCACGCTGTTTAATTTCGAGCCGCCGGCGACGGAAGACGAAATCCGCGCCTCGGCGCTGCAATTCGTCCGCAAGCCCTCCGGATTTACGCAGCCATCACGCACCAATGAGGCCGCCTTCAATCGCGCCGTCGACGAGGTTTCCGCCGTCGCACGGCGGCTATTGAAATCGCTTGAAACGGCGAGCCCGGCGAAGAACCGCGAAGTGGATGCGACGAAAGCGC
>JASHOX010000299.1 GCA_030038415.1 Xanthobacteraceae bacterium
GCGAGCACCGTAACCGCCCGCAGGATGTTCCATAAATCCGGAAGCGACGCGAAGCGCCACTTGCCGATATAGAGGTTGAAGATCCAATAGACGGCGCCGGCATAGACTAGATAGGCCGGCAGATATACAAGCAGCCAATGCAACCGCTCGGAAAGGCCGCCCTGCTCGAACCGGACGTAGAACGTCGCCAGCAGCGCAAATGCCGTGAAAAAAAGATCGTTCAGGACGATCAGAATACGTCGCGGGTTGCGCAGGAAATCCATCATGGCGTTATTATACTGCGGGATCAGCGACTGTGATAATCGTGAAACCAGCCTATGAAATTGCGCACGCCGATTTCGATGGGCGTTGAGGGCCTAAAGCCAACCTCGCGCATCAGATCATCAACGTCGGCGCAAGTTTCCGCGACGTCGCCCGGCTGCATCGGCACGAGCTCGATTTTTGCCTTATGGCCGAGCTCCTGCTCCAAGAGCTCGACGACGCGGGAGATTTCGACGGTGCGATTGTTGCCGATATTATAGATCCGCCACGGCGCGGTGCTGCTCGCTGGATCGAGCACGCCGCCCGCCGGCGCGTCGGATTTCGTCGGCACGCGGTCAATGAGACGCTCCACCGCCTCGATGACGTCATCGACATAAGTGAAGTCGCGGCGCATGCGGCCGAAATTGAACAAACGGATCGGCCGGCCTTCGGCGATCGCCTTGGCAAAGATAAACATCGCCATGTCGGGGCGGCCCCAGGGACCGTAGACGGTGAAGAACCGCAACCCGGTGGTCGGCAGCCCGTAGAGATGGCTGTAGGCATGCGCCATCAGCTCGTTCGCCTTCTTGGTCGCGGCATAGAGGCTGATCGGATGATCGACATTGTCATGCACGGAGAATGGCAGGCGGGTATTGGCGCCATAGACCGAGCTCGACGATGCAAAAACCAGATGCGGGGTGCGGCGATGGCGGCAACCCTCGAGCAGGTTGAGAAAGCCGGCGAGATTGGCGTCGAGATAGGCATGGGGATTCTGCAGCGAATAGCGCACGCCCGCTTGCGCCGCGAGATGTACCACCGGACCGAAATCGCCGTCGCGGAAGACCGCTTCGGTGCCGGGGCGGTCGGCGAGATCGAGCTTATGGAACGTGAAGCTGTTGAACTGCCGCAGCACCGCGAGCCGCGCCTCCTTGAGCGCCGGGTCGTAATAGTCGTTTATGCTGTCGATGCCGACGACGGCGCAGCCGCCTTCGAGGAGGCGCCGCGCCAAGGCAAAGCCGATAAAACCTGCCGCGCCGGTGACTAGGACGGGAGCTTGGATTGGAGCTTGCGAATTCGCCACGGGTCTCAGAGCCGCCACAGTTCGACGCGTTCGGGCCGTTGCCGCCGATCGAGCTGCGACTTCACGTCGAGCACGATGCCGCCCTCGGCGCCAAGGAGATTTGTCAACAACGTCCAGCCGCCGCGCACGAAGCTGTCATGCGCCACCGCGAATATCACGGCGTCGGCGGGACGCAACGCCTCCATCGCCACAAGCTCGATGCCGTATTCGTGCTTGACCTCGCATGGATCGGCGAGCGGATCGTGCACCTGCACCGCCAGCCCAAACGACCGCAGCTCGTTGACAATATCGGCGACTTTTGAGTTGCGCGTGTCCGGGACGTTTTCCTTGAACGTCATGCCCAACACCGTGACCACCGCCGTCCCCTTGCCGCGTCTGAGCAGCCGGCGTACGCATTCGCGGGCGACGCGTTGACCGACACCGTCGTTGATTTTCCGGCCGGCCAGGATCACCTGCGGATCGTAGCCGGCCTTTTCGGCGCGGTAGGTCAGATAATAGGGATCGACACCGATGCAGTGGCCGCCGACCAATCCGGGGTAAAACTTCTGGAAATTCCATTTGGTCGCCGCGGCGGCGAGCACGTCGCCGGTGTCGATGCCCAACCGTTCGAACAGCGCCGACAGCTCGTTCATGAACGCGATGTTGAGGTCGCGCTGGGTATTTTCGATGACTTTGGCGGCCTCGGCCACTTTGATGGACGGCGCGCAATGGACGCCGGCGGTGACCACCGAACCGTAGACATCGGCGACGATGCGGAGGGTTTTCTCGTCCTGGCCGGACACCACCTTGGTGATGGTCTCGAAGCGATGCGTCTTGTCACCCGGATTGATTCGCTCCGGCGAATAGCCGACGGTGAAATCGGCGCCGCAGCGCAACCCCGAGACGCGTTCAAGGCGCGGCACGCAATCCTCTTCGACCGCTCCAGGATAAACGGTGGATTCGTAAACCACGATGTCGCCGCGCTTGAGAAAGCGGCCCACCGTATCGGAGGCTGAAAACACCGCGCCCAGATCCGGACGGCGCGCGGCATCGATGGGAGTCGGTACGGTGACGATGTAGAAGTCGGCCTCGGCCAACGCCGCCGGGTCGCCGCTATAGAGGAGCGTCGGATGCATCAGGTCCGATTTCTCGACTTCGCGCGTGCGATCGACGCCTGAGCGCAATTCGTCGATCCTGCTCCTATCGACGTCGAATCCAACCACGGCGGCGCCGGCGCGCGCGAACGCGACCGCCACCGGCAGGCCGACATAGCCGAGCCCGATCACGGCAATCTTGCGTTGGTGCCCCAAAAGCCTAACCCTCGATTAAATGCCCGCCGCAGCGTACTTTCCTTAGCCGCGACGGCGACGCATCGCAACAGCGGCAGCCCTCGCGCGCACCGAGCGCACTCGCATCATCATTAAAACAACGTGGCGCGGCCGAAAAACTTCATTGTTTGTTCCCGGTCGAGTCTATATGGAATTCCTGTCGGTCATTGGCGCGGAACGATATCGATGTGCGGCATTGCAGGCTTCGTCGCTGCATCTCCTATCGCCGGCGGTGGCAGCGAATCCATCGCCGAACGGATGGCTGCGAGCCTGTCCCATCGCGGACCGGACGATCAGGGAATCTGGCGCGATGACGAGGCTGGAGCGGTGCTGGTACATCGCCGGCTTTCGATCATCGACCTTTCGCCCGCGGGTCATCAACCGATGATCTCCGCCGATGGGCGTTTCGCCATCAGCTACAACGGCGAGGTTTATAGTTATCAGCCGATCGCCGCCGAACTTGCGGCGAGCGGATATAAATTCCGCGGCCATTCCGACACCGAAGTCATGCTGGAGTCCTTCGCCGTCAACGGCATCGAGCCGACGCTGAAACGGATGATCGGCATGTTCGCGATCGCACTGTGGGACCGCCGCGAGCGCACGCTCACGCTCATCCGAGATCGGCTCGGCATCAAGCCGTTGTATTGGGCGAAGTTCGGCAATTTGTTTCTGTTCGGCTCGGAGCTCAAGGCGCTACGCGCGCATCCAGGCTGGACGCCGCGCATCGACCGCAACGCCGTCGCGGCCTTCATGCGGCACAATTATATTCCAGCGCCGCACACCATCTACGAGGGCGTCCACAAGCTCGAGCCCGGCATGATTCTCACTTTGCCCTGGCAGGGCGAACCGCAGATTGCACGCTTTTGGGACGCCCGCGCGGTGGCCCGCGACGGCATGCTACGTCCGCTCGAATGCAGCGACGCCGAATTGACCGGACAGTTGGAAGCGCTGCTGCAAGACGCCGTCGGCCGCCGCATGATCGCCGACGTGCCGCTCGGCGCGTTCCTCTCGGGCGGTATCGATTCATCGACCGTCGTCGCACTGATGCAGGCGGCAGGCTCGAGCAAGGTGCGGACGTTCTCGATCGGTTTCGACATTCCCGGCTACAACGAGGCGCCGCAGGCGGCCGCGGTGGCGCGGCATCTACAGACCGAGCACACCGAACTTACCGTGACGTCGAGCCAGGCCCTCGACGTGATTCCAAGGCTAGCCGAATGGTACGACGAGCCGTTCGCCGATTCGTCGCAGATCCCGACCTATCTGGTTTCGGCGATGACGCGCCGGCATGTCACCGTCGCGCTATCGGGCGATGGCGGCGACGAGCTGTTTGCCGGATATAATCGTTATCAACTGACACAGCGGTTTTGGCGTGCCCTGTCGCTATTGCCGCGCGCGCTGCGCAAAGGCGTCGCCACCGCGCTCACCGCGGTGAGCCCGGATCGCTGGACCTTGCTCCTGGGGGCGCTGCCGGCGCGGGTGCGGCCGCCGCAAGCCGGCGACAAAGTGCACAAAGCCGCCGACGTGCTGCGCCTCGACGGTCCCGACGCCATCTACCGCCGCCTGGTCAGCCATTGGGAACCGGCCGAGATCATGCCGCAGGCGCGCGAGCCGAAAAGCCTGCTCAACGACCCGACATTGGCAAAGGAATTTCCCGACCTGATGGCGCGCATGCAATTTCTGGATCTGGTGACCTACCTGCCCGACGACATTTTGACCAAGGTGGATCGCGCCAGCATGGCGGTGGCGCTCGAAGCGCGCGTGCCGCTGCTCGATCACCGGGTCGTAGAATTCTGCTGGCGGCTGCCACGCCATGCGAAAGTCCGCGGCAATACCAGCAAGTGGCTGTTACGGCAGGTGCTGTACCGCCACGTGCCGCCGGCGCTGGTAGAACGGCCGAAGATGGGTTTCGGCATTCCGCTCGGCGAATGGCTGCGCGGGCCGCTGCGCGACTGGGCCGAAGCGCTGCTCGACGAACGGCGCCTGAGCGAGGCTGGCCTGCTCGATGCCGCAATCGTCCGCTGCTATTGGCAAGAACACATCGGTGGTAGACGCAATTGGCAATACCTTATCTGGGACGTGCTGATGCTGGAGGCGTGGCGCGCGCGCTGGGCCTGAAAAAATTTACTGCATCGCCGCCTTGATACCGACGGCGCTCCAGAACGGCACGGAATCTGAAAATTGCACCTCGACAAAGCCGGCATCCCGCAGCATGCGCTCGATCTCACTGCGGCTGAAACGCTTTTCCAGACGCGTACAAAAACGATCATAGGCATCGGTCCGCATCACGTAAAATGACTTATCGGCATAATAGGATAAGGGCAACGCGCGCGCCGAAGGTCCGAACCGCGACAACAGCCGGGCGCCGCGTGCCAGCGGCCAATAGACCAGGGCCGCAATCGTTTGGCTGAGAGCGAGCCGAAGCGGATGCGGCAGCCGCGAGATGACAAGACGGGCGAGATTGCTGATCCGCCACAGCGCACGATACCAGGCGGGGCGATTATCCAGAGCGTAATACAGGTAGACCAAAAACGGCGCGCCCGCCTTGAGCTTGGCCGCGATTGCCGCGATTGCGGCTTGGGTGTCGGGCACGTGATGCAGGACGCCGAGCGAATAGGCGAAATCCAGCGATCGCGCCGGCAAAGGAATTTCGGCGACGCTGGCAGCATGAAAGCTGACGTTGTTCGCGGGTTTCAGGTTCTGCCTGGCGACGGCGAGCGCCTCGGCGCTGGCGTCGAGCAAATGCAGATGCGCGACACGCGGCGCCACCAGCATCGACCAGCGGCCGGTGCCGCAGCCGATATCGATACCGACGCCGCCGCCCGGCGGCAGCAGATGCCACGGAAAAATCCGAAAGTAATCGTCGAATATCTCCTGGCGCTGCTGTTGCGATAGGTGATCGATATCCTGCCGGAACGTCGACCACTCCCGGCCGAAGCCCCGGGTAACCTGCGGATCGACATTATCGTGCGCGCTAATTTGCATGCTTGATCGCTGCCGCGATTTTGCCGTGGCGGACGTCGCCAGAAGTTTCGGCCAAGATTTTGCTTATCGGCGGCACTCCCAGTTCGTTTGGCGCCCGGTCAATTCTTTCATAACGTCCGACGTAGGCGTTCAGCCAAAAACGCCGTTGTGCACGCTGTTGCCCTAAACATCTGAGATCACATCCAATGCGAAAGATCGCGGCTGATCGCCGCCGAAAGCCGTTTGATATC
>JASHOX010000300.1 GCA_030038415.1 Xanthobacteraceae bacterium
TACTCTGACGAGCGGATTGCTGGATGTGGCTTTTCACGATGGTCCCGGCGGCAGTCTCAACGGCGGTCGGTTCTTACCAGAGATGCGTAGACCGCGCCGATCTTAGGTGCGTTCTGCCAGCCATGTCTCCGGGCCGGATAATTGGAAAATTGGAGCGGGCGAAGGGATTCGAACCCTCGACCCCAACCTTGGCAAGGTTGTGCTCTACCCCTGAGCTACACCCGCATCCGAGAAGGGTAAGGCGGCCAGACGCAGGGCGCCGGGCCACGACCAAGCTATGCCAAAGAGCTTACCGCTTTGCAACCGCTGGCGCCCGGGCCTAGACCATGATCCGATCAGGCTAAATCGGATCATGGTCTAGGATTATTTGGCTGGAGCATGATCTTTTCGGAAAAACCGGCATCCACTTTTCCGGACCATGCTCTAAATACCGCTCATGCCTGCCACGCCCGATGAGCTTTTTACCTATCTGGACAGGCTTGGTATCGCCCACAAGACCGTCACCCATCCGGCGGTATTTACCGTCGACGAAGCGCGGGTGCTTCGCGGCGCGGTGCCCGGCGGCCATACCAAAAACCTGTTCTTGCGCGACAAAAAGGGCGCGCCCTACCTCGTCGTGGCGAACGAAGACGCCGCGATCGAGTTGAAATCGCTGCACCGGCTCCTTGGCGCCTCCGGGCGATTCTCGTTCGGCTCGGCCGAGCTCCTGCGCGAACTTCTCGGCGTTGAGCCCGGCTCGGTGACGCCATTCGCCGCGATCAATGACAAGGCCGGCCGCGTGACCATCGTGCTCGATGCCGCCATGATGGCGGCGATGGAGCTCAACTTTCATCCCCTGACCAATACCGGCACGACGACGATTTCCCGCGACGACCTGCTTAAATTCCTCGAAGCCACCGGGCACAAGCCGCGGATCGAGCCGGTTTCCTCGGCTGGACCCTAGAAGGCCCTGATTGCATTTGACGGCTTTGTTCCCATTTAATGGGGCGAATAGAACGAATTTCGCCCCGCCGGGGCCAGGAAAAGAGCGATTGGGAAAAGGGCGATCGGGCACGTCGATGTCAATGCTGCAACAAGCTGGAGCCGCACCTGCGGACGTAGTCGTCAAGGACACGACGACGCAAACTTTCGTCAAGGACGTCATCGAGGAATCGAAGCGCCAGCCGGTGCTGGTCGACTTCTGGGCGCCGTGGTGCGGCCCATGCAAGCAGCTCACGCCCGTCCTGGAAAAGGCCGTTCGAGCGGCCAAGGGCAAGGTCAAGCTCGTCAAGATGAATATCGACGAGCATCCCGCGATCCCCGGTCAGATGGGCATCCAATCGATCCCGGCCGTGATCGCTTTCGTCAACGGCCAGCCCGCGGACGGCTTCATGGGGGCGCTGCCGGAAAGCCAGGTCACGGCCTTCCTCGAGCGGCTGACCAAGGATCGCATTGGCGGCGAGGCCCAGGATTTGCTGAAAGAAGCCGACGCCGCACTCGCTGAGGGCGACGCCGCCGGAGCGGCAGAGATTTATGCGCAGCTTCTTGCCGAGGACAGCACCAGCGTGCCGGCGCTCGCCGGCTTGGCGCGTGCTTACGTCGCGACCGGCGCGCTCGATCAGGCGCGGCAGACGCTCGCAATGGTGCCGGAAGCCAAGCGCAACGACGCCGCGGTGGCCGCGGCGCGCGCCGCGCTCGAAATCGCCGAGCAGGCCAAGACGCTCGGCCCAGTGACCGAGCTCGAACAAAAGGTCGCCGCCAATCCGCTCGACCATCAGGCCCGCTTCGATCTTGCGCTGGCGCTCAACGGCAAGGGGCGGCGGCAGGACGCGCTCGACCAGCTGATCGCCATCGTCAAGCGCGACCGCAAATGGAACGACGACGGCGCCCGCAAGCAGCTCGTTCAATTTTTTGATGCCTGGGGGCCAACCGACGAAGCCACGATCGAGGGCCGCAAGCGGTTGTCGTCGATCTTGTTTGCTTAAAATGAGATCCTGAAATTCGGTGCCGTCGCTAGTGTGGCGGTTCAGAAGTCGGCACCATTCTTTCGGCCTGATTCGTGGTGCTGACTTCTGAACCAAAGCCACACTAGATCAATATGTTGCTAGTGTCCTTTCGATTCCGAAGTTCGCAATCGAGTGTGCCGCCGAATGATGCGAACTTCGGAATCGGGGCACTAGTGGAGTGCGACATGCCGATGAACGCGATCTTCAACGGACCGGATGCGCTGCCGGCGGTCATTCCGGTTTTCCCGCTGCCGGGTGCGCTGCTGTTGCCGCGCGGGCAGATGCCGCTCAACATTTTCGAGCCGCGCTACCTGGCCATGATCGATGACGCGCTGCGCTCCGAGCACCGTCTCATTGGCATGATACAGCCCGACCCGGCGCATCCGGGACCGGACGAAAACAAGCCGCATCTGTTCCGCGTCGGCTGCGTTGGCCGCATGACGCAATTCGCCGAGAGCGGCGACGGCCGCTATCTCATCCAGCTTACCGGCATCGCGCGCTTCCGCGTCGAAGAGGAGCTTGCGGTCGGCACGCCCTATCGGCAGTGCCGGGTTACTTATCAGCCTTTCATCGACGACTTCACCGCGCGCAAGGGCGAGGACAAAGTCGACCGCAAGGCGCTGTTGCGGGCGCTTACGGCCTTCCTCAAAGCCAATAACCTCAAGGCCGATTGGGAGGGCATCGAGAACGCGCCCAACGAGGCCTTGGTGAACGCGCTGGCGATGATGTCGCCCTACGACACCGCCGAGAAGCAGGCGATGCTGGAGGCGCCGGATTTGAAGACCCGCGCCGAGATTTTGGTCGCCGTCACCGAGATCGAGCTCGCCAAGAGCAAGACGCCGGGCGAGACACCGTTGCAATAGATTCGTCATTGCGAGGCCCGAGGCGATAAAGTGGTCCAGGCGATAAGGCGCCGGATTGCTTCGTTTCGCTTGCAAGCACGGAAATGCTATAGTTGCGCCGATCAAAGCGGAGCTCAGCATGTCCAGCCCTGCCGGCGAACGACCCGCCGAAGGCGTCGATCCGAAACTCCTCGAAATCCTGGTCTGTCCGCTGACTAAATGCCCGCTCGAATACGACGCGGAAAAGCAGGAGCTGATTTCGCGCGCGGCCAAGCTCGCTTATCCGATCCGCGACGGCATCCCGATCATGCTGCCTGAAGAGGCGCGCCGGATCGATTGAGCCGGCTGTCATCGTCCGCGCATGCGGACGATCCGGTATTCACCAACATTGCAATCTGCCCCAGGAGCGGAGTTTACTGGATGCCTCGCTTTCGCGGGGCATGACACTGCTTGGCTGTGGGAGAGGAAAATCGTGATCAAAATCTGGGGGCGGAAAACCTCGTCGAACGTGCAGAAGGTGATGTGGGCGGTCGGCGAGCTCGGACTGCCGCACGAGCGCATCGATGTCGGCGGGCCGTTCGGCAAAAACCGCGAGCCGGCTTATCTGGCGATGAATCCGAACGGTCTGGTGCCGACGCTGGAAGAGGAGGACGGCTTCCTGTTGTGGGAATCGAACACCATCGTCCGCTATCTCGCCGCCAAATATAAATCGACGATTTTGGAGCCGGCCGACCTGCGCACGCGGGCCCATGCCAGCAAATGGATGGACTGGCAGCTTGCGGTGGCGGGGCCGGCGATTTTCGAGTGTTTCTGGGGCTTGATCCGGACGCCGCCGGAAAAGCGCAATCACGCGGCCATCGAGGAATCGAAAAAGAAAACCACCGCGGCGATGGCCATTCTCGATCGGCAGCTCGAACGCACCAGATATCTGGCCGGTGACGGCTTCTCCTACGGCGACATTCCGGTGGGCATCGTCGCCTATCGCTATCGGCAGCTGGTGCCCGATCGGCCGCCGCTGCCCAACTTTGAGCGCTGGTACGCGGCGCTTTCCGGACGCAAAGCGTTCAAGGATCACGTCGCGGCGGTGCCGTTGTCGTGATACTTGTCATCATCTGCGAAGGCGGATGATCCAGTAATCGCGGACCGGGATATTACCAAAGCACTGTGGTTATTGGATGCCTGCCTTCGCGGGCATGACGAGATTACTCCGCCGCTACGCGCGCGGCAGCCGACTGCGCCGAGACGATGTAATCCATCGCCGCCTGCACCCCGCCCTTCTTGTGCGGGACGCCGGCAAGGGACAGCGCCATCTCGGTCACCGCCAACACGCCCATCATCCAGCCATCGTTGACATCGCCGAGATGGCCGATGCGGAAGTATTTTTTGGCATAGGGGCCGAAGCTCGCGCCGTAAGAGATGTTGAAGGTGTCGAGCGCCAGCGCCCGGAACGCGTCGGCGTCATGGCCGTCCGGCAACAGCACTGCGGTGATGGTCGGCGAATAATATTTTGGCTCGCGGCAGAGAATTTCGAGGCCCCAGGCGCGTACCGCGCGGCGTGTCGCTTCGGCGAGACGGTGATGCCGCGTGAACACGTTGTCGAGGCCTTCTTCGTGCAGCATCTCGATCGACACCGCGAGCCCCTGCAGCATCTGCGTCGCCGGCGTATAGGGAAAGAAGCCGACCTTGTTCATGGTCAGCATGTCGTCCCAGGCCCAGAACGA
>JASHOX010000301.1 GCA_030038415.1 Xanthobacteraceae bacterium
GTTCGGATTGGCGATGCGGTCGCTCAAATGGCCGACGAACAGCACGTAAAGATCGGAGAAATTATACTCCTTGATGGCGAAGTAATTCTTGGTGGCGAGAAACGAAGGGCCGTAAAGCCCGGCCGGCTGCAATAGCGAGGCCGTTTCCGCTTGTTCTGCCGGCGGGATGACGCGGCCATAGGCCGGCACAAAGCCGCGCTTGAGCCATTCCGTGATGGGTAAGGTGTTGTCCGGCACGCCGATGGTGCAATCGACATTGGCCGGCGGATGCACCTCGTAGGCCCAGTGCACGCCGGGCTGCCAGCCCTCGCCGACAAGCTGCTTGGCGGTGGAGGCGAGCGCGTCGGGCACCGAGGTCCAGATATCGGCGCGGCCGGTGCGCTCGAAATCGACGGCGTATTTCAGATAATCCGACGGCAGAAATTGCGTCAGCCCCATGGCGCCGGCCCACGAGCTTTTCATGGCGTCGCGCGCGATCCTGCCGTCGCCGAGGATTTTCAGCGCCAGCAGAAATTCTTGCGTGAACTTGTCCTTGCGCCGGCCGTAATAGGCCTGCGTCGCCAGGACGCGGATGGCGTCGTGGGTATCGGCGACGCGACCGTAATCGGTCTCGCGGCCGTAGATCGCGAGCACGACGGACGCGGGCACGCCGAATTGTTGCTCAATCGCGGTGAGCGGACCGCTATATTGCTCAAGAAGCTTGCGGCCTTGCACCGCAAGCCGCTCGATCACCGGCTCTTTCAGATAATCGGCGGGAGTCTCGACGAATTCCGGCTGGCCCGGCGGCGGCTTCTGCGGCCGGCCTGGCAAAACGAGATCGGGCAGTGAGAGGTCCGGCTCAAGCCCGCGTGTCGCGTCATCGAAGGTGGCGCGCGAAATGCCAAGCGCCTGAGCTTGCGGCCACAGCGACTGCAGGAAGGCTTGGAACGCGGCGTCGGCGTGGACGGGTTGAACGCCGAACATGCCGCTCAACACGACAATGCCGAGCAGAGCGCCGCAGAACTTCATCGCACCGCCAGGATGAAAAGACGCGGAAAGCGCAACAGCACCTTGCCGTCGTAGCGCGGCTTGTAGGCTTCGACGCATTTGGCCGTGTAGGCGGCGAGAAATTTCTCGCGATCCGCGGCAGACAGCGGCGAGAGGAACGGCTGCAGCGAGGAGCCCTTGAACCATTCGGTGATCGCCGCCGGCGACGCCATCACGTGGTTATAGACGGTGTGCCACATGTCGAGACGCGAACAGACCGGCCTGAGCAGATCGTAATAGTCCTCGATCGACGGCAGGTCGTCGCGCGGCGCCGCCTTGACCTCGGGATGATCTTTCCACGGACCGCTCTCGCCGACTTCCTTCTGGAAGCGCAGCGCCGGCTCGCGAGTGTTGTCGGGCATCTGGATCGCCAGCACGCCGCCTTGCGGCAGCGCTTGCAGCAATCGCCGCATGATGACCGGATGGTCCGGCAGCCACTGCATCACCGCATTGCCGAAAATCAAGTCGGTCGCCGGATCGGGAGACCAGGTGGCGATGTCGCCCTCGACGAATTTGCAATTCGGCAGCCGCTCCCGCGCCTTGCGCAGCATGTCGGGCGAGGAGTCGAGCCCGACGACCTCCGACTGCGGGAAACGCTCGACGATCAGCTCGGTGGAATTGCCCGGCCCGCAGCCGAGATCGACGGCAAGCCGCGGCCGCTGCAGCGGCACCTGCGCGAGCAAATCGCGCGGCGGCCGGGTGCGTTCATCCTCGAACTTGAGATATTGGCGGGCGCTCCAGTCTTCCATCGTTGCCGTCCAGCGTTCGCGACTTTTATCAGTGATTCGATTATGGTGCCGGGGTTTAGCAGGAGTCCCCGCCGATGTCCTCCCGAAGCCCGGCGCTGGCAATCGTCGTGGTGGCAGGCTTGACGGCGAGCCTCACTGGCGCGGCGGACGCGCAAAACGCGCCGAGCAATGAGATTCCCTGCTCGGCGATCGACAGCATCGGCACCGCGGAGATGGCGAACGACGGCACCATCACGCTGCATTTGCAGTCGCTGTGGCCGGACCCGATTGCCGAAGGTGAACTCGTCTACGCGCCAGACGACCCGCAATATGACGAGATCAAACAGCACATCGGCGACATCCATCCCGGCGACAAGAAGCCGGTCAAGCCGTGGTGCTGACGGCGCTGTTTCGAGCACGTCCCGCAAAAGTGGAAACCGGTTTTGCGAAAAGGACGTGCTAAAACAAATCTAGCGTCGCCGATACTGATTGCGCTGCGGCGGACGCGGACCGGTTCCGGCGCGCTCGTCCTTATGGCGGAAAATCATGCGGCCTTTTTCCAGGTCGTAGGGCGAGACTTCGACCGTCACCCGGTCGCCGGCCAGCGTCTTGATCCGGTTCTTTTTCATCCGCCCCGCAGTGTAGGCGATCAGCGCGTGGCCGTTGTCGAGCTGCACGCGAAACCGCGCGTCGGGTAGGATCTCGGTGACCAGGCCTTCGAATTCCAAAAGCTCTTCTTTGGCCATGTCATGAACCTCTCGATTGACCGTTAAAGCGCGGCGTACCGTGACGGCGATCCGCCGCAGCGTCGCGGCGCAGGAAGGCGACAGCGCCAATGCCGGCATCTTGCGATTGATCGGCCTGCGGCTGCCCGTTTCGCTGCTGGCCGTTTTGCGGCTGCGCACGATTTTGCTGCGATCGATGCGACTGCCCGTGCTGCGATTGCTTGCCCGCACCGTTACCGTGACGCCGGCGCTGCTGGCCGCGGTGTCCATTGCCATTGTGACGGCCAGGCGCAGTCTTGGCGGCCGGTTGCTCGGCGCATTGCGGATGCGAGCGCCGATCGCTCATTGGTAGCGACATGCGGATGAGCTTTTCGATGTCGCGCAACAACGCCATTTCCTCCGCGTCGCACAGCGAGATGGCGATGCCTTCGGCGCCGGCGCGGGCGGTGCGGCCGATGCGGTGCACGTAAGTCTCCGGCACGTTCGGCAGATCGAAATTGACCACATGGCTGATGCCGTCGACGTCGATGCCGCGCGCGGCGATATCGGTGGCGACCAGGGTGCGCACCTTGCCGGTGCGGAACGCCGCGAGCACGCGCTCGCGCTGGCCCTGCGATTTGTTGCCGTGGATGGCTTCGGCGGCGATACCGGCTTGATTGAGCCGTCGCACAACTTTGTCGGCGCCGTGCTTGGTCCGGGTGAAGACCAGCGCGCGGTCGATCTTCTCCTGCCGCAACAGGTCGACCAGAATCGCCGGTTTGGCGGCGCGGTCGACACGGATGATGCGCTGGTCGATGCGTTCGGCGGTAGACGCCGTCGGCGTCACCGCGACCTTGATCGGATCGCGCAACATATGCGCGGCGAGCTCGGCGATGGCGCCGGGCATGGTGGCGGAAAACATCAGCGTCTGCCGATGCGCCGGCAGCTTGGCGACGATTTTGCGGATGTCGGCGATAAAACCCATGTCGAGCATGCGGTCGGCCTCGTCGAGCACGAAACACTCGACGCCGCCAAGCCGCAGCGCGTTGCTTTTGACGAGATCGAGAAGCCGGCCGGGCGTGGCGACGAGAATATCGACGCCGTGCATGAGGCTGCGCACCTGGGCGCCCATCGACACGCCGCCGATCGCCAGCGCCGATCTAAGCCGCAGGTGCCGGCCGTAGGCGCGGAAGCTGTCGAGTATCTGGCCCGACAATTCGCGCGTCGGGCTCAACACCAGGACCCGGCAGGTTTTGGGCTCGAGCGCGCGCGGCTTGGCGGCCAGGCGATGCAGGATCGGCAGCGCGAAGGCCGCGGTTTTGCCGGTTCCGGTCTGCGCGATGCCGATGACGTCGCGGCCCGCCATCACCGTCGGGATGGTCTGCGCCTGGATCGGCGTCGGGGTTACGTATTTCTCTTCGGTCAGCGCACGAGCGATCGCGTCGTTAAGTTTAAAGTGGTGAAAGTCGGTCAAAGAATGATCTTTCCGTTGTGCACGTCGTCACGGCCGTTGCGCGATGCGCTACGGCCGGCGGCGCGGGACATAATGGACATCCCGCGCGATCTGGGCTGTCGATGAGGTGGAAAAGAGCGAGCCAGAAGCCAATTAACGGGGATTAGTCCGTCGGGATCCCGTACACGCGGCTCGCAGCGGGCCTTTAAGGCCGCGAATCACATATGGACTATTGATGTGTTCGTTTCAAGGCGCCGCGGCCTGCAACCGCCCGACGCTGCGCCGTTCCTACCGGCATTAACGCTTGGCGCGACGTGTCTTCTTTTCGGGTTGAGGGGCCGCGGAAGCCGCCGCCTCGGCAGCCTCCTTAGCGAGCCGCAGCGCCTTCAGGCGCGCCATTTGCTCGCGAACCATGCGGCCGTTGGCCTGATATTCCAGCATCGCCTTGGCGCCTTCCTTGGCGCGCTCTTCCTTCTTGAAACTTGCCTCGGCGCGGGCCTTGGTCTCGGTCGCCCGGGCTTCACTCGCTCGCGTTGTCAATGTCTTCTCCTATTGCGCTTAAAGCGCGCAACCCAACCTCCGGCACTGCTTGTTAAAAGCCTCGGAGGCGGTCGTTGTCTTATATATGAGTCGTCACAGGGAAGCGCCACCCTCGCGAATGCCGCTAATAGGCCAAATTACCTTGAGAATTTCTTGTATTTGATCCGGTGCGGGATGACCGTGTCGGTGCCCAGCCGCCGCATCTTGTCCTTTTCGTAGTCCTGGAAATTGCCCTCGAACCACTCGACATGGCTGTCGCCCTCGAAGGCCAGCATATGGGTGGCGATGCGGTCGAGGAACCAGCGGTCGTGGCTGATGATCACGGCGCAGCCGGCGAAATCCTCCAGCGCCTCTTCCAAGGCTCGGAGCGTGTCCACGTCCAGATCGTTGGTGGGCTCGTCAAGCAGCAGCACGTTGGCGCCGGATTTGAGCATTTTGGCGAGATGCACGCGGTTGCGCTCGCCGCCGGAGAGCGAGCCGACTTTCTTCTGCTGATCGGCGCCCTTGAAGTTGAAGGCCGAGCAATAAGCGCGCGAATTCACCTCGCGCTTGCCGAGCGCCAGCACATCGGCGCCGCCGGAGATTTCCTCCCAGACGCTCTTCTTGCCGTCGAGCGAATCGCGCGATTGGTCGACATAGCCGAGATGCACCGACTCGCCGATCTTGATGGTGCCGCCGTCGGGCTTCTCCGCACCCGTAATCATACGGAACAGCGTGGTCTTGCCGGCGCCATTCGGGCCGATGATGCCGACGATGCCGCCGGGCGGCAGCTTGAAGGTCAGATCGTCGATCAGAAGATTGTTGCCGTAGCCTTTGCGCAGGTGCTCGAAGTCGATGACGTTCTGGCCGAGCCGCTCGGCGACCGGAATGACGATCTGCGCGGTCTGGGTCTGTTTCTCGCCGGCCTTCTTGAGCAATTCCTCGTAACGCTCGTAGCGCGCCTTGGATTTCGCCTGCCGCGCGCGCGGCGAAGCGGAAATCCATTCCTGCTCGCGGGCGAGCGTGCGCTGGCGCGCTTCCTCCTCGCGGCCTTCCTGCTCCAGCCGCTTCTGTTTTTGCACCAGCCACGACGAATAATTGCCCTCATAGGGAATGCCGTGGCCGCGGTCGAGCTCGAGAATCCAGCCGGTGACGTTATCGAGGAAGTAACGGTCGTGGGTGACGATGAGGATGGCGCCCGGATAATTGCGCAAATGCGCTTCGAGCCAAGCCACCGATTCGGCGTCGAGGTGGTTGGTCGGCTCGTCGAGCAAGAGCAGGTCCGGCTGCTCGAGCAACAGCCGGCACAGCGCGACGCGGCGGCGTTCGCCGCCGGAGAGCTTTGAGACATCGGCCTCGTCGAACGGGCAGCGCAGCGCGTCCATGGCCTGATCGACCTTGGAGTCGAGATCCCAGAGCCCTTTGGCCTCGATCTCGTCCTGGAGCTTGGTCATCTCGTCGGCGGTCTCGTCGGAATAGTTCACGGCGAGCTCGTTGTAACGGTCGAGGATGGCCTTCTGCGGCGCTACGCCGTCCATGACATTTTCGCGGACCGACTTCTGCGGATCGAGTTGAGGTTCCTGCGCCAAGTAGCCGACGCGGGCGCCGGCCGCCGCCCAGGCCTCGCCGGAATATTCGGTGTCGAGGCCGGCCATGATGCGTAAAAGCGTCGACTTGCCGGCGCCATTGACGCCGAGGACGCCAATCTTGGCATCGGGATAGAAGGAGAGATTGATGTCCTCCAGGACCTTCCGGTTTCCCGGATAAGTCTTGGACAGACCTTGCATATGATAGACGAATTGACGGGCCATCAGCGCCCTGCCCCTCTGGCTCGGCGCTGAACGGCCGATCCGCCGGCAAGGGCGTGACGGCCGCGAAGGCGCTCATTTCGGGAAAATCTCGCTGCTGATGTAGCGATCCGGGGCATCGAGAGCAAGAACGCTTCCGCCGGCCGGTAATGGCGCACCGTGTTCGGGAACTTCGTTCCAGTTTTATCGGCCGCGCTAAAGCTTCGCTAAGCCTGATCACAATTAAGGCAAAGCACTGCCGAAATCGCAACAAATTTTAATGTTTTCTCGCGATAATAAATGTCAAACGCACGTTTGAAAATGGAACCGGCGTTTGACGGCGCACGTTGGCCTCTGAGGAGGCGAACGGCGACATTCCCAAGAACGGCCCCGGTGAAGGGCGAAGGGAGCGTGATATGTGGCGTGGCATCTCGAAGGCGCTTCGCGAATTGCTGGAAATCCCCGGCTACAGCGCCGGATCCTACCGGCCCGACAAGCACTACATGCGCGGCCCCGGCCCGAAGTGGCACGCGAAGTACGGCGGCCTGAACGCCAGGACATCGACCGTTCCGTCCGCGCGTTCGGCTCAGCTGCGCGACGTCGCCGAACACCGGGCGTAGCTCACCGAATCACGAACTCATCCGCCTCAGACGATGGGCAGAGGCGGCGACGGAACAAGCGTCAAAGGGCCGTCGCCAAGAAGAAACTGCACGAGCAGTGCGGCCGCCCAAAACGCCGGATATTCCCAGCCGCCGCCAGGGCTGTTAAACGGCCAGCCGTTTTTGCCGTGCACCGTCACGATCGTTCCCAAGATTTCGGGGATAAGCAGCAAGGCGACATATCTCGGAACAATGCCCAGGATCAGGCACGCGCCGCCGATCAATTCCACGGCGATGACCAGGTGCAACGAACCATCCGGGAATGCCGAGGTCCTTAAACATCTTCACGGTGCCGGGTATCGTGTAGACGCGCACCTTCAGCAGCGCATGCGCAACGAACAGGACCCCGAGGCACAAACGGAGCAGAAGCACTGCGTAAGGAGCCGTCGCAAGATCGATCATGGCTCTTCTCCGTTAGCTGAAACAGCAGCCGCCGCATTGTGCCAGAC
>JASHOX010000302.1 GCA_030038415.1 Xanthobacteraceae bacterium
CGTCTGACGGCGCGGTCAGCACGCTGTAGATCGACGGATCGGGATGATCGAAGCTCACCGTGCCGATGACCATGAAGCGCGCCAGCTCGTATTTGTAAGGCGCGAAATTGCCGTGCCAGGCGACAACGTTGAGCGGCGAGTGATCCATCGCCGCAGCCCAGAGATTGCCCTGGAATTTCGCCACCAGCGTGCACGGCGCCTTGGTGTCTTCATAGGCGGCGACGGGGCTTAGAAAATCGCGCGGATTGGCAAGCCCATTAGAGCCGAGTGGGCCTAGTTCCGGCAGCCGCAGCGCCTGGCCGTAATTCTCGCAGAGATAACCGCGCGACGGGCCGTCGGGCAGTTCGACACGGAAACGAAGCCCGCGGGGGATAACGACGATCTCGCCGGGCGACGCCTCAACGACGCCGAGCTCGGTAACGAAGCGCCCACGGCCCTGCTGCGGCACGATGAGCATTTCGCCGTCGGCATTATAAAAGCAGCGATCGGTCATCGAGCGGTTGGCGGCGTAGAGGTGGACCGCCATGCCGGTCTGCGTCGCCACGTCGCCGTTGCCGCCGAGCGTCACGATGCCTTCGATGAAGTCGGTCCGCTCGTCCGGAACCGGAATCGGGCTCCAGCGCAATTGGGTCGGAGTGGCGTCGACGTCGTTGAACGGCGCGCTGCGGATCAGCCCGGTGTCGATGCGTGCATAAGGCCGATGCACGACCGAGGGCTGAATACGATAAGTCCAAGTGCGGCGGTTTTCCCCGCGCGGCGTTGTAAACGAGGTGCCCGAAATCAATTCGGCATAAAGCCCGTGCGGCGGACGCTGCGGCGAGTTACGGCCGACCGGCAGGGCGCCCGGCACGGCCTCGGAAACAAAATGATTGCCGAAGCCGGATTGGTAGCGGAATTCGGCATCGGCGCTTTTCGCCTCCGGCGCGTGGACCTTCGTTTCTTGATTCATCGTAAACCTCCCCGACGCGCGGCCCGCATAGCGCGACAATACAACGAATCCGCCCCCGCCCGTTGCCCGGATCGCAGAACGCTCTCATGTCGCAGCTGCCGGGAAATTGGTCGCGTCCGCAACAAATATCCGCTTTCCGGGATCACCGCGCAAGCGGGCTTGCCCTCTGAGGTTCCAATGCGGCGGCCGCCGCCGCAATTCGCCTTGAGTGACCCACAATCTGTCCCAAAAGCCGCCCGCTTAGACCGGCATGAGCGCCGCCGGAGGACGAGGGAAAACCCTTCATTAACCAAGCCTGGACTGCGCCGCCGTGCGCCGTCGCGACACGTTTCTGTGAGGGAACGGAATGCGTCCGATACTAGCGTTTGCAATTTTGCTGCTGTGGCTGTCGCGCGCCGCGCCGGAGCCGGATTATTCCCATTACTTTAACGACTATCCGCATGCCGCGGGCGCGGCTTCGTCGCTCATTGAGATCGAATCGTCGACCGGACGAGCCGACCGGCTTTCCGTGGCATCGCTGCAGCACGCCGTCTCCGTCGAAACTTTGAGGCCGCCTAGCCCCGACGCATATGCGGACGTCGATTCCGATACCGCCGACACGGCGAATGCGGACGGCGCATCCGGCGGCACCGCAAACCTGTCGCTCAACGATTTGTGCAACGCGCTCTACACCTCAGCGCAAAACAACGACTTGCCCGTTCCGTTCTTCGCCAACCTGATCTGGCAGGAGAGCCGGTTGCGCGACGACGCCGTGAGCCGCAAGGGCGCCTTGGGCATCGCGCAATTCATGCCGGAGACCGCCGCCGAAACCGGGCTCGACGATCCGTTCGATCCGCTCCAAGCGATCCCGGCTTCGGCGCGCTTCTTGCGCGAGCTCCGCCTGCAATTCGGCAATCTCGGCTTTGTCGCGGCGGCTTACAATGCCGGCGCCCGCCGCGTTATCGAATGGCTCGAACATCGCAACAGCCTGCCGCGTGAAACGCGCGGCTACGTCGAGCGCGTGACTGGTCTCTCCGTCGACGCCTGGCGCAGCATGGCGGTGAACGATGACGCGCTGGCTTTTGTGCGGCACCTGCCCTGCCGCAGCCTGCCCGCCTTCGCTAGCGTGGAACAGACGCATGCGCAACAGGTCCAGTTGCAGCAAGCCAAGCTCGAGCAACTTAAGATCGACAAGGTCAAAGCGGAGCAAGCCGAACTGGCGGAAGCCAAGCACGACAAGCGGGCGGCCAAAACCGCCGCGCGCTCGCACGGCAGGCGCGCCGCCGAGCGCAGGCGCGACCATGGCAATCGCGAGCGTCGCGACGTGCGCGCGCACGAGCGGCGTGCCGCAAAGCGCGAGGCTGATCAGCGTCCCTACGGCGGTCGCGATAAGCATAGAAGCGTCTAGCGCCGGCGGTCGCGGCCGCCGTTTCAATCCACGGCGGCGGAAGCCGAGCTGCGCCTGATGCCAAGCGTCACAATACGCTGCAGTAAATCGGGATAGTCGATGCCGATATGTTTTGCTGCCATGGCAAATTCCTGGCTTTCGGCGATCTCGGGATTGGGATTGGCTTCGAGAAAATACGGCGTGCCGTCGGCAGCAAGGCGAAAATCGATACGGGCATAGCCGTCGAGCTCCAACGTCCGATAAATCCGTTTGGCCATGCGCTGGATACGGGCCGCCAGCTCTGGGGCGAGATCCTTGGCCGGACCGTGCCGGATGCCGCGCCGTTCCTGATAATCGGGATCGTGCTTGACCTTCTCGGTGGCGATGAGCCAGTCGCCCTCCGCCATGTTCTGGAATCGTAATTCCCACACCGGCAGCACGATCAGCCGCTCGTTGCCGACGATGCCGACATAGATTTCGCGGCCTTCGATATATTGCTCGGCGATGGCATTGGTGCCGATGCGGTCGTGGATGAAGTTGACGCGCTCGACGAGTTTCTCGTCGGTGTCGACCACCGAAGCTTGCGAGATGCCGTAAGAGGCATCCTCATTGACGCTCTTGACGATCAGCGGCAAAGCGAGCCGCGCCGGCCGCTTCACCTTGCGGCCCTTCGGAAACACGGCGAAGTCCGGTACCGGAATGCGGTGGTAATGCACCAGCGTCTTCGACAAATCCTTGCCGCGCGCCAGCATCAGGCCGCGCGGATTGCAGCCGGTATAGGGCACGTGCATCAGTTCGAGATAGCTGACCACGTTCTGGTCGTAGATCGCTTCGCCGCGGAACTGCTCCAACAGGGTGAACACCACGTCCGGCTTCCAGGCCTCGATGTCGTCGCGGATCGGCTTGAGCTCGTCATGGACGCCGAGCGGGCGGACCTCGTGGCCGGCGGCACGCAGCGTCGTCACCACGTCGTATTCGGTTTTCCAGACGTTGATCTCCTGCTCGGTGTAGCCCTTGCTCGATTCCGGCGGGATCAGATCCGGATGAACGAGCAGCAGAACGCGCAGCTTTTTCATAGCGCGATCCATCGGCGCCGCGACGGACCGAACAATGCGTGCATGGTCTTGGCGGTCAACAGCACGGTAAATTCCATGATCAGCTTGCGCTCGGGACCGACCGCGCGCAGATTGAGCTCGCGGCAGCGCTGGATCATGTCGTCGAGCACGACATCGAAGGTGAGCTGATATTCACCGGTCCATTTGGCGACCAGCTCGCGCACCTGGGCGCGATTGCGCCGGATGAAGGACGATGCCGCCTCGGCGTGACGATGCCGCGCATCGGTCGAAAACAGCCGCCGCAGATCGCGATCATAGGTTTTCGGCGTATCGACGACGTAAAGCGCACGCTTCTTCTTGTAATAGTCGCCGAGCGTCTGATTGAGCTTGGAGAGCGGATCGACTTTTTCCCGGTGTGTCAGCGTCGGCCGCTTGCCGGCGATCTCCGCCATCAGCTCGTCGACATATTCGAGCTTCTTCAACGCCGGCCAACCGGCATAGCGCGTGCGCCAATGCGAGCGCGGCCGCAGCCATACCGCGAAGGTCTCGGCAAAATCCTCGTCGGGATGGCTTTGCGCGTACCACAGCCGCAAATGCTGGACGTGATTGCGGCTGGCCGGATTGGGCCGGTAATAGCGCGGATAACGCTTCGACGAGGGGCCGAACAATTGCTGCCAGCGGCGGCGGCGATAGAGCTGATAGGCGTGAGTGACGACATGGCCGCATTCGTGGCGGAGAATGCGCATACATTCGGACATGGTGCCGCCCTCGACGTCGAGAATCATTTTTTTCTCGAGCCGCATCAGCCGCGGGTGCGCCAGATAGAACGGGATGGCAATGCCGGGCGTGTTTTCGGGCGAGAACCACTCGCTGGAGATCCAGGCATGCGGCCGCACCCGGATGCCGCGCTCAGCGAGCTCGCCGTAGAGCCGGTTCAAGCACTTCTCGAGCCAGGTGCCTTCGACCGTCACTTTGAGGTCCTTGAGGCGGACCTTGAGCAACTCGTCGTCGGACAACAACGCCCAGGGGAACTTCCTGCGCGATTTCCTTTTCCGCATGACGCTTCGAAACCCAAACCAACGAGCAGGCAAATGGTGTCACGACGGCGCGGTTGCGACAACCGGCAAGCCGGCTGACGCCGGCAGGCCGCGGTTTCCCCGGCGGCCGTTGGCCGCGTATGATCAAGCCCATCGCTACGCAAACGCCGAGACGCGGGTCCGTGCAGTCGAAAATCGAGGCGGTATTGGTCGTCGGCGGGGGGCCGGTCGGGCTTGCGCTGGCCGGCGATCTCGGCTGGCGCGGCATTCGCTGCGTCCTGATCGAGCAGTCCGACGGCTCGATCTACCAGCCGCGCATGGATCTCGTCGGCATCCGCACCATGGAATTCTGCCGGCGCTGGGGGCTTGTCCCTGCGGTCGAAGGCTCGCCCTATCCGCGCGACTATGCGCAGGACAATGTCTATCTGACGAGCCTCACCGGTTACGAACTGGGCCGCGAGCGCTTCCCGGGTATCGGCCAGGCGCCGCCGCCCAAGGAGAGCCCGCAACGGCGCGAGCGCTGCCCGCAGAATATGTTCGATCCAATTCTACGCGCCTTCGCATCTTCGCGAAGGACCACTATATTGCGTTATCGCACGCGGCTCGTCTCGTTTACGCAAAATGCCGATCTGGTGACGGCCACGGTCGAGAACGCCGAAAGCGGCGCACGCGAGGAGATCAGGGCGCGTTACATCGTCGGCTGCGACGGCGCGCGCAGCCTGGTACGCGAGACGCTCGGAATCCGTATGTCCGGCAATCCGGTTTTGACCTACACCACGAACGTCATCTTCCGCTGCCCGCATCTGCTGGCCTTGCACGACAAGGGCAAGGCCTATCGCCACATCTTCGTCGGTCCGGAAGGCACCTGGGCGACGATCGTCGCCATCAATGGGCGCGACGAATGGCGCTTCTCGCTGATCGGCGGAGCCGAGCAGCGTGAATACACGACGGATGAGATCAAGGCCGCGATCCGCCGCGCCGTCGGTTGCGACTTCGAATTCGAGATATTGAGCGTGCTGCCGTGGGTGCGGCGCGAACTGGTCGCCCAGCGCTATCGCGACGGCCGCGGCTTTATCGCCGGCGATGCCGCACACGTGATGTCGCCCACCGGCGGCTTCGGCATGAACACCGGTATCGGCGACGCCGTCGATCTTTCCTGGAAGCTTGCCGCCATCATCGAAGGCTGGGGCGGCGACGGCCTCCTCGATTCCTACAGCGCCGAACGTCAGCCGGTCGGCGCCCGCAACGTCGCCGAGGCAAGCGGCAATCTGCGCCGGATGCTGGCGGTCGAGCCGCATCCCGATCTCCTCGATCCGTCGCCACAAGGCGTGGTGACACGGGACAAAGTCGGGCGCGAATTCTCCGAGACGATGCGCCGCGAATGGTTCACGCTCGGCGTGCATCTCGGCTACCGCTATGAGGGCTCGCCGATCTGTTGGCCTGATGGAACGGCGGCTCCGCCCGACGATGCGAAGACCTATGTGCCGACAGCGCGGCCGGGGCACCGGGCCCCGCATGCCTGGCTTGCCGACGGCCGTTCGACGCTCGATCTGTTCGGCCGCGGCTTCACGCTGCTCGGCTTCGGCGCGGACGCCAGCAAGGCCGCTCCGATCTTGGCAGCCGCCGGCGAGCGCAAGGTGCCGATGACCTTTGCCGCCATCGCCGAACCGCAGATTGCGGCCCTTTACGAACGCAAATTTGTGCTGGTGCGGCCGGACGGCCATGTCGCCTGGCGCGACGACCGCATCCCGGAGGATGCGTTGCGCCTGATCGACGTCGTGCGCGGCGCGGCCATTCCGTGTAAGATGGCTTAAGCCCATCGCACCGGTGGCACAGCGAACAGGAAACCCCAATGCAAGCCCCAACCCGAGAAGATCTTGCCCGCTCCGGAACGCTGGAGGAGCTATACGGCAAGCTGGCGCAGGTCGGCATCGCGCCGGGTTGGAATAAGAAGGTGGCCTCGCTGTGGCCCGCGCCGAAGAAGAACTTTGCGCCGGCGCACTGGACCTATGAGCAGGCGCGCGGCGCGCTCGATGCCGCCGGCCGCCTGATCAATACCGAGCTTGCCGAGCGGCGCAATCTTATCCTGTTCAATCCGGCCTCCGGCGACAGCTACGGCACCGTGCGCACCATGGTGAGCGCCTACCAGATGATCATGCCGGGCGAATGGGCGCGCGCGCACCGCCATACGCCGAACGCGCTACGCCTGATCATCGACGCCGAACCGGGCGTCTACACCGACGTCAATGGCGTCAGGCTCGCCATGGAGCCGGGCGACGTGCTGCTCACCCCGAACTGGTCGAGCCATGGTCACGGCAACAACAGCCGCGCCAGCGCCTATTGGCTCGACTTCCTCGATGTGCCGCTGGTGCAATTGCTCGAGCCGATGTTCTTCGAACCGGCAGAAGAAGAGAAAACCCACGAGGCCTTCGCCGATGCACCGCCGACCAAGGATTCGCCGTTCGTGTTTCCGCTGAGCGAAACGCTTAAACGCCTCGATGCCGCCACGCCCGATCCGGCGGGGCCGTTCGGCACCCATGTGGAGCTTGGCAATCCGGCGATGGATACGATCGGACTGTCGATGATGCGGCTTGCCCCGCGTGTCGCCACGGCGCCGTATCGCACCACGGCGAACAACATCTACGCCGTCGTCAAAGGTGCGGGCGCCACGACCGTCGACGGCGAACGCTTCGAATGGCGCCGCGGCGACGTCATCGCCGCGCCGGCCTGGCGGCCGCATCGCCACGAAGCCGCCGAGGATGCGCTGCTACTGCGCGTCACCGACGAGCCGGTGATGCAGCGGCTTGGCTTCCATCGCGTCGAGGAACCGGCGAAAGCGGCGCACTGATCGGCCGCTTCAGCGCACGAGGTGCGCTTTCTCCAGCATGACGTGGACGCCCTTGGCGCCGTTCACCACTTGGGTGATGCGCAGATCGGCCGCCAGGCTGCACAGCGTGTAAGCGTCCTCGCGCGACAGGCCGGCGCGCGCGCAAATAAGCTTGATCATGTCGCGCAAGGCTATCACCACCGCGTCGTCGAGGTCGGGATCGAACGCCATGGTCATGACATGGGTCGGCGTCTCGGCGAGCGGCCATTCGAGCTTCATGTCATCGCGCACATGCAGCGCGAAGGTGCCGACCAAGCCGGTCTCGATCGCGGTAATGCAGACTTCGCCGTCGCCCTGCACGCCGTGGCCATCGCCGACCGAGAACAGCGCGCCGTCGACATGGATCGGCAGATAGAGCGTCGTGCCGGCGACCAGTTCCTTATTGTCCATGTTGCCGCCGTTGCGGCGGGGCGGCGGCGAAGCGACCGCGCCCCAGGCCACCGGCGGCGCCGTCGCCATGATGCCGAAGAACGGCTTGAGCGGCAGTTCCAGCCCCCACGGCAGCCGGCCGACCATGCGGGCGCGGTCGAGCGGAATGTGGATGAGACGCGCCTTTGCGAAATCATCCGGCAACGCTCCGGCCAGCGGTCTGATGGCGTTGTATCCCCAGTCGTATAACAGCTCGATCGCCTTGATGCGGACCTCGAGCACCTGCCCGACCTTGGCGCCGCGCACGGCGACCGGCCCGGTGAGGATGTGCGGCCCATTGAGTTTCGGCGCCACGGCCGCGTGAATGGCGCGCAAGGCGTCGGGCACAGCGAGGCCGGAATTTGGCGGCGGCAGAGCCGACGGCGGACCGGATACCGTCGAGATGACGATTTCGTCGCCGGAATCGATGGTCAGTAATGGCTTCAGCGATGCATCGAAATAACCCCAATGCACCGTCTCGGGACCTGCATCCAGACGATGGGTTTTCATACCTCCACCCTCGAACGCGCATGACCCCGCGCTAGAAAAGCGGGTAGCCGCAGTCACCGCGCTATGGGAATAATAGCATCCCTTCGTCCAATCCTAATCCAAGCATCATCATGAATGCAGGCATCGGAACCACGGTACGCCGCAAAGAGGATTTGCGCCTCGTCACCGGCCGCGGCTGTTACAGCGACGATTTCAACTTTCCGAATCAGGCCTATGGCGCAGCGGTGCGCTCGCCGCACGCGCATGCCTTGATCCGCGGCATCGACGTCGCGGCGGCGCGGGCCATGCCCGGCGTGCTCGCGGTGCTCACCGGCGCCGATGCGCTCGCCGACGGGCTCGCGCGCATTCCGCATCTCACCGCCGCCGGTACCCCGCCGGATATCGTGCTGACCAATCGCGATGGCGCGCCGGTGCCGGCCGCGCCGCATTACGTGCTGCCGACCGACCGGGTGCGTCACGTCGGTACTGCGGTGGCCTTCGTCATCGCCGAGACGGTGGCGCAGGCCAAGGATGCCGCCGAAAAAGTCATTGTCGACTACGAGCCGCTGCCCGCGCTGACCGATGCTAAAGCCGCAGTCGAAAAAGAGGCGCCGCGGCTCTACAACGATTTGCCGAATATCATGATCGATGCCGAGATCGGCGACGCCGCGGCGACCGACGCAGCGTTCTCGCGCGCCGCTCATGTGACGCGGCTCGATACCTGGATCAACCGCGTCACCGGCGTGCCGATGGAACCGCGCGCTGCCGTCGGCGTCTACGACGCGGCGGCCGGCCGCTATACGCTCTATGCCGGCTCCGGCGGCATCGTCCGCCAGAAAAAGGAGATCGCGGCAATCCTCGGCGTGCCGTTCGACAACGTGCGCGTCATCGCCCATGAGATCGGCGGCAACTTTGGCACGCGCAACAGCTTCTTTCCCGAGTTCGCGCTGGTGGTGTGGGGCTCGCGCCGCGTCGGCCGCCCGGTCAAATGGACGGCTGATCGCAGCGAGGCTTTCGTCACTGACTATATGGGGCGCGACCTCACGGTGTCGGCGGAGCTGGCGCTCGACGCGCAGGGGCGCTTCCTGGCGCTGCGCTCGTCGAATCTCAGCAATGTCGGCGCCCATTCCGGCTCCTACGTGCCGCTGGTCAAGGGCGTCGGCCTGGCGACCTCTGGCTACCGCATTCCGACGTCTTACTTGCAAGCGCGCGCCGTGCTGTCGACGACGATGTGCACGACGCCCTATCGCAGCGCTGGCCGGCCGGAAGTCATCTACGTGATCGAGCGGCTGATCGACAAAGCGGCCCAGGAGCATGGCTTCGATCGCGTCAACTTACGGCGCAAAAATCTCATTCCGCCGTCGGCCTTTCCCTACAAGAATGCGCAAGGCATCACCTACGACAACGGCACCTATCGCGCGGTGATGGATCGAGCGATGGAGCTCGGCGACTGGCAAGGTTTCAAGAAGCGCCGGGCCGAGGCGAAGAAGCGCAAGCGGCTGCGCGGCATCGGGCTGTGCTGCTACCTCGAAACCACCGGCGGCTATCCGCGCGAGCGCGCCGATATCACCGTACAGCCACGCGGCAAGGTCGACGTTGTGGTCGGCACGCTGTCCAGCGGGCAAAGCCACGAGACCACCTTCGCCCAATGCGTGGCAGAATGGCTCGGCGTGCCGTTCGACGATATCAATGTCATCGAGAGCGACACCGACATCGTCAAGGAAGGCGGCGGCTCGCATTCCGCGCGCTCGATGCGGCTCGCCGGCATCGTCATGGGCAATGCGTCGGACGCCATAATCGAGAAGGGCAAGAAAGTCGCCGCGCATTTATTGGAAACCGCCGAAGACGATATCGGTTTCGCCGCTGGCCGCTTCACCGTCAAAGGCACCGACCGCTCGGTCGGCATTTTCGACGTCGCTGCCGCGGCGGCGGGTGGCAATGCCGCCATGCCGGAGGATTTGCGCGGGCCGCTCGCCGCCACCGCCGACGAGACCATCAAGCAGCTCGGCTTTCCCTACGGCGCCCATGTCTGCGAAGTCGAGATCGATCCGCAGACCGGCGCGCTCGAACTTAAGCGCTACACCGCGGTCGACGACGTGGGCCGCGCCATCAATCCGATGATCGTGCACGGCCAGACCCATGGCGGCGCGGCGCAGGGCATCGGCCAGGCACTGTGGGAGCTTTGCGCCTATGATGAGCAGGGCCAACTCCTCTCGGCGTCGTTCATGGATTACGCCATGCCGCGCGCCGACCTGTTGCCTTCCTTCACCACCGACATCTCGGAAGTGCTCACCCCGACCAACCGGCTCGGCGTGCGCGGCGCCGGCGAAGGCGGCACCACCGGCGCGCTCGGCGCCGTCGTCAATGCGGTGGTCGATGCGCTGGCCGAATTCGGCGTTACTCATATTGAGATGCCGGTGACTCCGGAAAAGATCTGGCGCGCGATCAACGCCGCGGAGAAGAAATAAAAGCCGATCGATTCAATTCGTCGGGTCTAGGTCCTGGGCGGCAGAATTTTCGCAGGGACCAGCCCTCTATTGGGGTGAGAGCGGCGAGAATACGTGGTGAGTTCTTCGACAAACCGTTGGACAAACGGCGGCTGAAATCGGTTGGGATCCCAAGCGATTGCGGCCCACGCACCGAGAGCTTTCCCCTGCTGAACCAGGGCGGCGGTGCGCAGACCACGTGGATCAAACGGCGTATGCGACGGAACGATCGCGATGCCATAGCCGACGCGAGCCAACGCGATAAGCGCGTGGGGTGCTGCGCTCTCGAGCGCAATATTGGGACGGAGATGGGCGCGCCGACACGCCGTATCAAACCACTGCCGAGTCAGGAAGTTTGAGCGGGGCAGGAGTAGCCGCTCGCGCGTCACGTCTGCGACGTCGACGGTTGCGCGGCGCACGAGGTGGCAATCGTAGCTCATGACGGCGAGAGCGCACACCGGGAAAAGCAAGCGGCTGCCGAGCCCCTCGTGCCCTGGGAACGAGACGGCAAAGGTCAGTTCTCCCCGTTCCACGCCCGCCCACAGTCGACTTGGGCTATCCTCAACGAGGCGCACTTCGATACCGGGATGCCGACGCTGATGGCGAACTAGGAAGCGCGGCAGCAGAGCCTCCAAGGTCAGCGGCGCAACGCCGACACGGATGATCCCCTGGTCGCCGCCTCTGAGAGCAGCGGCGCGCTGGCCAAGCGCAGCAGCGTCGGCAAGGAGCTGGCGGCCACGAACGAGAAGGTCTTCACCTTCCCCCGTCAGGACCAGCCGTCCGCCCGCTCGATCAAATAGCGCCACGCCAAGCTCGACTTCGAGGTCTCGGATCTGCCTGGAGAGCGCAGGCTGACTGATATTGAGGCGGGCTGCGGCACGCGAGACGCCTCCAGCATCGGCGACGGCGACAAAGTAGCGAAGGTGTCTCAATTCCATGGCTGGTTACTCGTTTCCGATCATAGTTTTTTGTAATGAAATCCTATCACCAATATGCATTTGACGCATAGATGCGCCGCCTCCATCCTGGGCCGCGATTGATGACGGTCCGGAATATGCAATTCGAAGAGATACGGAACCGAGAGGCGCTCGGGTTTTCTGTCGCGCTGAGCTTTGTCTGTCTCGCGGCGACGAGAGATGTTTATCTTGGCGGGCTATTTCAGCGAGTGAGCCCTTCCGCCGTCGCGCTGGTTGCGTTCGGCGCCTGCGTGAGCATACTCCTGCCCGTCGCTCTCGTCGGTTACGGCGACGCTCTCGGGGTCCTACGGCGGCAGGCGAGTGCGATCTTCTGGGTGAATATCACGTCGGCCGTTGGCTGGCTTTCATTTCTGGGATCGCTCCGACTGATCGAACCTTGCCTCGTTCAGATCTTCTATTTCGGCGTCGGTCCAATCTCGGTCGTGTGGATCGATCGTTACCTCTTGCGCACCGTGGCTCTCGTGACACTGACCCGTGCCGAACGACCGATCTTCATCGGGCTGCTCATCTCGCTTGTCTTCGCCAGCATTGTTGTGATGAACGGTTTGTCTGGAATGGGGCCGCAACCGATCGGCAAGGACATGCTCGGCGTGAGCCTAGCGCTTGCGGGCGGCGTGGCCATGTCGGTGAGCACCATGCAGTGCCGCCGGTTGAACGATGCTGGGATTAGACCAGGTGTCTTGTTCTCGCTCCGCTATCCCATGACGGCACTTGCAGCGAGCGTCCTCGTGTTTATGTCGCCCGTAGGGATGCCAAGCACGCCCCCCTGGATCAGCGCCGCTATGGCGATCGCGGTGCTGCTCATCCTCGTTCCGAGCTACGTCAACCAGGTTGCCATCTCGCTCGCATCGCCTCTCACGGTGCGCGTGGTGGTGGCGGGCGGTCCCGTGATCATCTTCCTGCTCCAGACGATCGAAGGACGTCTCTCGCCGTCGTTTTACTCGCTTGCTGCCGCGATGCTCTATGCCCTGTTCGCAATCTTGGCCGGACTTGCCCGCCAGCGCGCCATCGTGGCGACGAACAGCAACCGCAAGGACCGAAGCCTCGACCCATCATCGCTCAGACAACCATTGAGCGCCGATCAGGATCGGGTGACGATCAGCTTGAACGACCCGACATCATTCCTGTCTCCGACGCCAATAGCGGCGGGGACGCCGCACAAATCCCCCGGGGCAGCGATTGGCGCCTCAACTATCTGCTGTGAATCGGATCATCACATGAGACCTTCTGCCGAAATTAACGTGCTTTCGTCGTTGGCGACCCGCGAAGCCTATCTGGAGCTTGTTCCCCAGTTCGAGCGTGACAGCGGCCGGAAGGTGGTGACAACGTGGGCGGGGACCGTGGACATCATCAAACGGATATCAGCCGGAGAAAGCTTCGACTTGATCATTGCCTCAAATTACGCGATCGATGACTTGATCCAGGCCGGGAGGGTCGAAAACGGCAGCCGAGTCGATATCGCACGGAGTGGTATCGGAATCGCCATACGACGCGGTGCGCTACGGCCGGATATACGTTCAGCCGAAGCGCTCAAGCGCGCGCTGATTGCCGCCAAGACAGTTGGCTATTCAACCGGCCCCAGCGGCGTCTATCTCGCGGCTCTCTTCGAGCGGATGGGAATCGCCGCCGAGATGAAGGCGAAGTCCCGCCAAGTACCACCCGGCGCGACCGTCGGGCCGACCATCGCCAACGGCGACGTCGAGATTGGGTTCCAGCAGATGAGCGAGCTGTTGCACGTCGACGGCGTCGATGTCATCGGCCCGCTGCCAGCCGAGATACAGCACGTTACCGTGATCTCTTGCGGGATACCCACTGCGGCAAAAGAACCGGACGCCGCTCGCGCGCTGGTACGATTTCTGGCCGCGCCGGGCGCCAGAGATGCTATCGAGCGGGCGGGGCTGCAGCCAGCCTGAGCTGCAGTCCAAGCCGACCAGATTCGCGCAATTCCGCAATGAGCGGTTCGAGGAACGGCACATAGGGTTGCGCGCGCCCGATCGCGCCACGGTAGATCGGCTGGCGCACCTGCATTGCACTCGCTGTACGCACCGGACGCTCGGTGTCATGGAAACCGAGGCAGCGGCGGTTCCATTTGAGCTCACAATGCTCGATGATGCGCCGAGCCTGAGTTTCCAAGTCGCCGACCAAATCTTCGTAGCGCACGTCGAGGATGCGTCCGGGCTGCAGCACGCCGTGCCAATGCTTCATCAGCGCGTCATAGTGGCGGTAATACCGACCGAGCTCCGCCAGATCGTAAGTGAAGTATTGACCGTTGGCGAACAGCTTCGAGAAGCACGACATGCAGGTGTCGACCGGATCGCGCACGGCATGAATGATGCGCGCATTGGGCAACGCCAGCTGAATGAGACCGGCGAAGAAGAAATTAGTCGGCATTTTGTTTACGATGCGCGTCGCGGTCGGCGCCAGCGAAACAATCTCGGAGACGTAGCGCGCGCCGAGTTGATGCAAACGCTCGCCCGATTCATTCAGCAGTCCGTCCGGATAAGGCAGCGGGCAGCCCGCCGCCGAGAAGCCATCGATTGCCGCCTGGCAAAAATTCGGCAACTCGCCGGCCCCGAACACCTGCGGATGGCTGGCCATAATCTGCTCGATCAGCGTCGTGCCGGAACGGGGCATCCCGACGATAAACACCGGCACCGGCGAAGGCTCGCCGACGGCATTTTGCAAAGTCCGTATCCGTTCAGGCGTGAATACCGTGCGGATGCGTTCGAAGAGCGCCACAGTCGCTGTTTCGTCGTAAGGGATTTGTTGCCGCTTGAGCGCGTTGCCGATCCGCAGATGCTGAAACGAATCCGCGTGCCGCCCGACATCGTCGCAGGCCTTGGCCAATGCGAAATGTAATTCGATCTGCTGCTTGACAGGGAGCGATGCAATGCTCCGGGCGAATTCCTCCATCTCCGCCAGATAAGGATCGTCGGCGGTGAAACGCCTGAGTTCGCTCAGATTGAGGTAGCGCAGGGCGTCGCGCGGCGGCAGGCTGAGGGAGTATTCCGTGGCGCGGCGTGCGTCGTCCATTCGGCCCAATTGCTTCAATATGGCGCCGAGATTGTTGTGGGCCTCGCCGAAACTCGGTTTCAGCGCGATCGCGCGCCGAAAAGCGGCTTCCGCATCTGTCAGCCTACCTTGGTCGGCCAGGGCGTTACCGAGATTGGAGTGTGCCCCCGCATGGTTCGGGTCGAGCGCAAGGGCATCCCGGCACGCCGCCTCCGCTTCGACGATCTTGCCCTGCTCGCGGAGCGTATTGCCGAGCTTGGCGAAGGCGTCGGCAATTTTTGGCTGCAACGAAATTGCATGACGCAGCACCTTTTCGGCGTCGTTCAATCTGCCGAGGCAGTGCAGGACATCACCTAGATTGCTGTAAAGATCAGGCGAGTCCGGATCGAGCGTGATAGCTTTCCGCTGTGCGGCCTCCGCCTCCTCGAACTTGCCTCGACATTTCAGGACGATGCCCAGATTCGAGTGGGACTGCGGTAAATCCGGGTTGAGCTCGATGGCCAGTCGAAACGCAGTTTCGGCATCATCCAGCCTGCCGAGCTCGCAGAGGACGATGCCCAAATTGTTATAGGCGTCGACAAGGTGCGGATTGAGCGCGATGGCGCGGCGGTGCGCGGCCTCGGCTTCGGCAAACCTGCCCAATCCCGCAAGGGCGGCGCCGCGGTTGCAATGAACCTCCGCGAGATGGGGGCTGAGCAGGAGAATCCAGTCGTAGCAGGCGATGGCCTCGGCCAACCGTCCCGACTGCTGACGGTGCAGCGCTTCGGCGAAATGCAACCTCAAAACGTCGGAAATTGCAGCCGACCGTTGTGGCCTCGTGCTACGCCGCGCCGAACGATTGTGTCTTCCGGTATTTCGCGCCTCTGCGCGCCGCAGTTTGCGGTTCATGTCGCCCGCTCATCGTGCCGGATCGTCGCCCCCGCACCTCGAGGTCGCAGGAAATCGCCCGCAGCCCCGGAGGCTGCCGCCCAAAGCGCCAAGTTGTCGGATTGCGGGCAACGCGCGTTGGACGCGGCCATGGCATTCGCCGGTGTTGGCTCGTCCCCCCGGCGGCTGGTGTGACTTGAGAATGGTAAATATCTGGTTAATTCGAGTGCTAGATTACGCGTGCTATCCCCCGCGGGACGTAAAAGCGACCGCAATACCCTGGAGCAATAATGCCTGACATTTTGACCCAACAAGACGGGCCGATCCTGCGCGTCACCCTTAATCGGCCGGATCACGGCAACGCGGTGTTCGACGAGACGGTCGCGAACCTCGCCGGCATAGTCGCCGGCGCGGAGAAGACATCGAGCCTCGTGGTGCTGCGCGGCGCCGGCAAGGATTTTTGCGTCGGCCGCGCCGCGATGGGACAGCGGCCGCCGACCGAGCCCGACGCCTACGAACGGCGCGCCTTCAGCGATGTGGTGTTCAACTGCTACGGCGCCATGCGCGACGCCAAGATACCGATCATCGCCGTGGTGCAGGGCCGCGCGCTCGGTTTCGGCTGCGCCGTCGCCGCCGCCTGCGACATCACGCTGGCGAGCGACGCCGCCGTCTTTCAGGTGCCGGAAATGGCGCACAACATCCTGCCCACCATGGTGATGTCGTCGTTCGTCGACCGCGTGCCGCGCAAGGCGATGAGCTATCTGGTGTATTCGCAAGCCGAGATCGGACCGGAGCGCGCCTTGAGCTTCGGCATCGTCAGCGACATCGTGCCGGCGGCCAAGCTCGACGCCGCGGTCGAAACCCTGTGCGCCGCGATCCTCAAGGCGCCGAAGCCGGCGATCTACGGCGTCAAGGAATACGTGAAAACGGGACCCGACATGGCGGTCCACGGCGCCGTCGAATTCGCCCGTAATCTGCACGCCACCGTCAATTCAGCGGGCGAGATGCGCAAGAAGCACTGACAAAGACGGCTTCAGCCGCTTCGCCGCATTCAGCGAAGTACGGAATTCAGTCGGCCGCCTCAAACAAGAATAGTGGCAGCCGCCCTTTGGGAGGAATCACGGAAGGTGGCCCGGTCAATCCCGCAGCTTGTAGAGCGCGTGACGCCGGTTGCGCGTGAACGGCCTCACCTCACCCGGCCAACGGCCGGCTTCAGAGGCCTGAGCCCAGGCGCGGCTCACCAAAACCTCGGGACCGTCGATCTCATAGAGCGCGCTGTAGCGCGGGCCATCGCGGTCGACGCGCTTTTCCTCGCCGCCGATCGAGATAGCGAACGGCTCGCCTTCCATGCGGACGACGGCGCGCACGCCCGGTACCTTCAATAAGTTGGGCACGTGCTCGCTGTCGTAAACCTCGTTGAACAGCGCTTCCTTGTCCGCATCGACGTCCATCGACGCCACGAACAGATATCTCGAGCCTATCGGCATTGACCCTCTGCGCTCTCGTGATGGCAAACTCAATACGGCCGGTCGCCGTTGATCGTGCAGCGGCGCATGACCCGTTTAAGCCGGGCTTCGTCGAACGGCGTCGCGCGATGCAGCGTGCAGCGGTTATCCCAGACGATGCATTCGCGCGGCGCCCAGCGATGGGTATATACCCGCGCCTGCGGGGTGATCATGGCATTGAGCTCCTCGATCAGTGCGCGGCCTTCGTCATAATCCATTCCCTCGATCCACTCGGCATGATCGCCGAGGAAGATCGCCTTGCGTCCGGTATCGGGATGGGTCCGAACGATCGGGTGCGCGACCGGCGGCACCTCCGATCTCTGCTGCGCGGTCAACAAGTCTTCGCCATGGCGGCGCGTGCGCGAAAAATCCAGATTATGGATCGCGCGGCGGCCCTCGATCCGCGACTTCATCGCGGCGGGCAGCAAGTCATAGGCCGAATACATATCGGCAAATTCGGTTTCTCCACCCGCCTCCGGCACTACTTCCGAATACATCATGGTCGCTTGCCCGGTGCGTTCGCGCCATGAGCCGTCGGTGTGCCAATACAGCGTGCCCTTGTCCGGATGCTTGCCGCTCGGATTGCCGTCTTTGTCGAGATTGGAGAGAAAATAGATTTCCGGGTATTGCTGGGTGCCGTAATGGCTGCTGAGCACGTGGATCTGCACTTCGCCGAAATTGCGCGCGAACGCGACTTGGGTCGCCGGAGGCAGATCGACATCGCGGAATAGAATGAGCTGGTAGTCGAGAAACGCCTCATAGACCTTAGCAAACAGCTTTGGCGACACAGCCTGTTCGAGCGTGATGCCGCTAATTTCACAGCCGAGAACCGGATGCAGCGGCTTGACCGAAAACGGCCAATCCCGCGTTGCGCGTTCCTGCGCTTTGAGCTGGGTTTGCGCCATGACGTCCTCCCCGGCAGAGTTTTTGGCCCGCGAATGATTATGACATTGCCGGCCTCCCCTTCCTAGGGCTGCGGCCGGCCGGCTCGAATTGACGCATGCAGCCTAACTGCCTTGCGGGGGACCTGGGAACTGGAGATTATAGGCGCTGGCCGGAATAAAATTGGCCGCCGCAAAATAAAAAAACATAGGCGGCTTTTGGGGAGGGAACGATGATCTTCTTGCGCGGGCTCGCGGCGCTATTGGCCGCATGTTTCTTCACTGACGGCGCCGCATCGGCGCAGACTTATCCCGATCATCCCATCACCATGATCGTTGCGTTCCCTCCCGGCGGCGCCGATGACGCCACCGCGCGCATCCTTCAGGACCCGATGCAGAAGGCGCTCGGCCAGCCGATCGTGATCGAGAACATCGGCGGCGCTGGCGGCATGATCGCCGCCGCCAAGGCCGCCCGTGCCGAGCCGGACGGCTACACGATCCTGCTGCACCAGCCCGCGCTGGCGGCAGGGATGACGCTTTATCCCAACCGCACCTTCGACGCGGAGAAGGATTTTGTCCCCATCGGCCTTGTCAATATTACTTCCAACACGCTCGCAGGGCGTCCAACGCTGCCGGCGAACAATTTCAAAGAGCTCTTGACCTGGATGAAACAGCACAACGGCAACATCAAGGTTGGGCATCCTGGCGTCGGCTCGTTCGGTCACCTGGCCGACGTGCTGATCATGCAAGGGCTCGGCGCCAAGGTTACGCAGGTTCCCTACCGCGGCGCCGGTCCGGCACTCGTCGATCTGCTCGGCGGCCAAGTGGATCTGAGCATTATCTCGGCCGTCGTCGCCGGGCCTTTGGTGAAGAACGGCAAGATGAAGGTGTACGCTATCGTTGGCAAACGGCGGTTCGACCAGCTGCCGGATGTGCCGACCTTTGGCGACTTGGGCTACACCAAGCTCAATGTCGATTTCTGGCACATGCTGCTGGCACCGGCCGGGACGCCGCGGCCGATCATCGACAAGCTCAATGCCGCGTTGCGCACGGCGCTGGCCGATCCCAAGCTGCAGAAGACCTATGCCGACGGCGGCATCTACGAATACCCGGCCGACCAGGAAACCCCGGAGGCCTCGGCCGCTTTGCTCAAGAGCGAGATCGCGCTGTGGGGACAAGTGATCCGCGACAATCACATCGCGGGCCAGTAGCGATTTTTTATCGCACGAACTTGTAGCGGAAGCGCTCGCCGTCGGCCTCGATGAGGCCGGTGGTCGGATGCGGGAAATGGATCGGCAGCACGAATTTGCCGGTGCCGGCCGCCGTGTTTAGGAATTTCCGGCGCGACCGCTTGGCCTCTTCCGGGTCCCAGTCGAACACCGTCGACCAGTCCGGCTCGCGGACCTGCAAGGCGTGATGCATCAGATCGCCGACCACGACGGCGTGCTGGCCGCGCGAGCGGATATTGACGCAGCAATGGCACGGCGAATGGCCCGGCGTCGGCGTGAGCCAAAACGTATCGTCGAGCGCATAATCGTCGTCGACCAACAGCGCCTGCCCGGCCGCCACCACCGGCTCGCAATTATAGCCCCACACATTGCCGCCGCCGCCGGGGCGGTTCTCGCCCCGTTTGTTCGATTCTTCCCAGGCGGCATATTCGCGCTTGTGGAAGACGTATTTTGCCTTCGGGAAAGTCGGCACCCATTTGCCGTTGCGCAGCATCGTGTTCCAGCCGGTATGGTCGATATGCAGATGGGTGCAGAACACGTAGTCGATGTCTTCGAAGCGCAGGCCCGCGGCGCGAAAGCCGTCGAGCCAAGGCTGCTTCGGAAAATCCATCGGCGGCGGATAGCCTTTGTCCTCGCCGGTGCAGGTATCGATCAGGACCGTGTGCTTTGGCGTACGGACAATGAAGGTCTGATAGGTGATGACCATCTTGCCAGAGACTGGATCGAACACTTCCTTGTCCATCTCGGCGAGATGGCGCTTGCCGACGGCAGGATCGTAAGCGGGAAACATCTCCTCCGGCTTCCGCCACGGCCCGTCGCGCTCGATGATGCTGGTGATGGTGACGTCGCCAATGGTGAGCTGTTTCATGTTTCCCCCGATCTGCAAGCTCGGCCAAGTCTACCCGAAAAAAGTCTAGCCTAAATAAAGTCTCCCTTAAAAAAAATTTGGCCCGGACAGACCGGGCCAAATCTCGCTCGAAAACCAAGCGTAACGTCAGGGTCACCAGTTGCGGCGGCAATGGCCGTGCGGGCCGCGATGCCAACCGCGGCCACAGCCGCCGGCGACATGGATCACCTGGCTCGAATTCGACACGCCCTTGCTGAGCGGAGCAGCCGGCATGGCCTGGGCGCTGAGCGCACTGAACGCGATGAACGTGAACAGCGCGGCGATGGAAGCAAGCAAGCCAAGTCCTTTGCGCATAGATGATTCTCCCGGGTTGATGACGCAAAAGCTGAACACACTGTGCCGGCGATGGCAATGGCCTCGCAGCTCAGGCCGCCGGCGCCGCCGCGACCTTCTCATTGGTTCCCGTCTCCGGCATCAGCGCCGCAGCCTTCAGCCCGGCCTGCACCTTCGGCACCGTATTTTTTACGTCAGTGATCGGCAGGCCATGGGTCGGCGCGATAGTCTTCACATCAAGCCGCGCAATCAGATGATCGAGCCGGTCGCAATAGACATTCATGTCGGCGAACTTGGTCCAGAACAGCGCGAGGTCGGCAAAGGTCGACGACACATCCGGCAAATCGAGCGAGACCGCTTCCTCGGCCACCAGGCCGCAATGGCCGTCTTCGTGATAATGGCTGTAGGCAAAACCGTCGCCCGGAAACAGCACGCGCTCGCGGGTGTCGAAACCCCACCAGGTGGTGCGCAGATCGCGGATCACCGGCTCGACCGCCATCAGCGTGCGGCCGCCGAGCTCGATCGCGTCGCCTTCGTTCATCCAGCGCATGCGGTGTTCATATTGCGGAAACGCCAGATGATAGTCGCTGACGTCGCCGCACAGGATGGCGTCGGGAAAGGATTTGAGGATGCGGCCGAGCCCGCCGCAATGCGGCGTCTCCTGGTGGGTGACGAACAGATATTTGAGCGGCGCCACGCCGCGGGCGAACAGCACATTGAGGTGCCGTTCGATCACCGGAAAATCCTTGGGATGCCCGGTCTCGACCAGGATCGAGGCATCGTCGCCGGCGACCAGGAAGGCGGCGTTATAGCCGTGATAGACCTTGCCCTTGTGGCGCTGCGCCAGGCAGTCGCCGATCCAGAATACGCCGGACGCGATTTCGCGCGGCATTCTCTCGGCCACCGGCAGGTCGAGGATGGTCCGGGTTTGCGGTTGGTCGAGCACGGTCACCGCTCCTCGTCGCGCGTGACATAGCGCGACGCCGCCACGCTCTTGTCGCAGGTTTGCAAAAACTCATCGAGCATCCGGTAATGCCGCGCCACCACGTTGCGGCCGCGCAAGATGCAGCCGTAGCCGGGCGCAATGGTCTCGATATCGTATTTGTCGAACACGTTGCCGATGCCGCGCCGGATCGAATCGGTCGGCGCGCCCTCCAGCCACCAATAGCGGGTGTTGAGCATGAAGGAGCGTACGTCGCGCAACGCCGTCGGATCGTTGTCGCTTTCGTTCACGATCCACGGCCCGGACACGGCGTCACGCCAGACATGGGTGAACAGGTCGGAGGAGAACAGCGTCTTGGTGGCATGGTCGTAGAGCCAGCGCGTGGCGATGAGCCGAATTGGCGCATTCATCACGTCGATCGAGCGGTCCAATTTTCCGAGCGCGATGGTATCGGCGCGGCTCACCGCCGTGACCTTCATCGATTTGAGAATGTCGCGGCCGCCGGCCTCGCCGAAATCGAACCACAGCGCCGCGTCGATATTGCTGGTGTAGCAGGTCTCGACGTTGAAATGGCCGGCAAAGCTCGCGACATTGTTGATCGACATGAACTCGTTGAGCCGCAGCGGGAACAGCGACAGCGGCAGGCCCGGCGCGATCAGTGCCTCGATCTGGGCGCGGATCACCGGCTCGTCCTTGCCGAAGCCGGTGTCGATCAGCATGGCGGCATCGGGTTGCGTCAGCAGATAGCTGTTGACGACCGAAAAGCCTCGGGCGCTCGCCGGATAGGAACTGACCCGGCCGTCGAGCGCGAACGGATTTTGCAGCGCGTACAGCCCATCGTCGGCAAGTGAAGCAATTCCGCCGGTAAAGCTTTGCCGTTGGCGAGATTGGAGGCGCGTTTCCGGCGGTGCGTATGACGTCGTTATCGACATGTTGACTCTAGCTTACCGGGCCTCAACGGCGAAAGAAACCGGCACCGGCGGTCTTCACTCCTTGCTCATCTGGCCGCGCAGAGCGTGCCGTCACAATTTATCCGCGAATGCGTCGGCGATGAATTGGTGCGTCGCTGCGTAAGTCATCCGGCAGGCTGGTTCGTCCCAGCCCGCCACGCCCGGCACGTCGGAGCCTTGGTCGGTATAGGCGTGATAGACACCGGAAAAGATCAGCATCTGCCATTTGGCGCCGGCCGCATCCATCTCGATTTCGAAGGCGTCACGGTCGGCCTTGGGCGCGACCGGATCGGGCGCGCCATGCGCGACCAAAAGTTTTGCCTTCACCGCGCCCTTCTTCGCCGCCGCCGCGGTTTTCAGATCGCCATGGATCGACACCGCCGCGGCGACATCGGCGCCGTCGCGGGCGAGCTCCAGAACATTGCCGCCGCCGAAGCAGAAACCGACCGCGGCGCGGCGGTCGTCGATCAGGTTGCGTTTGGAAGCTTCGGCGATCATCGCGTCATAGGCAGCGCGAATGCGTTTGCGCTGCTCGGCCGCATTTTCGCGCAGCGGATTGGCGAGCGCGGCGGCCTCGCCGAAATCGGCCGGACGCGTGCCCTGCCCATACATATCGGCGACGAAGACGACGTAGCGATCGCCGGCAACGAGCTTGCCGCGCTCGATCGCCGCATCGGTCATGCCCATCCAGTTCGGCGCCATCAGCAGTGCCGGGCGCCTGGCGGAAATCGTCTCGTCATAAATCAGCGCGCCCTCGGCGGTCAGCGCGCCGATCTGCGCACCCATGGGATATTTGATTTTTTCGACCTTCATGTGTAGTCCCCATTCATTTCGTCATCGTCACGAGGCTGGCATCCAACGCCGCCGGCATCCACAGCAATAGCTTAGCCCAGATTCCGGCCGCGTCGCAGGCGGTTGCCGATTGCGCTGCTGCGCAGGCGTCGTGCGGCCGCAAACCTCGCGGGCCGCAGCTAGACGTCGGCGGCGCTGCAACGGCGGCATGACGGGCAGCATCGTCTTCGAGGCCGCGCGCCCGGTACACTTCCGCGCCGGCGCGCTCCAGCGCCGCGAGATTGGCGGGGGTCGCTTCGATCGCTCCCGGCGCGCCGCCGGAATCTGGCCGTGTCGATTGCAGAAAATCCGCAAATCCCGCGCCGAGCCCATACAGCGGGGGCGACCGCGACGGCCGGCTCCACACGTAAGACGAGGCGAACATCTCAAACTCCTGGTCGCCGACCAGCGCCAGCAGGTGGGGAATTCCGCGCGCAGGCTATATGACGGGCGTGCCCACCGTCCCCAGCTCAACTATGCTCGGGACCGCGCCGCTGATCGCGCGCGCGGAGGCGAAGGGGGCCATGAGCAAAGTCGGCAAGAGCGGCAAGGTCGGCAAGGTCAGCGCGGCCGCGAGGAAAGCCAAGGCCAAGCCGAGACTTAAAGGGAAGACTGCGCCGAACGACAAAGTCAAAACGAGCCGTGCACTCAAATCGGACACCGCGATCTATCTGACTGAAGACGACGTCCGCCGACTGGTCACGGTCAAGGATGCGATTGCCACGCTCGAAGACCTGTTCGCGACTTGGTCCGATCCCGCAACCGTCAATCTGCCGCGGCAGCGTGCGCCTGTGGGCGGCAGCGCCTTCAACCTGATGGGCGCGGCCTGGGGTGCTCAATCGCTGTTCGGGCTGAAGGCCTATTTTGTCGGTGGGAACGGCGCGCGGTTTCATGTGCTGCTCTACTCGGCGCGTGACAGCAGCTTGAAAGCGATAATCGAAGCCGACCGCCTCGGCCAGATGCGCACCGGCGCGGCGAGCGGCGTGGCGACCAAACTCCTGGCCAAGCCGGAAGCCCGCACGCTCGGCGTCATCGGCACCGGACGCCAAGCGTTCACGCAGGTCGCCGCGGTCTGCGCGGTGCGCGAGATTGCCGACATTTGCGTGTTCAGCCCTACCGTCGCGCATCGCGATGCGTTTGCGCGCCGCATCGAGCGCGAACTCCGCGTCGCCGCGCAGCCGGCAACGTCGGTCGAGGCGGCCGTCGCCGAAGCCGATGTCGTCATCGTCATCACCAAATCGGCAGCGCCGGTGCTGCGCGCGAACTGGCTGAAATCCGGCGTGCACGTCAAT
>JASHOX010000303.1 GCA_030038415.1 Xanthobacteraceae bacterium
CGGCGACATAGTGCAGCATAGATGTCCGGAGCCGAAGACCCGGTCACGACGATACGATGCGACTGCCGCGCAAAGGTGAGCTGAATCATCGCGTCCAAAAGTACTGTAGTGCCGGCAATCGATTGGGAGACGACCATTTTAACGCTCGACCGTCATTCGGATGCCAAGAAGATAATCAGGCGACCTTGCTGCGTCGGACCTCGGCAAGCGGCTGTTGCCGGGGAATGCGGATGCCTCGCGACATGTCGAGCTCAAAGACCCCGCTAACCGCGACGTAGGCTTGTGTGCGATTTGCATTTTCGGCGCGCACGTAGCGCAGTGCATCAAGACGATCGACGAACAGACCGCCGCGGGTTCCGCTTTGATCCTGCACCACCCAATTGCCGTGGCTATCTTGACCTACCATGAACAGCGGACTTTGCAGACACGAGGGAGGCTCCGATGATCGTTCTTGTTTCATGTAAGTTCTCCCTAATTGCTGGGCGCGGCGCCAACACAGAATTCGGCGGCCGTCATGGGATTGGAAGATCGTCGTCGTTTTTCGAGTTCAGCGTATATTGTCCGCGAAATAGCTCCCGCTCGACCGCGGCGCGATTTCTTCGCTCGCTGGCGAAGGCGCGCGAAAGCTGCGCGAGGAGCTTGCGCCACTCGTCAAGTGCCAGCGTCACGAAGGCTGCAAGATGCGGCAAGCGGCGCCGCAGCACGTCGATTGTTTTGCGCAGCGGCTCGACGAGGCGGCTGCCCTCGTTCTCGGTGTCGAGTTCGAGCACCTCGTTGAGAAACATCGTCGCGCAGCCGGACGGCGCGCTCTGCCGGTGGGCAAAACGCACGGCCGAACGCCGCAGGAGAAATACGCCGCCGCAGCGGCCCTCGGCCTCGCGCGCCACCCAGAATCCATTTTGGTTTTGGGCGATGTAGAACAGCGGAATCGCCTCGCTGAGAACGGTCAGATCGGGCCGCTTGGGAAATTTGACTACGCTACCGGAGCTGCCACCGGGTTGCCGGCGGAGTTCGAAATTCTGTCCGGAATTGGCGATAGCGAGCCTTACGCCCTCCGGCGAAGTGGAACTGACAAAACCGGAATTTTTGAATAGGCCGCTCATCGTTGTTCTTCGTTATCCAGCTCGATTCGAATTCGGTTACCGATTAGGCTAGCTGCCTCGGATCCGAGCCTCGCGTGCGACCGCTATCCGGGCCAGTTTGGCCTGCCGCTTCTGCTGCGGTTTCTTGAACATCAGTTGCCGGCAGCGTTTGATGTCGTCGTCGACCTTGCGCAATTCCCGTTCGGAAACGGCGTGCTTGGTCGGGTAGGCAGCCAGAGCATCGAGCCGCTCGGCCAGGCTGTGCCAGAACCGCCATCGTTTGGCCGGGCCGTCCCCCGGCTTTGGCCTGAAGTCGTCAGAAAGGACACTCATTGGGCCCTCTCCTTCTTGTTGTTTTGGCTGAGCCAAATCTGCGCTTTCGGCCATATGAATTCGAGATTGAACGCGGTACTTTCTCATAAGGGCGGCATAGGAGCGTAAACGGATGGCAAACCGTGGCGCTCAGGCAAAATTTTCGCACCAAACGAACTCCGTCCGTTCCGATTCGACTGCCGGAACGGAGGCGGCGGAGCGCACAGTGGCCGCGGTCATGCGCCGGGCCTGAAGGAAGGCCAGCAAAATGGCAAGCGGCATAATCTCGTGGGTGGCGTCTGCGGTGTCGTCGAGAGCGATGGGCAAATTGGGCTGCCGGGACAGCGAGCAATGCCACTGCCCGTCTTCGCGGATCAGCCGCCGTAGCGTCCAGCCCGGCAGTTCAAGCTCGATCAAAGCCAAAGTGGCGTCGGTCCAGGCGCCCGATTCCACCAAGCGGTCTATTTCGGCAGCCTTTCCCGCCTTACTCAGCACGGGAATGCGGGTGCACGCGCCGGCGATGACCTTCGAAACAAGGCCATGCGTAGGCTGCGGCGCGAAGCGAACCGCCTCATCCAGCCGATCAAGCAAAACCGCTTGGTCTGACCCAAATGACACTGCGACCTCACGATAGCGAACCCGCCTTTCGGCGCTGCTTCGTAAGATGGAATCGAAGGACGTAAAGAAGCCAGATGGCGCGGGGTAGAACGATATAAAGCCGGTATAAGAAATCGGCAGCGCCTCCATAAGGATTGGTTGGCGCCGGGCGCTCGACTATTTCGGAAGGCGAAAATAACTGCGCCAATTCAGAAACGATCTGGAACGTCTTGAATCAGATCGCGCTGATCGCTCGGCCTTTGCAGAACATGTGCCTTTAGCGCGAGCGTGGCCGGTCGCCGATCGAGCGCTCCAAGCGTCCCTCTGAGCTTTGAAGAACTCGCGATATTTTTGCGGATTGAAATCAAGCAGCGTTCCGCCCGAAGCAAAGTGCTGGATGAACGCCATGCCGATTGCGTAAGTCGCGCCGGCGGATAAGGCCGGCATCACCACCGCGCTCACCGCCGTCCCGACAACCGGCACGCTCTTGGTTATGCTGGCGGCTCCCATCCCGCTGCTCGCCGGGATCATCGAGCCAGCCAGGCTGGCGATGAGCGCCTTGCCGCGGTTTGCTGAAAACGGAACATCATAAAGCTGTGAAATACGCCGCAGCATGAGTACCTGCATGCTGCCGACTGCCGCCAGATCGACGAACGGCACCGGAATAATTCCTGCAACGCCGGACCATAAAGCGAAGCGTTCGACTAGCCTCACCGCAATGGCACGCCGACCATCCGCAGGAGGCACGATCACGTCGGGCAAAGTCACTTTCGCCGCCGCCGGAGGCGCATCCTTCGCGGGCCGGACGGCGTCGATCTCCGTCATGGCCGGCATCGATTCGGACTCGGCACCAAGCTTGTCGCTTAAGGCGCCCAACTCCACCGGACGCGCGACGGCGGCAGCATCTGCTACGCCTGCTCCAGCCGCGACGATTCCCTCGAGGCGGGCGATATTCTGCAGCAGGCGATCGCTGGCGAGACGAAGGAAGAAATAGCCGAATTCCGGATTATCGAAGTAGATTTCAAGCAGTCGATCATAGGTGATGGTGAGAACTTCGCCATTCTCGATACACTCGACGGTCTGCGTCCTCTTGTTATTGGGCGTGACAAAACCCAGTTCACCCATCAGCCGCCCGGGCGGCAGCTCGATACCGATTTCGCGCACCAGAAATCTTCCCGTCACCGTCAGGAACATCTCGTTGGCCACCTGACCTTTGCGAAACAACACGTCGCCGCGGCGATAGATGCGGCGGTTCATGAACGGCTTGAGCCAGTCCATCGACAGATCGCCTTGCGCGGCGACCCGCGCCTTCTTGACCAGGCTGCGCATCTGAAACAGACGCCAACTGTTGATCGGCAGCAGGAGCAAATACATGAAAAACGTCGACATCGCTCCGGCGAGCGCGCCATAGGCCACAAAGAACAAGGCGCTAATGATGCCGAAAACGCGCAGCGGCACCATCGTGCGCATCAGCAAAGTCGCCGCGTAAAAGCCGGCGCCGACCAGCGCGCAGGCATTCGCGAAATTGAGGTGGGCGACCGCGACGTCCATCAGCCGCACGAATATCGCGTGCCATGTGACGTTGCTGGGATCGAGCCCAACTTGAATGAGCAGTTTGGCAAAGGTGAGATTTTGCGTCGCGCGGTCGAGCGCGTGATTCAATATCGTCGTCAAATTTTGATCGTCGCTATTCATTCCCCCTCCGGCCGACCCGCCCTGGCGATCGCTTTGACCCTCAAGCCGACACCATATCCCGGGACAATCCGGGGCGATATCCCAGGTCGACCTCACCCCTAAGTAACTCATGTCACTTGATCAATAGACCCTTTCCACGCTCCGAACTTGCCGACTGCGGAGCTTCAACCTTTATGCGGTTCCTACGACATTATCTCCGCCATCCTCTCGAATTCATATGAGCCGGGGGTCACATCCATCTCGGAATTCAGTCCGCGAAGACGCGACTTGATGTTGATGGAAGGACTGCGGCGATGAGACGGACTCTCGAGGTCCAATCCGAAAGCGGCAAAAAGCGCACGGACCTTTCAGCCCTGCTCACGGTCCTGGCGCTGCTCGCGGCCGCGGCCTTCGCCAAGCTCGGTGTGGCAACACAGTTCGTTCACATCGTGCAAGCGCATGCGGCCACGTTGTAGAGGAACGTTATAATTTGTGGGACTAGTCCAAACCGGTCGCTTCGGCAGCCCTCATCCCCCGACGCTGCCGGCCCGGGGTATAATCAATATCATTCAACCATTTGGGAGTTTAGAACTCGTCCTCCGTGTGCCGGGCTTTATAGGATTCCTATACTTTTTTCGTCATTCCCGTCTCGAATTCCTATGCCAAGAATGACACGTATCCGGCCGTAAAACTGCGGGATTTATTTGCGCCAGCTTGATCCATATCAAGACCGCGCGCCGCCAGGAGGCATCTCATGCCGCACGGGGAATTTTTATTCGGAGAGTTCCGATGACGGACGCTGTTATGATGGCGATCACTTTCGCCTTTTTCGCGCTGTCAATCGCCTATGCCTACGCCTGCGACTGGCTCTGAGGAGAACGTCATGATCTTCGACTATTCGCTTGCCGGTCTCGTGACCGTAGGCCTGCTCGTCTACCTGATCTACGCGCTGCTCAAGCCCGAATTGTTCTGAAGGAATAACGACCATGACCGCCATCGGCTGGGCTCAAATTATACTCTATTGCGCAATCGTCATCGCGATCACGCCGGTTCTCGGGGCCTATATGACGCGCGTCTTCAACGGCGAGCGCACTTGGCTCTCGCCGATCATGCGGCCTGTCGAGATCGCGATCTACAAAATCGCCGGCGTCGACGAGCGCCAGGAGCAACATGCCCTGATCTACACCGTCGGCATGCTGCTGTTTCATGTCGGCGGCCTGCTCATTCTCTATGTGCTGATGCGCGTGCAGTACTACCTGCCGTTCAATCCGGAAGGACAAACCGCCGTCGAGCAGGGCTTGTCGTTCAACACGGCGATGAGCTTCATCACCAATACTAATTGGCAGAACTATGCCGGCGAAAACACGATGTCTTACCTGGTGCAGATGCTCGGCCTGACGCACCAGAACTATCTGTCGGCGGCGACCGGTATCGCGTTGGCGTTAGCCCTTATTCGCGGCTTCGCCCGGCACTCGGTGCGCACCGTCGGCAATTTCTGGGTCGATATGACTCGGATCACCCTCTATGTCCTCATCCCGCTATGCGTTGTAATCGCGCTTTTCTACGTTTGGCAGGGCATGCCGCAGACGCTCGGCCCCTATGTCGACGCTACGACGCTTGAAGGGATCAAGCAGCATATCGCCCTCGGCCCAGTCGCCTCGCAGGAGGCGATCAAGATGCTCGGCACCAATGGTGGTGGTTTCTTCAATGCCAACAGCGCGCACCCGTTTGAGAATCCGACTGCCCTCGCAAACTTCGTGCAGATCATCACGATTTTCGCGCTCGGCGCCGCACTGACCAATGTATTCGGCCGCATGGTCGGCAATCAGCGTCAGGGCTGGGCCGTCTTTGCCGTGATGGGTGTTCTGTTCCTTGCCGGCGTCATCACTTGCTACGCGGCGGAAGCCCACGGCAACGACCTTCTTAATGCGCTCGGGCTTACCGGCGGCAATATGGAGGGCAAGGAAACCCGCTTCGGCATCGTCGGTTCGGCGCTGTTTACCGTAGTCACCACCGCAGCATCATGCGGTGCGGTGAACGCCATGCTCGATTCGCTGACCGCGATCGGCGGCATGGTCCCGCTGATCAACATCCAGCTCGGCGAGATCATCGTCGGCGGCGTCGGCTCCGGCATGTACGGCATGCTGCTCTTTGTCATCATCTCGATCTTTGTCGCCGGACTGATGGTGGGACGCACGCCGGAATATGTCGGCAAAAAGATCGAGGCGAAGGAAGTCAAGATGGCGATGCTCGCCATCCTGGTCCTGCCGCTGATGTATCTCGGCTGGACCGCAGTCGCCATGATGGTGCCGTCCGCTGTCTCCGCCATGGGCAATCCCGGCCCGCACGGCTTTACCGAGGTCCTGTACGCTTACGTCTCGCAGGACGGCAACAACGGCTCGGCCTTCGCCGGCCTTTCGGCCAACACGATGTTCTACAATCTCAGCGGCGCCATCGCCATGGGCGTCGGCCGCTTCTGGATGATCATTCCGACCATGGCGATTGCCGGCTCGCTCGCCGCCAAGAAGCTCGTGCCGGCCTCGGCGGGCACGTTCCCGACCGACCGCGCCCTGTTCGTCGGCCTCGTCGTCGGCGTCATCGTGATTGTCGGCGGCCTCACCTTCTTCCCGGCGCTGGCGCTCGGCCCGATCGTCGAGCAGCTCGCGATCCACGCCGGCACCGTCTTCGCATCCAATTAAGGCCTCGGAGTCACCGCGATGGAAACCTCACACCTGCGCAAGCGTATGCCCGTATCGGCGCTGTTCGATCCGAAGATCGTGGTGCCGGCCGTCGGCTCCGCCTTCGTCAAGCTCGATCCGCGCACGCTCATGAAGAATCCCGTCATGTTCGTGCTCGAGATGGTGACCGCGCTGACCACGGTGATCTTGATCCGCGACCTCGCTGTTGGCGGCGGCCATATCGCATTCGAGTTCCAGATCATCCTCTGGCTGTGGTTCACGGTGCTGTTCGCCAACTTTGCCGAAGCCGTGGCCGAGGGCCGCGGCAAGGCGCAGGCCGATACGCTGCGCCGTCAGCGCACCGAAACGCAGGCCAAGCTTCTTACCGCTGCCGGCGACACCCAGAATTTTAGGCTGGTGCCGTCGACCGAGCTCAAGGTCAACGACGTCGTCCTGGTCGAGGCCGGCGACATGATTCCGTCGGACGGCGAAGTGATCGAGGGCATGGCCTCGGTCAACGAAGCGGCGATCACCGGCGAATCTGCGCCGGTCATCCGCGAGTCGGGCGGCGACCGTTCCGCCGTCACCGGCGGCACGCAAGTGCTGTCGGACTGGATCCGGGTGCGCATCACCGCCGCCCCCGGCTCGACATTCCTCGATCGCATGATCCGACTGGTCGAGGGCGCCGAGCGGCAAAAAACGCCGAACGAAATCGCGCTGAACATTCTGTTGATCGGTCTGACCATCATCTTCGTGTTCGCGACCGCGACGATCCCGAGCTACGTGTACTACGCCGGCAGCGTCATCTCGGTCGTCATCCTAGTGGCGCTGTTCGTGACGCTGATCCCGACCACGATCGGCGCGCTCCTTTCCGCCATCGGCATCGCCGGCATGGACCGGCTGGTGCGCTTCAACGTGCTGGCCATGTCCGGCCGCGCCGTAGAAGCGGCGGGCGACGTCGACACGCTCCTCCTCGACAAGACCGGCACCATCACGCTCGGCAATCGCCAGGCCACCGAGTTCAAGCCCGTGCGTGGGGTGACCGAGCAGGAACTGGCGGATGCCGCCCAACTTGCTTCGCTCGCCGATGAGACCCCCGAGGGCCGCTCCATCGTCGTTCTGGCCAAGGAGAAATACGGCATTCGTGGCCGCGAACTGCATGAGCTGCAGGCGAGCTTCATCCCGTTCTCCGCGCAGACACGAATGAGCGGTGTTGAGATCGGCTCGTCCTGGGTCCGCAAAGGCGCGGTAGACGCCATCTTGAATTTCCTCAACGGGTCGCCGGCCGTTGTCGCTGCGGGCGGCGCCGTGCAGGCACTGCGGCCGAGCGTGAGCGGCGAGACTGTCCGCGAAGTCACCGCAATCGCCGACACCATCGCCAAGGCCGGCGGCACGCCGCTGGCGGTCGCCAAGGACGGTCGCCTGCTCGGCGTCGTCCACCTCAAGGACATCGTCAAAGGTGGTATCCGCGAGCGTTTCGCCGAGCTGCGCCGCATGGGCATCCGCACTGTCATGATCACAGGCGACAACCCAATGACGGCGGCGGCGATTGCCGCGGAGGCGGGCGTCGACGACTTCCTGGCTCAGGCCACGCCGGAGGATAAGCTGCGGCTCATTCGCGACGAACAGGCCAAGGGCAAGCTCGTCGCCATGTGTGGCGATGGCACCAACGATGCGCCGGCATTGGCGCAGGCCGACGTCGGCGTGGCGATGAATACCGGCACGCAAGCCGCGCGTGAAGCCGGCAACATGGTCGACCTCGATTCCAACCCGACCAAGCTCATTGAGATCGTCGAAATCGGCAAGCAATTGCTCATGACGCGCGGCGCGCTGACGACCTTCTCGATCGCTAACGACGTGGCAAAGTACTTCGCCATCATCCCGGCCATGTTCGTCGCCTTCTATCCGCAATTGCAGGCGCTGAACATTATGAAGCTTTCGACGCCGGAGAGCGCGATTTTGTCCGCGATCATCTTCAATGCGCTGATCATCATTGCGCTCATTCCGCTGTCGCTCAAAGGCGTGCGGTATCGCCCAATCGGCGCTGCGGCGTTGCTGCGCCGCAATCTGTGGATCTACGGCGTCGGCGGCGTGATCATTCCGTTCGTCGGCATCAAGGCGATTGACGTCGTCGTCACCGCTTTGCACCTGGTTTAAGGAGACCCGTCATGTTGCGCGAAATCCGTCCGGCGATCGTCGTCCTGGTCGCACTTACGCTCATCACCGGCTTGGCCTATCCCTTGGCGATGACCGGCATCGCCCAAGTCATTTTCCCGTACCAGGCAAATGGCAGCATGATCGAGCGCGACGGCAAGGTCGTAGGCTCGGCGCTGATCGGCCAGGAATTCGACAGCGATAAGTATTTCCATGGCCGGCCGTCGGCGACCACCGCGCCGGATCCCAAAGATCCGACCAAGACGATCGCTGCGCCGTATAATGCCGACAATTCCGGCGGGTCCAATCTCGGACCTTCCAACAAGGCGCTCATCGACCGCGTCAAGGACGATATGGCCAAGCTGCAAAAAGAGAACCCGTCGATGCCGGTGCCGGCCGATCTGGTCACGACGTCGGCCAGCGGCCTTGATCCGGAGATCTCGCCGGAGGCCGCCCTTTTCCAAGTACCCCGTATTGCCAAGGCCCGTAATCTGCCGGAAGATCGCATCCGCAAGCTCGTCGACGACAATACCGAAGGCCGCTGGCTCGGCCTTCTGGGCGAGCCGCGCGTGAACGTCCTGCTGCTCAATCTTGCGCTCGATCGGTTGACCGCTGGATAATGCGACGAACGCGCACAGCTTGAGATCCATCGGCGATGGCGGAGCAAAGGCGCGATTCTGAAAACAGGCCCTCCCCGGAAGCGCTCCTCGAAGCGGCGCGCCGCGAAGAGGGGCGCGTCGGCAAGCTTCGAATCTTCGTAGGCGCCGCGCCCGGCGTCGGCAAGACCTACGAAATGCTGCAGCAAGCGCATGCCCGCAGAAAAGACGGCTACGACGTGGTCGTCGGCATCGTCGAGACCCATGGCCGCCGCGAAACCGAAGCGTTGCTGGAAGGGCTTGAGATCGTTCCGCGCCGGCACGTCGAATATAAGGGCCAGTCGCTTACCGAGATGGACCTCGACGCCATCGTCGCACGGCGGCCGCAGATCGTGCTGGTCGACGAACTCGCGCACACCAACGTCGAGGGCAGCCGCCATCCCAAGCGTTACCTTGACGTCGAAGAACTGATGAGTCGCGGCATCGACGTCTACACTACCGTCAATATCCAGCATATCGAGAGCCTCAACGACGTTGTCGCGCAGATCACCCACGTGCGCGTGCGTGAGACCGTGCCGGACGCCGTGTTCGACCGCGCCGATGCCGTCGAACTGGTCGACCTGACCCCTGACGACCTGATCCAGCGGCTGAAGGAGGGCAAGGTCTACGTTCCCAAGCAGGCAGAGCGCGCGCTCGAGCATTTTTTCTCGCCGGCCAACCTCACCGCGCTGCGCGAACTCGCCTTGCGCCGCACCGCCGAGCGCGTCGACGAGCAGCTGCTCTCGGAAATGCAGGCGCATGCCATCCAGGGGCCGTGGGCGGCGGGCGAACGCATCCTGGTTTGCATCAGCGAGGACCCGCGCACCGCAGGCCTGGTGCGCTATGCCAAGCGCCTCGCCGACCGTTTGCATGGCCCGTGGGTCGCACTTTACGTCGAAGGCCGGCGCGCACTGCAGCTCACCGAGGAAGATCGAGACCGTATCGCTGATACCCTGCGGCTCGCCGAGGCGCTTGGCGGCGAGGCTATCACGTTGCCCGGGAGCGACCACCGTATTGCCGAGGATGTGATCAATTATTCCCTTTCGAATAACGTCACCCAAATCATCATCGGCAAATCGGCGCGCACACGCTGGTTCGAAATCCTGCACGGCTCGGTGGTGCACGATCTGGTGCGCCGTTCCGGCAATATCAGCGTGCACGTCATTGCCGGCGACACGGTCGCAGGCCAGCCGATCCCGAAAAAGTCGACGCGCCCGGCCGAGCGCGACCACGGCTTCGACCCGCGTCCTTACGGCGCCGCCTTGGTCGCCGTCGCTTTGGCGCTTGGCATCGCCGAACTGATCGGCGCGGCGATCGGTCCGACCAACAGCGATCTCGTGTTTCTCACCGCCGTCGTGGCGGTTGCCGTTCGTTTCGGGCTATGGCCGTCGCTGTTCGCCAGCGTAGTTTCGGCGCTGGCCTATAATTTCTTTTTCCTGCCGCCGATTTATACTTTCACCATCGCCGATCCCCACAACGTCACCGCGTTCGGCTTCTTCACGCTGGTTGCCGTCATCGTCTCCAGCGTTGCCGCGCGCGTTCGCACCCAAGCGGTCGCGACCATGGAGCGCGCACGCACCACGGAGTCGCTTTACGCTTTCAGCCGCAAGCTCGCCAGCGCCGGCACGCTCGACGACGTGCTGTGGGCGACCGCATACCAGACCGCGCTGATGTTGAAGGTACGCGTCGTTCTGCTGTTGCCCGAGCGCGGCACGATCGCGGTGAAGGCGGGTTATCCACCCGAAGACATCCTCGACGATGCCGATATTGCCGCCGCAAAATGGGCCTGGGAGAACAATCGCGTCGCCGGCCGCGGCTCGGATACGTTGCCCGGCGCCAAGCGCTTGTTCCTGCCCATGCATACCGGACGGGGCGCCATCGGCGTGATGGGCATCGACAGCGACAAGCCTGGGCCTCTGCTCAGTCCGGATCAGCGCCGGCTGCTCGACGCGCTCGCCGACCAGGGCGCGCTTGCCATCGAGCGCGTCAGGCTGGTCGAAGAAATGGACCGCGTCGAGCGCAACGCCGAAACCGAACGGCTGCGCTCGGCGCTTTTGACCTCGATCTCCCATGACCTCAAAACGCCGCTCGCTGCCGTGCTTGGATCGGCGGGGACGCTGCGCGATCTCGCGGAAAAACTTTCGGCGAACGAGAAAGCCGAGCTGCTCGGCACCATCATCGACGAATCGGAACGGCTGAACCGCTTCATCGCCAATCTCTTGGATATGACCAAGCTCGAGTCCGGCGCGATTACGCCAAACGTCGCGCTGCACGATCTTGGCGAGATCGTCGGCAGCGCGCTGCGCCGCGCCAGCCGCATCCTGGCGCGGCACGAAGTCGAGCTGGATCTGGCACCGGATTTGCCCATGCTCCAACTCGATGCCGTGCTGTTTGAGCAGGTGCTGTTCAATATTCTCGACAATGCCGCAAAATACGCCCCGCCGCAGACGACCATCCGCATCCAGGGGTGGCGCAGCGGTGATACGGTGTGCCTGCGGGTGCTCGATGAAGGCAGTGGCATTCCGCCGGTCGACCTTGAGCATATCTTCGATAAGTTCTACCGCGCCCAAAAGACCGACCAGGTTCGCGCCGGCACCGGGCTTGGACTGGCGATCTCGCGCGGCTTCGTTGAAGCCATGCATGGCACGATCGTCGCCGCCAACCGCTCCGACCGCCCTGGCGCGATGTTTACGATCAATCTGCCGATCCCACGCCAGGGACAACGGCTGGACGCCGCCGCATGACCGCGCCCCCGCTCCGAGTGCTGGTGGTCGACGACGAGCCCCCGATCCGCAAGCTGTTGCGCATGGGGCTCACCGCGCAGGGCTATCAGACGCTTGAAGCCCCGAACGGCAAGATTGCGCTCGAACTTTTGAGCCAATCGCCGGATTTGATCATTCTCGATTTGGGTCTGCCGGACGCGCAGGGCCATGAACTCCTGCGCACCATTCGCGCCCGCAACGAAAGCGTCCCTATCGTCGTGCTGTCCAGTCGCGGCGACGAGGCCGGCAAGGTCCAGGCGCTCGATTACGGCGCCGACGATTATGTGACCAAACCGTTCGGCATGGACGAGTTGCTGGCGCGGATGCGCGCCGCACTGCGCCACCAACTGCAGACACAAGGCGAGCGCCCGATCTTCCGGGTCGGCGATCTCTCTGTCGATTTGGTGCGGCGCATCGTCAAGGTCGGCGACAAGGAGGTCAAGCTTTCGCCCAAGGAATACGAGCTATTACGCGTGCTGGTGCAGCACGCCGGCAAGGTATTGACGCACAAATTCCTGCTCGGCGAGCTGTGGGACGATCTGACGGACGCCCAATATCTGCGGGTCTATGTGCGCCAGCTGCGACAAAAAATCGAAGCCGATCCGGAACGGCCGCAGTATGTCCTCACCGAAACCGGTATAGGCTATCGATTGCGCGCTCCCGATTGATCCCTCCCGACCATGGGTCCACTATTGTCCCCTCCCGCATCGAGCGCGCCGGCAATCCCATGAAAATCCCGGATTTTCTTTCAGCGGACAACGTCGTCATCGACGTCGCCGCCGCCGACAAGAAAAAACTGCTGTCGGAGCTCGCGCGCAAGGCGGGATCGATTGTCGATGTGCTGCCCGAGCGGCTCCTCTCCGAACTCTTCAAGCGCGAGGAGCTCGGCTCGACCGGCATGGGCAGCGGCGTGGCGATCCCCCATGCGCGGTTCCATCAGGTTACCAAGCCGCTTGGAATGCTGGTGCGCCTGCGCAAACCACTCGACTTCGATGCCGTCGACGGCGAACCGGTCGACATTGTTTTTCTGCTGTTGTTGCCGGAAGCGGCCGCCGCGGGCGACCAGCTCGGCGCCCTGGCTTCCATTGCCCGCAAGCTGCGCAACGCCAAGATTGCAGCGGCCTTACGCAAGGCGCGCGACAGCGCCGAGATGTATCGTATTCTCACGGCTGATTGATCGCAGGCGGAATTGCCGGCCGAATAAGACCGCCGCATAGTCGCGCCTCACCTCGAACGCCCGCTCAAAGAAGAGGAACCGACAATGGCCGACGAACTCGCGTTCTCTATACCAATCCGACGTCCCGCGGCCGGATCGCCCGCTGGATGCTTGAGGAAGTCGGCCAGCCCTACAGGACGGAGGTGCTCGACTATGCCTCGACGATGAAGGCGCCGGCCTATCTCGCAATCAATCCGATGGGCAAGGTCCCGGCCTTGCGGCATGGCGATACGGTGGTGACCGAGACAGCGGCGATCTACACCTATCTCGCCGACGCGTTTCCGCAAGCCGACCTTGCGCCGCCGCCGGGGAGCGAATTGCGGGCACCGTATTACCGTTGGCTGTTCTTTACGGCTGGGCCGGTCGAGTATGCGGTCACTAACAAGGCGCTCGGTTTCGTCGCGCCCCCGGACCGCGAGCGCATGATGGGCTATGGCAACGTCGCACAAATTATGGCCGTGCTGGAAACGGCGGTATCGCGCGCCGACTATCTGGTCGGAAACAGCTTCACTGCGGCGGATCTTGTCGTCGGTTCGCAACTCGGCTTCGGCATGATGTTCGGCACCATCGAGAAGCGCCCTGCCTTCGAGCAATATTGGCAACGGGTCAGCAGTCGGCCCGCCTGCTTGCGCGCCAAGGAACTCGATGACGCGAAAGCAGCGGAGCTGAAGAAGGCTGGGTAGAAATACGACTTGTTTTCTCTTCACGGTAGCCGCATCAGCGGCTGTCCCATGCGGATCGTGGCGCCCTCACGCACATTATCGCAAAGCGCAAAACCATCGGGCGCGAATACGATAATGGTCGAACCGTGCTGGAACCAGCCAAGCTCGTCGCCTTTGTGAACATCACTGTCACAGGCGATGACATTGCGTCCGCGGTAATCGCTGTCCAGTAAATCTTCGAGGCAGTGCAGGCGGATGCTGGCGACGAGAATCGCCGCGACCGCCACCAGTGTCACGGTGTGGCCGCCCCGGGCGAGCGTCAGCCGCAGCACGGCGCGCTCGTTCTTGCAGAACAACCGCTCAACCCGTTTTAGCGCAATCGGATTGACGTTCCAGGTATCGCCGGAGACGTAGTTCACCCGCTCGATGCGGGCATCGTGCGGCGCGTGGAAGCGATGGTACATGCTCGAAGTCAAGCGCAGCGTCACGTAGCGGCCGTTGCGATGCGCAACGACCAGATTCGGATCGCACAACAGATCCGCCAGCGCGTAAGGAAAACCTTTGGCCTGATAGAGCTGGGTCCCCCTAATGGCGCCGCAGGCTCCGACGATGGCGTCGCATGGGCTGGTCAGAACATCGGCCGTGCCGTCGATCGGACGCGCGCCGTCCTTGAGCTCGCGGATGAAGCAATCGTGCAGGCTGCGAAATTCGGCTTTTTTGGCTTCGCTGAGATCGAGGTCGGAAAACATCCGCCAAGCTGCGATCGATAGGTCGCGGATGAGCGGTTGCTCGATCTTGCTAAACCAGCCGATGAATTGCGTCGCCAGCCGTCGCGGAATGCGGTTGGTCAGCAGGAAATTAATATCTTCCTGCTCGAAAATCCGAAGGATTTGCGTCCGCACCGTCATGGGACTGTTAAATCTCCGCGTTACACCGCGATTCGATGACATGGGGCTCGACGAGTCTCGCCTTTTACGGGTTGGGCGCCGCGGCGGTGGCGACGTCGGTCGCGACCCTGAAGAAGCGGCTTGTTTTGTCGCAAGCCAAGCACAAATCTCTCGCCGGCCATTCGCGGATCGCACGGCGTCTCGCTGCTTTTGTGCCATTTTACGACTATGGCGAGGATCGCTTTTTCTGCGCGGATGGTGCGCCGGCGGAGGTCGCCGCGCGCCGACGCGATGGTTTTGTCCGGCTTTCCGCGCTCTATAAGGCCCGCTTCGCCGAAACGATCCGGTGCACCGCCCAAGCAAGCGAGTTCATTTCCGATCTGAAATTCACCGATGCCTATCGGGTACCGTTTCAGTTCAGTCGCAAGGTCAGCGCGGACCTTCCCTCGACTGCCTTCGTCCAATCGACGGGCGGCGTGACCATCACCGATCTCGACGGCAATCGGTTTTACGATCTGAGCGGCTCCTACGGCATCAACGTCCTGGGTTACGACTTCTACAAGGAAGCAATCGACCGTGGCATTGCCCGCGTTCGCGAGCTTGGTCCGGTGCTGGGCCCCTATCACCCGGTGATCATCGAGAACACGAAGATCCTCAGAGAGATTTCCGGGCTTGACGAAGTGTCGTTCCACATGTCGGGCACCGAGGCCGTCATGCAGGCGGTGCGGCTCGCCCGCTACCACACCAAGCGTTCGCATCTGGTCCGTTTCTGCGGCGCCTATCACGGCTGGTGGGGCGACGTGCAGCCCGGCATCGGCAATCCAGTGCCGGCGCACGAGACCTATACATTGACCGAAATGTCCGAGGACACGCTCCGCGTATTGCGGACGCGTCGCAATATCGCCTGCGTATTGGTCAATCCGCTGCAGGCGCTGCATGTCAATGCGTCCGACGCCACCGACTCCCAGCTCGTCGACAGCGGCCGCGGGGCGAATTTCGACCGCGAGGCTTATGCGGAATGGCTCAAACGCCTGCGCGCAGTCTGCACCGAGCGCGGCATTGTTCTGATCTTCGACGAAGTTTTTGTCGGTTTCCGCCTCGCCAAGGGCGGCGCCCAGGACTATTTCGGGGTTCGCGCCGATATGGTGACCTACGGCAAGACGCTCGGCGGCGGATTGCCGATTGGCGTCGTCTGCGGCAAAAGCGAGCTGATGAAGCGCTTCCGCGACGATCGCCCGGGCGACATCTGCTTTGCCCGCGGCACGTTCAATTCGCACCCTTACGTCATGGCGACGATGAACGAATTCTTGCGTTTTTTGCAGACGCCGCAGGCTGACGCCATTTATTCCGGTCTCGATGAAATATGGAACGAGCGCGCGCAGCGGCTCAATGCTCGCTTTGCGGAGGAAGCGCTGCCGGTCGCGGTCGCCAACATGTCGTCGATCTGGACGGTCTGCTACACGCAACCGTCGCGCTACAACTGGATGCTCCAGTTCTACCTGCGCGCCGAAGGGTTGGCCCTGACCTGGACCGGAACCGGGCGGCTCGCTTTCAGTCTCAATTACACTGAAGCCGACTTTGCGGCGGTGATGGAGCACTTGATCGCCGCAGCAAAGGCGATGCGGGATGACGGTTGGTGGTGGAGCAGCCCCGCGCTCACCAACACGACGATCAAACGGGGCATCTTGAAGGAGATGATCACGCAGCGGCTGCTCTCTCCGCGTGAGCCTCGCAAGCATTAGCCGGACCGGGTGTAGTTCGAGTTGCGATCAGCTGGTCCGCGGCAGCTCTTCGGCGTCGTCCTCGTCCCAGTGGTGCAGACCGATCTCGGGATCGATGAGTTCGCCGCGCAACAAAGCGAGCGGAGCCTTGTGATAGATTTTGATGTCGTGGAACGGGTCTGTCAAAATTTTGGTGGCCCACACCAGGCCCGTTTGCACGTCCTTGATGACGAACAACTGGACAGTGCGGAACAGTACCCCGCCAATGCCCAGCCCGAGCCAGATGATCGCAACATGACGCACGAACTCGGTTTTGTTAGCGGCCGGCGAAAACAGGCCGAAAAACCGCGGGCTGTAAAACAGCACCAGCGGCGATAGCGCCCAAATCGTCAACAGCACGACCTTGCGGCGGAGGTTATAGCCAACCTTGATCTCTTCCTTGTATTCGTGCGTGGCCTTGTTGACGACGTCGTAATCCTTCGGCTCGAAGAAAAAATGTCCGGTTTGCCGCGTCGTCATGGCCACCAGCCAGCCGGCCAGCGCCGAAATCGCCGGGTCCTTGAATATCATCAGGTAGGAAAACAGGAAGCTCATCGCGCTAACGAAATGGAGCGATTGGTTGATCCGGCTATGATGATAATAGCGGTGATCGTCCCAGCGCTGGGTCCGTAGAGCATCCAAAAAGTTTTCCATTTGCTGTGTTTCCCCGTCCTGCGGCCGTCCAGTCTGGGTATGGCGATTCGATGAATCCCTTGTGACAGGGATTCAGGTCTGCCGTTGCACGCATAAGCGCGTGACAGTGGCGTGACTGTCGTTGAATGGTTTTCTGATGTCGCGATCAGCCCGCGGCGCGGACCGGCTCGCTGTCGTGAGCACGCTCGGTCCCGCCATCCTTGCCGAAACGGATCAGGCAGAAGTGACCCAGTGGCGGCATGGGGCGGCGCTCGATCAGCCGCATACCGGAAGCTTTTTCGGCCCAGCGCAAGTAGCGCTCGAAGGAGAACTCGGTGCGCCAACCGAGCTTGCGCGCAGCGGGTTGGAACCAGTGCTCCAGCGAGCGCCGCAACCCCGCCTCGGCACCGACGCGGCTGACCAGCACGATCTCGCCGCCGGGTTTCAGCACCCGGGCAAACTCGTCGAGTGTGGCTTCCGGATTCGGCACCGTCGTAATGACGTATTGGGCGACCACCACGTCGAACGAATTGTCGGCAAAGGACAGATGCTCGGCATCCATGACCCATAGACCTTCGACGTTCGTCAAGCCAAATTCGGCGACGCGCTCCTGCGCCCTGCGCAGCATTGGCGCTGAAATGTCGATGCCGCAAAGCCGGCACTCCTTCGAATAATGCGGTAGTGAGATTCCGGTGCCGACGCCGACTTCGAGAATGCGTCCGCCAATGCGCTCGGCGGCGGCAATCGCAGCGTGACGTCCACGCTCGAACACCGCGCCGAAGACCAGGTCGTAAACCGGCGCCCACCGCGCATAGGCTTTGGTGACCATCTGATGGTCTAAATCCGTGTCAGACAGAGTGCTCATGCGTGACCCTTGTGTTGCAACCCGGCACCAGCGTTTGCTCGGCGGCGGCAGGCTCGGCTTCGGCGATCGGAACCGCCATGTCGGTCTCGGCGGCGGCGTCTGTGGCGATTTTTCGTGCGTGGCCGATGAACTGCCGCGCGCTGTTCTCCCAGGAATAACGCAGCGCAAATTCGCGGCACGATTCGCGGGAGATCCAGAGCGCCTGCATGCAGGCGACGCGAAGATCCTCGTTCAAGACGCCGATGGGATGATTGCCAATCACGTCCTTCGGGCCGGTCACCGGGAAGGCGGCGATCGGGACGCCGCTGGCGAGCGCTTCCAGTTGCACGACGCCGAATGTATCGGTGCGGCTCGGAAACACGAACACATCGGCCGCGGCGAGGTGCGCGGCAAGGATGCCGTTGTCCAATTGGCCAAGGAATTTCGCGGCCGGAAACCGCCGCTTCAGCTCTCCCTCCTGGGGCCCGGCGCCGATGACGACCTTGCTGCCTGGCAGATCGAGGGAGAGGAACGCCGGCAGATTCTTTTCAATAGCGACCCGCCCCACAGTCATGAAGATCGGGCGCGGAAAATCGAGATCGATGGCGCGATCCGGCCGAAACAGATCGACGTCGACGCCACGGGTCCACATGCCGAGATTGCCAAAGCCGCGTTCGGAAAGCTCGGCCATGAGCGAGGGCGTCGCCACCATCGTGACCGCCGCGCCGGCATGAAAACGCCGCAGCGCGTTGTAGATCCACTGCTGCGGGATCGGCGAACGCGCCGAGATATATTCCGGAAACCGCGTCGTGTAGCTGGTCGTGAACGGCCGATTATTTCTGATGCAGTAAGCTCGCACGGCATGACCGATCGGGCCTTCGGTGGCGATGTGAATCGCGTCCGGTCTTGCGCTCTCGATGCGCTCGGCAATGCGTTTGCGCCGCGGGATAGCGAGCCTTAGCCCCGGATAGGTCGGCACCGGAAAAGTCCAAAACCCGTCCGGCGACAGGAAATCGATCTCGACGCCAAGCTTGGCAGCAGCACGCGCCAATGAGCCAAGGGTCCGCACTACGCCGTTGACCTGCGGACGCCACGCATCCGTCGCGACCAGGACTTTCATCGCCGGGCTTTCGGTCAGCATTCTGCGGCCGCCACATTTTCGAATTGCGTATTTTCGAATCGCATGGGGCGAGGATTACGGTTTCATATCTCATTCGTATGACGGTCACGAAAGTCCGCCGCTGCATTGGGTTCCGGGCGTAACAATGCTGTTACAAATGAATGGGACTTTGCCGTCGCGATTCGTTCGACGGAGCTGATTTGGCCCTAGCAGCATCGTTTCCCTTTACGCAGACGATCGTCCGCGGCGTCGGCCGGAACAAGATCAGTTTTGCGATAAGCTTCGTGATCGTCGGCATCGCCATCGCTACGCTCTATCACTTGTTGCGTGGGATCGATGTCGACAAAGTCATCGCCGCGCTCAAGGCGCAGCCACCGTCCCGCATCGTGATTGCGGGAGTGTTGGTGGTCGCCGGATACGCCAATCTCATCTGCTACGACCTGTTCGCGCTGCACACGATCGGGAAGCACAAAATTCCGCTGCGGGTCGCCGCCTTTGCGAGCTTCACGAGCTATACGATCGGCCACTCGCTCGGAGCTGCGACCTTGACCTGCGGTCTGGTGCGGTTTCGGGTCTACTCGTTTTGGGACCTCAACGCCGTCGATATCGCCAAGATTGCCTTCATAACCGGAATGACGTTCTGGTTGGGCAATGTATTTGTACTCGGCGGTGCTGTAGCCTATGCGCCCGGCGCTCTTTCCGTCGTCGATCACCTGCCCCCCTGGGTCAATCGCCTAATCGGGTTATCAGGCTTGTTTGCCATCGCCTGCTACCTGATCTGGCTCGTAGCGCAGCCACGCATCGTCGGCCGCGCCAATTGGCGCGTAACTCTGCCCAGTCTGAGGCGCACGCTTCTGCAAATCGGCATCGGCACGCTCGACCGTTGCCTGGCGTCACTGTCGATCTTTATGCTGCTGCCGGACAGCCCTACTGTCGGCTTCGCGACCGTTGTCGTCGTCTTCGTCCTCGCCACGCTGCTCGGCGCGGTCAGTCACACGCCCGGCAGCCTCGGCGTGGTCGAGGCGGCGATACTCATCGGCTTGCCGCAGTATCAGCGCGAGGGCTTGCTCGCGACGCTCCTGATCTTCCGCGTGCTTGATTTTTTTCTCCCACTCATTCTTGCCACACTGATGTTCGGGTTGCGCGAATTGCGGCTGCTGGCGCGGCGCGCGCATGCCAGGCGTTCCGATCCGGCGGTAAACTTGTAAGGCAAAAGTCCGCACGTTAAGGTCGCTGCCGGTCGAATTGGGGCTGACGGTGGCGAGTGAAATTATGGCTCCAAGCGTGCGGCGAAACCCGTCCTGGGGACTGATTACGCGGGCGCTCGCGGTGGTAGTCCCGATTGGCATTGCGCTCACGGTCGCCGCGCCGCGTGAGGCGGCCGCCGAGACGATCGAAACGGCGCTCGCCAGAGCTTACGAGAGCAATCCGCAGCTCAACGCGCAACGTGCCATTGTCCGGCAGACCGACGAGGGCGTACCGCAAGCGCTGTCGGGCTACCGCCCGACCATCACCGCTGACGCAACGGTTGGACGGCAATATACCGATACCAAGAACATCATCCCCCCGACGCCGCCGATATTGCCAACCGGCGCCGCCTTCCAGGACAGAGGTCTAACGACGCCCTACTCGGTCGGCGCCACGGCATCGCAAACCTTCTTCAACGGCGAACGAACCGCCAATAGCGTCCGTCAGGCGGAAAGCAAGGTGTCCGCCGCGCGTGAGACGCTACGCGTCATGGAGCAATCGGTGCTGCTTGCCGCTGCAACCGTCTATATGGATGTCTCGCGCGACAGCGCAAACCTCGAGGTCCAACAGAATAATGTACGTGTCCTGCAGCGTACGCTGCAGGACACCCGAAACCGCTTCGCGGCCGGCCAAGTGACCGATACCGACGTCGCGCAGTCGGAAGCGCAACTGGCGGCGGGCGAGGCCACCATGCACGCCGCCGAGTCGACGCTAATGACGACACGAGCCAATTATCGGCGCATCATTGGCGACGAGCCGGCGAACCTCGCTCCGGCCTCGGCCGTCGATCGGCTAGCGCCCTCGACGCTGAACGCAGCGATCGGCGTCGCGACGGGGCAAAACCCGAACGTACTTGCAGCCCTATACGGAGTCGATGTTGCGCAATTGCAAGTCAAGATCGCTGAAGGCGCACTATGGCCGACGCTGACCGGACAGTACAACGTGCAACAGCAGATCTTTCCCAACATCACCACTCCGAAAGTATACACCGACACGGTGATGCTGAACCTGTCAGTGCCGCTTTACCAAGGCGGCGCTGAATACGCTAACATCCGTTCGAACAAGGAAAATGTCGAACAACAACGGCTCAGCGTCGATCAGGTGCGCGATCAGACCCGCGCTGACACCGTTCAGGCGTGGGGGCAGTTGCAAGCGGCGAAGGCGCAAATCGAGGCCGCCGAACGCCAGAATGACGCCGCCGCGCGAGCGCTGACCGGCGTGCGCAACGAAGCCTTGGCCGGCCAGCGCACGACACAGGACGTGCTCAATGCCGAGCAGGCTCTGGTCAATGCCCGCCAAAATCTGATCGTCGCGCAGCACGACCGCGTCGTCGCCTCGTATAGCCTGCTTGCCGCGGTCGGCCGGCTTTCGGCGGAGGAATTAAGACTTCCAGTCTCGATCTACGATCCGATGGTGCACTATCAACAGGTGCGCGACTCCTGGATCGGCGTGCGCACGCCGAGCGGTCGGTAACTTAAGTCGTCGCCGATAGGCGCGCCATGTTGTCGTGCAACCAGCAGGCGGCAATGGCGAGTTTCGGATCGTCGATCTGTCCCTTCGCCAGCCGATCGAACAAATCGGCGGCATTGATCTGCACGACTCTGACATCTTCGTCGCCGAGGCCGCCACCCTTGCCGGACCTTGCCGCTTCGCTGACTTTGGCAAAATAAAGAAAGATTCGTTCCGATGTGCAGCCCGGTGATGACAGGAATTTGCAGATCAACTCAGGTTCTTCGATCCGATAGCCGGTCTCCTCTAATGCTTCGCGAACGGCCGCCTCTTCGGCAGCCTCCCCCGGATTGATCATGCCGGCCATCACCTCGGTGACCCAGCCGTCGGTGGTCGCCGGATCATCGCGACGGCGACCGATCAGGACCGGCACCCTGAATTGCTCGACCAGCACCACCGAACGGGTATCAATATTGAACAGCAGCACGGCGACGGCGTCGCCGCGCTCGAACACGAGCCGCCGCTGGTCCGCACCCATCGTACCGTCGTACTGCTGATGCGAGACGATCACTTCATCGATTTTGAAGAAATCGTCGAACAGGCGCCTTTGGCTGCGGATTTCAACGTGACGGCGGCCTTGCATCGTACACTCTGACCCCTGTTGGCGGAAAAAACCTATCGCGGTGGAGGGCGGAACGCGAAAAACATTGTTTCCTCGCCAGGCTATTAACGACTTCTAAGATGTAGCCCCAGCCGCAATGTCTATCCGAAGAGCCTTTAGTACAATCTGACGCGCTCCGCACTCGATTAGACGACGAGCAACCCAGAAAGCAGCGCAACCCTTGCATGGTCGTGCCGGAACCGATCACGTTCGGTAGGCTGATGACGACGCGACAATGAGCAATTCTCCTGCAGCGCGTGCTGCAGGTTCGGCCTACCTCCATCTAAGCCTGCCCCGCCAACTTTCCAGCGTCGGGCCCTTGCCAAGTCCAACCGGCTGATTCGCCGTCGTTCGGCAGAACTCATTTTTTTGTTGGCCGAGTCAGTATGCAACCGATCGGCACCAGCGCGATCAACGCTGCGAAAATGATCCAGAGAGCCACATCGGTCATCGTCATGTCGTTCCCCACTGACGTTGAATTTCCGACGCTGCATTCAGGATAACGTAAATTCTTCGGATTTGATATCCGGTAAAGGAGATTCTTTGAAGCTGACGACGACCGACGCCTCTCGATCCAGAAATTGGATCGCCTTTCAAGCCGGAAATGTTAAAGAACGCCAATGAGCCGCTCTCGGCGTTCTTCTTCACGGTCGCGGAGATTTCCTCCATCGACGCCGAGGTCTCCCCAAAGCATGCTGCATTCGACAAGATGGTCCTGGCTCAAGGCCTGGGCGATGAAGATCGCTCGCCATCGTGGCATGAAAAGAGCCATCGTTGCGCTGGCGCGTCGGTTGGCGGTGA
>JASHOX010000304.1 GCA_030038415.1 Xanthobacteraceae bacterium
ACCGGCGTCGCCCAGGCGGCGTAGAACGGCGGCTTGGCGATTTTGTGGAGCGGGTTCGGCTTGCCGAAATCGGTATCCTTGCCGGCGTCGACGAATGAATTATAGCGCGCGACCGTGGCGGCGAGGTTTTGCGGCGGCATCGGCACGCGCTGGTATTTCATTTTGATCTTGCCGGCCAGTTCCTCGAGGCTGCCGGCCGTGAAGAAGAAGCCGGCGCCGACATCGACATGCGGCGGCTGCGCAATCCATTTCTCGCGCACGCAGGCTTCGGCGTCGAAGATCGCCCAGATCGGGCCGCCGCCATTGTGTTCGTCGCCAATACCGGCGAGCGCGGCGTTGATGAAATTGCTCGGATCGTATTTTTGATTCTTGGCGTTGAGGTAGCTGTAGGGGTCGTAGGGGTTGGTGCTCTGATAGGTGTTGTAATTGAAATGGCCGGCGGTTTCGTCATAAAAGCGTTTGCCCAGCATGTTGACCAGGATGGCGTTCTGCCAGTCCTTCACCGGCAATCCAATGGCGCGCGCGCGCTCGAACACTTCACTGCCCGGATGCCAGCGCACATTCACATAGCCGTATTGGCAGCCGATCGCGCCGGGCTTGGTGATACCGGAGCCGAATTCGCCGGTGTAGTTGAACAGGCCCCACAGCGCCGCGCCCACCGCCATGGCCGCGATCTCGCCGCTGGCGTCCTGATCCGACCACGGCATGCCGGCGAGCCCGCAATATTCTTCCGTCAGGCGGGGGTCGAACATCCGGCGGAAGTTGACGTTTCCGGTCGATCCGCCGGTAGCGACAATGACGGCTTTGCGGGCGCGGATGTCGAGTTTCTTGCCCTTGGCGTCGACGGCGATGCCGCAGACGCGGCCGGAGTTTGCAGTGTCGCGGTGAATCGCGGTCATGCGGTGCTCGAGCAGGATGTCGACTCCGGCCTTGCGCGCCGCCGCTTCGAGCGGCCGCATCAGGCCGGCACCCGCTCTGATCTCGTCGTCGCCCGGATCGGCCGGCCCGCCGGTATGCACCATCGGCCAGTCGCAGACGTCGATCTGCATTGTGCGCAGCGCCGAAACGCCGATCTCGTGGCCGACCTTGTTCGGCGGCCGGTCGATCACCTTCACGCCATGCGCCAACAGCCAGTCGAAGGCCGGCACGCTGTTGTCGGCGAAAGCGCGGATGATCTCGCGGTCGTTATAGCGGTAGGGCGGAAAGCCGTTGGTCTCGACGACCGACCAGTCGGTCAGATCCTGGAACAACAGATCGGGCGAATCCTCGATGCCGTATTTCTTCTGGTAGCTGGTGCCGCCGCCGAGCGGCAGGTTGCCGCCGCTGACGATGGCGTGGCCGCCGATATGCGGCTGCGCTTCGACTACGGTCACCGACGCGCCGGCTTCGCGCGCCACGATCGCGGCTGGCATACCGGTCGCGCCTGACCCGATCACCACAATATCGGCCTCACGATCCCATTCGGTTGGTAAAGCTTCCGTGCTCACGCTTGCGTACCCTTTCCTGCCTCCAGACGGAGCGGACACTAACAGCATTGCCGATTTTGTGTCATGTGGTGGCGATCGATTTTGCGGCAGCGGAGTTTCGCATGGCGGATTTCGTCCCTACTCACCGGCTCACCCACGAAGCAAGCCTGAAAATGCTGCTGGCCGGCGTGACCAAGGCCAACGAGCTGGGCTGCAAGGTCTCGCTCGCCGTGGTCGACGGCAGCTGCCGGCTGATCGGCTTTCTGATGATGGACGGCGCGCGGCATTTCTCGATCATCACCACGCAACGCAAAGCCATCACCGCGGCGTCGCAGCGGCTGCCTACCGGCTATGCGCCGGAGGAGAATGCGCTGTCGATGGCGGTGCGCATGGGCGACTTCACCAATGTGCCGGGCGGCTTTCCGATCGAGGTCGGCGGCGAAGTTATCGGCGCGGTCGCCGCCGGCGGCGCCAAGATCGAGCAAGACGTCGAAGTGGCGAAGGCGGCGCTGGCGGCGATCACGCTGTGATTTTCGACACGGCGCGCATCTCGTCGCGCGCTGCCTTCACCGCCTTGATGATATTCTGATAGCCGGTGCAACGGCACAGATTGGAGGCCAGCGCGTCGATCAACTCCTCGTCGCCGATGTGCGGATTTTTTTCCAGCACGTTCGTCGCCAGCATCAGAAATCCCGGCGTGCAATAGCCGCATTGCAGGCCGTGATTGTCGATGAAGGCCTGTTGCAGCACCGAGAGCTTGTCGCCGTCGGCAAGCCCCTCCACGGTGCGGATTTTCTTGCCCTGAGCCTGGATGGCGAACATCAAGCAGGACCGCACCGCCTCGTCGTCGACGATCACGGTGCAGGTGCCGCAGACGCCGTGCTCGCAGCCGATATGGGTGCCGGTCTGGCCGCAATCGTCGCGGATGGCATCGACCAGCGTTTTGCGCGGCTCGACGCGGATGGGATAATCGCGGCCGTTGATAGTGAGCGTGATGTCGAATTTTTCGCTCATCGTGCACTCAACTGCGCGGCAGCACATCGGAGAATTTGCCGCGCACCAGCGCCTCGACCTCTTCGCTCGCGCGCACCACGACCGGGAACGTGTCGCGGCGCGTGAACGGCTTGCAGGCATCGATGACGATGCGTGCGTTGCGCGGATCGCCCTCGCCGTAAGCCATCGGATCGAGCACGGTCGACCAGCAGCCGCGCAGCGTTTCCATGCCTTCGCGCGGATCGAACCGCGTGCACATCGCCCACACGACCCTGTCGATATCGGTCGGATCGATGTCGTCATCGACCACCACCACGAAGCGGTTGGCGTAAGCACCGGCGTGGCATTGCGAGGCGATCAGCCCCGCCTGCTTGGCGTGGCCGGCATATTGCTGCTTGATCGAAACGGTGAGCCAGAGCCGGCTGCCGCCCGCGGCATGCGCCCAGACGCCTTTGACCTCGGGCACTCCCGCGGCCTCGAGCTGGTTCCACACCGCGCCGGAGCGATAGGTACCGCGATAAAACGAATCGTCGTCCGGCGGAATGCCGGGGATGGCGGCGAGCAGCACCGGATCGTTGCGGTGCATGAAGGTCGCGATGCGGATGACCGGCTCCTGCTTCAAGCCGCCGGCGTAATAGCCGGTCCATTCGCCGAATGGCCCCTCGTCGTGCAAATCATTCGGATGAATGAAGCCCTCGAAGGCGATCTCGGCATGTGCCGGAATCGGCAGGCCGGTCTTCGGCCCGGCGATGACTTCGACGGGTTCGCCGATCAGGCCGCCGGCCGCGTCGTATTCGTTGCGGCCATACGGGATTTCCAGGCCCGCGACCATGAACAGCGCCGGATGCATGCCGGCAACCACCGCGATCGGACACGGCTCGCCGCGCTCGTGATATTTGCGTTTGATGATGTCGCCGTGCTTGCCCTTCGAGCACATCACCGTCGCCACGTTGCGTTCGTGCGCCTGCACGCGATAGGCGCCGTAATTGATCCAGCCGGTATCCGGATCGCGCATGATCACCATGTCGCCGGTGCCGATGTAATAGCCGCCGTCATGCTCATGCCAGCGCGGCACCGGAATTTTGAAAATGTCGATCTCGCCGCCGGTCTTCACGTTCTCCATGACCGGTCCGGTATTGACCGTGACCGGCGGGATCGCCCTGCTCTCTTTCATATAGCGCCGCCAATAGTGCACGAGCTCGACCGTCGGCGTGTCGGGATCAAGCCCGAGCGTGATGGCGATGCGCCGCACCGAAGTCAGGATATTGGCGAGGATGCGGTGGCCGCGCGGATAGCCCGGCACATCGTCGAACAGCACAGCCTTGTTGCCGATCTTGCGCTGGTAGATATCGACGATGCCGCCAATTTCCTTCTCGCGCTCGGCGCCGGCGATATCCTGCAATTCGCCCGCCGCGCGCAATTGCGCGATCCAGGTGCGCAGGTCTTGCCGCTCCTTCGCGGCGGGCTGCTTTATGGTGCGGGGTTTAACGGGCACGTCCATGCGGCCGTTATAATCCGGCTACGCGATGGCGTCACCCCGGCTTACATATCCAGCACCAGCCGCTCGCTCTTGCAGCCGCAGCAGCAGATCATGACCTTCTCGTTGGTCGCCTGCTCTTCTTCGCTCAAGACCGCATCATGGTGCACCGGCTCGCCGGAAATCACGCGGGTTTCGCAGGCGCCGCAGATGCCGAGCTCGCAGGAATAGTCGACGTCGACGCCGGAATCGAACAATACTTCGAGCACCTTCTTGCCCGGCGGGATATAATATTCCTCGCCGGAGCGGGCGAGCTCGACCCAGAAGCCGCCCAGTTCGTTGGCTTTAGCCTCTTCCTTCGGTGTGAAATATTCGACGTGGACGTTGCCGTGCGGCCGGCTCGCCGCCGCCGTCTCGAAGGCTTTGAGCATCGGATTGGGGCCGCAGCAATAAAAATGCGCGTTGGCCGGAGCGCCGGCGATGGCGGCGGCGAGATCGAGGAACTTGCCGTCGGCCTCGTCGTCAAAATGCAGATGCACCGCTTGCGGATCGAGCGTCTGCAGCGTTTCGAGAAACGCCATGTCGTCGCGCGAACGGCACGAATAATACAGCGTCCACGGCCGATTGAGCGCGATGAGCTGCTGCGTCATGCACCAGATCGGCGTGATGCCGATGCCGCCGGCAATGAGCACGACATGCTCGGCGTTTTCCATGAGCGGAAAATTGTTGCGCGGCGCGCTGATCTTGATGCGGTCGCCGACTTTCATCTCCTCGATGATGTAGCGCGAGCCGCCGCGGCTATTGGCGTCTTTCTTGACGCCGACGACGTAGCTCTCGGGATCGGAATTCGGCACGACCAGCGAAAACTGGCGAAGGAGCCCATTGGGCAGATGCAGATCGATATGGGCGCCCGGCTTGTAAGGTGGCAGCGGCCCGCCCTCGGCGCGCTGGAAGGTATAGAGCTTGGTGTCGCGGGCGACGTCCTCGATCTTGGTCAGTCGCGCCTCAATAATATGCGCGTGCGGCTCCGGCAAATGCGGGCGGCTCGCAGCGCCGGGCGGTGCGGTGACGGTGTCCATGCAGGGGTAAATAGGCGGCTTGGGTGGGCTTCCGCAACCCATTCCTTACTGACAATTGTTGTGATTTAGCGCAGCTGCGCGGGCGGTATTTCATGCGCGCGTTGGGCAAAAGCCTCTTGATTTGCCGACGTTTCGGCGTCCGCCGCCGGTGCATCCGCCGACGGGCTCGCGACGCCCTGCGCCGCGCTTATGCCGGGGACGACCTCGACTTCGATCGCCGCGGCGCGGCAGGCCGCGACCTCTTCCTCGGCAGCGCCGGAAGCCATCGGATCGCCGCTCTTGAGCCGCACTACCCGGCGACCAGCTCTCGCGAGCGAGAGCATCAAAATACCGGCGTCGTCTTGGCGGCCGGATACTCCGCGTGCAGCTGTCTCGACCAGCATTTTCTTGGCCTCGCGACGCGCGAAATCGAGCACGTCGGCGGCGATGAATTTGTCGAACAAAATCACGTCGGCCGATTGCAGCGCGCGCACGGTGCGCAGCGTCAATAATTCCGGATCGCCGGGACCGGCGGCGACCACGATGACCGAACCGGCTTCGCGCGCGGCCGACGGTTTGAGGAGCGAATCAAGATCGCCATCGGTCGGCGCCCGATCAGGCGCGGCAATAGCGCGAGCAGTGAATCTTTCCCAAAAGTTGCGCCGATCGCGGAACGGCAGCGCCAGCGCCTGCAGGCGCGGCCGCCAGGCGCGCGCGGCTTCCGCCCAGCGCGCAAAACCCTTCGGGATCAGTGCCTCGATCTTGGCGCGGACCGCCTGTGCGAACACTGGCGCCGCGCCGTCGGTGGAAATGCCGATGACCAGCGGCGAGCGATTGACGATGGCGCCGAACGAGAAATCGGAAAATGCCGGACGGTCGATGACATTGACCGGCACGCCGCCACGACGGGCGGCTGCCGCGAATTCCGCAGCCGCCGCGTCGTCGGTGCAATCGGCGACGGCAATCGCGGCGCCGGCAAAGTCGGCGGTCGCCCAGTCGCGTTGGTGTATCGCGATCGGCCCGCGTGGCGGCGTGCCGGCAAGCGCGCGCATCTCCTCGCTCGGCGCCGCCGCAAAGACCTCGACCCGCGCACCCGCCGCCGAAAGCAACTCGGCTTTCCATGCCGCGGCCGCGGTTCCGCCCGCGACAACGGCGCATTTACCGTCGAGCGCAAAAAAGACCGGCAGGCGGGACAATGCCGCCATGCCTGGCGGTGTTGCGGCTTTATTGCGTTCGACGATCACGAGCGGACGATCTCCTAGTAAACGTCGGTCTGATAGCGGTCGCCGGCTTTCAGCTCGCTCAGCACTTTCATCGCGTCGGTTGGGTTCCTGCCGCCATGCGTGGCGATGACGTCGACGAACGCCAGCTCGACGTCCTTGGCCATGCGCAGCGCATCGCCGCAGATATAGACGTGCGCGCCGTCGTCGATCCAGGACCACAGCTCGCGGCCGGCTTCGCGGATGCGGTGCTGCACGTAGATCTTCTCGTTGGAATCGCGCGACCATGCCAGCGACAACCGCGTCAACAGACCGGCCGCACGCATGGCGTCAAACTCTTCCTCGTAGAAAAAGTCGTAAGCGCTGCGTTGATGGCCGAAGAACAGCCAGTTGCGCCCCGGCGCACCGACGGCCTGCCGCTCATGCAGAAAGGCGCGGAATGGCGCGATGCCGGTGCCGGGCCCGACCATGATGATCGGCGTCGCCGGGTCGGCCGGCAAAGCGAAATGCTGCGCCTTCTGAACATAGACCTTGATCTTGTCGCCGGGCGCGATGCGGCCGCCAAGGAAGGTCGAGCAGACGCCGTGACGCGTGCGCTTGTCGATGTCGTAGCGCACCGCATCGACGGTGAGCGAGACGCGCCCTGGCGTGGATTTCAGCGACGACGAGATCGAATAGAGCCGCGGCTGCAGCAGATCGAGCGCCTCGATAAAGGCTTCCGGATCGGGCCGCACTCTTTGGAATTTGTGCAGCGCCGCCAGCACGTCGAGCGTCGCCGCATCGCCGTCCGGGTCGCCGCCCGCGGCAAGCTTGATCGCCTTCTGTTTCCGATCGCCGCCGGTCATATGCGAGATAAGCTCGAACAACATGTCGGGCGCCGGCGACAGCGACGTGCCGTAAGTAAGCTCTTCGCGCAGTGTGCGATTGCCGATCGGAAAGTCCGGCGGCGCGTCGATGGCGGCGATCACCGCCTCCACCAGGTCCGGATCGTTGGCGGGAATTATCCCGAAGGAATCACCGACGGTGTAATCGAGATCGCTGCCGGCGAGATCGATATCGATATGCCAAGTCTCCTTTTGCGAGCCCGGCTTGTTCAAGCGCCGGCGCGACAGGAATGTCGCGTAGGCTGGATTGTCGCGTGACCGACCGGGCAGCGCGGCTGGCGGCGGCGCAAGCTGCGGCGATACAGCCGGCGACGGCCGGGCTTCCGCCGCCGGCGCGTTCTCAAGCTCCGCATAAAGCTGCTTGAGCATGCGGGCGGTCTCTTTGCCGCCCGGCACGCACAAATTCAGCCGCTTCTCCGATTGCGCGAACAAAGCCGCCGAATAGTCGTGGCAGTTATAGCCGCATTGGCCGCAATCCTGCTGCGCCATGGCCGCCATCAGCCGCCGCGGCAGCGGCCGGCCCTCGGCAAGCTTCATGCGCTCCGGCAACGGCATCACCGGGTCGTGCCACGGCGCGCCATCATCAACCTCGGCAAGTTCCAGTGCCGGCGCTGCCGCATCGCCGATAAGGCCGGGCAAGAGTTTGGCGACATCGGCGTTGGAGAGCGGCGTGACGCCCTGCTCCAGCCCGAACAGGCCGGCGAAAAGGCCGTTGAGCCATGTGCGCTGCTCCGGCGTGAACGGCGCCGATTCGGGGATGAACGAGGGGATTGGCGGCCGCGGCGTCATGTTCATTCGGCGGGTTCCAATTCGGCCATCGCTTTGAGCGCGTCGATCTCGTGCCGGCGCGTGAAGGCGAGGAATGTCTCCTCGCGCGACGAGCGATGCGCGAGATAGGCTTTGAGGATGCGTTCGACGGTTCGCGGCGTCGCCTCCGCGGTCACGTCGCGATAAAGCTCGCGGCCGAGCGCGGCGTTCGGCCCAAAGCCGCCGCCGACCAGAATGTGATAGCCCTCGACCGGATCGTCGTCTTCGTTCGCTTGCACCTTGCAGGCAAGGAGACCGATCTCCGAGACGAAGTGCTGCGCGCAGGAATGATGGCAGCCGGTGAGATGAATATTGACCGGCGTATCGAGTTGCACGCGCGTCTCGCACCAGCGCGCGATGTCTTCGGCATGGCGCTTGGTGTCGGAAGCGGCGAATTTGCAGCCCGTATTGCCAGTGCAGGCGACGAGGCCGGCGCGGAGAGCGTTGGTGGTAATGGCGAGACCGAGCGCTTCGATGCGTTCCTGCGCAGCGCGGAGCTTTTCGGTCGGCACGCCAGAGATCAGCAGATTCTGCCAGACGGTGAGCCGTAGATCGCCGTCGCCGAGATCGCGCGCAACATTGGCGAGACCGCGCATCTGCGCGACCGACAGCCGCCCCACCGGCACCACCACGCCGATCCAGTTCAGTCCTTGCTGCCTTTGCGGGTGAATGCCGAGATGCGCGCTGCGATCGAAGGTGGGACGCGGCGCCACAGCGCCCGGCACCGCGCGGTCGAGCTTACGGCCGAGCTTTTCCTCGAGCAGAACGAGAAACTTTTCGACGCCCATGGCGTCCAGCACGTATTTCAAGCGCGCCTTGGTGCGATCGGTGCGGTCGCCATGATCGATGAAGACGCGGACCACGACGTCGGCCACCATGCAGGCGTCCTTCGGCTCGACCAGCACGCCGGTGTCGCGCGCGAAATCGCGATGGCCGGTAATGCCGCCGAGACAGAGCTTGAACCAGATGCCGGGCTTCAGCCCGAAACCGTCTTTCACCTCGATTGCCCGGAAGCCGATGTCGTTGGTGTCCTCAAGCACGGCGATCGTGCCGGCGCCGTCGAAGGCGACGTTGAACTTGCGCGGCAGGCCGTAAAGCGAGCGGTCATTGAGAATGTGATAATGCCACTCGCGCGCGTAAGGCCGAGTATCGATGAGTTCCTGCGGATCAATGCCGGCGGTCGGCGTGCCGGTGACATTGCGGATATTGTCGGCGCCGGAGCCGCGCGAGCA
>JASHOX010000305.1 GCA_030038415.1 Xanthobacteraceae bacterium
CCGGAAACCATTCTCGATACCGTCGTCCGCCGCCTTGGCCTGCCGGCCATGCGCGCAGCGACGCGGCAGGCGATGCGGCTCCTCGGCTCGCATTTCGTCATCGGACAGAATATCGACGCGGCGCTCGCCCGCGCCCGCGGTCATGCCGACTTCCGCTATTCATTCGATATGCTTGGCGAGGGCGCGCGCACCGGCGCCGATGCCGGAAAATATTTCGACGCTTATGCAACAGCGATCGCGGCGATCGGCGATAGTGCCGGCAACGCCGCGCTCCCGGCGCGATCCGGCATTTCCGTAAAACTCTCGGCGCTGCATCCGCGCTACGAAGCTACATCGCGCGCGCGCGTGCTTGCCGAGCTGACGCCGCGTCTATTGGACCTCGCCCGTCTCGCCAAGGACCGCGATCTCCAGTTCACCGTCGACGCCGAAGAAGCCGATCGCCTGGAACTGTCGCTCGAAGTCATCGCTGCCGCGCTGAACGATCCATCGCTCGACGGCTGGGACGGCTTTGGCCTGGCCGTACAGGCCTATCAAAAACGGGCTTTGCCTGTGATCGATTGGGCCGAAGAGGTTGCCGCGGCAACAAACCGTCGGCTGACCGTGCGGCTGGTCAAAGGCGCCTATTGGGACACCGAGATCAAGCGCGCGCAGGAACGCGGGCTGTCCGATTATCCGGTATTCACCCGCAAGGCGATGACCGACCTGTGCTACATGGCCTGCGTCAAGAAACTGCTCGCCGCCCGCACGCGGCTTTATCCGCAATTCGCCACCCATAACGCGCTGACCGTGGCCAGCGTGATCGAAGACGCCGGCGGCGTTACCGGTTACGAATTCCAGCGTCTCTACGGCATGGGCGAGGCGCTTTACGACGCGCTCGTCGCCGAATTTCCCGACGCGGCCTGCCGCGTCTATGCGCCGGTCGGGAACAACCGCGATCTGCTCGCTTATCTGGTGCGGCGGCTCCTTGAGAACGGCGCCAATTCGTCTTTCGTATCCGTCGCCGCCGATCCGAGCGTGCCGATCGCGGAAATCTTGCGGCGTCCGCAAAGCTTCATCGCCGATCCGCGGCAGGCGCGCAACCGCAAAATTCCGCTGCCGCGCGACCTTTATCAGCCGGAGCGGCCTGGTTCGGCCGGCATCGAATTCGGCGACCGCACGAGTCTGAATGCGCTGTTGCGCGACGTGCATGACGCCGAGACGACTTTGCAGTCGGCGAACGCGAAGGCTGCGCCGCTTGTCGACGGCGTCGCGTTGCCCGGCATCGAACGGAATGTCTATTCGCCGATCGACGGCAGGGAAATCGGCAGCGCAGTCGAGGGCGACGACGCGATCGTACGCGCCGCCATGTCGGCCGCCGCGGCCGGCTTTGCCGCCTGGGCGGCGACGCCGGTCGAAGAGCGCGCCGCGGCGCTCGAACGCACCGCCGACCGGCTTGAACTCAACCGCGGCCGGCTCATCGCGCTGTTGCAAAACGAGGCCGGCAAGACGCTCGACGACGCGCTCGCCGAACTGCGCGAGGCGGCCGATTATTGCCGCCACTATGCCGCGCAGGCGCGCACCGCTTTGACGCCGCAGCCGATGCCGGGTCCGACCGGCGAGAGCAACGAACTGCGCTATCGCGGCCGCGGCGTGTTCGTGTGCATCAGCCCGTGGAATTTTCCGCTCGCCATTTTCCTCGGCCAGGTCAGCGCCGCACTCCTTGCCGGCAACGCGGTCGTCGCCAAGCCCGCCGAGCAGACGCCGCTCACGGCCGCGCTGGCCGTTGCGCTGCTGCACGAGGCCGGCGTGCCGCCGAACGCGCTGCATCTGGTCCCCGGCGATGGCGCCGTCGGCGCGAGCCTTATCGCCGATCCGCGCACCGCGGGCGTGGTCTTTACCGGTTCGACCGAAGTCGGCCAGACGATCAATCGCGCGCTCGCCGAGAAGACCGGGCCGATCGTGCCGCTGATCGCGGAAACCGGCGGCATCAATGCCATGATCGTCGACGCCACCGCGCTGCCGGAACAGGTCAGCGACGATGTGATCGCGTCAGCGTTCCGCTCCGCGGGCCAACGCTGCTCGGCGCTGCGGCTCCTTTGCCTGCAAGCCGACGTCGCCGATCGCATGCTCGACATGCTGATCGGCGCGACGCGCGAATTGCAGCTGGGCGATCCGCGCGACATCGCAACCCATGTCGGCCCGGTGATCGATGCCGATGCAAGGACGAAGCTTGAAAGCTGGATCGCCGACATGGCGCACGCCGGCCGCCTGCGCTTGCGCTGGGACAAGGCCTTGCCGGCAAAAGGCAGCTACGTGGCGCCGACGATCATCGAGCTCGACCGTGCCCTTGATCTCGATCAAGAAGTTTTCGGCCCAGTGCTGCATATTGTTCGCTGGAAGGCCGACGGGCTGGACGCTTTACTTGATGACATCGCAATGAACGGCACCGCACTGACACTCGGCGTGCACTCGCGCATCGATCTGACGGTCGCACGCGTCGCCGGCCGGTTGCCGCACGGCAATATCTACGTCAACCGCAACATGATCGGCGCCGTCGTCGGCACCCAGCCGTTCGGCGGTACGGGTTTGTCCGGGACCGGTCCCAAGGCCGGGGGTCCGAACTACTTGCGCCGCTTGGCGGCCGAGCAGGTTATGACGATCAATACCGCCGCCGCCGGGGGGAATGCGGGCCTCTTGGCCCAGGATGAGTAGCCGGGAGCCCGGAGCCGAAACCTCTTGCGAACCATTGCAATTAACACAATCGCGACAAGATCGCGGTATTCTGATGAACTATGACTGATTCGGTTTCCAAGCTCTATCAAGCGGCCCTGGCCTGCCGGCACGACGATCCGTCGACGTCGCGCACGGCGCGGCTGCTGCGCGCGGGCCGCAGCAAGATGGCGAAGAAGCTCGCCGAGGAGGCCGTCGAGGTGGTGATCGACGCCATGCACGGCGACCGCGACGCCGTCGTCAAGGAGAGCGCCGATCTCATCTATAATCTTGTGGTGCTGTGGATCGCCTCAGGCATCCGCCCCGAGGATGTCTGGAAGGAGATGGACCGGCGCGAGCGGCTTCTGGGTATCGCCGAGAAAGTGCCGAAGAAGCTGCATGAGGATTTTCCACGCCGCAAAATCGTCGTGCTCGAAGGCCGCCGCGCCCGCAAGCGGCGCTGATCTGCCCCACACCATTTCAGCTTAGCAATGCTTGACCAGCTCATCTCGGCGGTCGTGTCCTTTATCGTCGAGGTGATTTCGGCCGCCGGTTACCTCGGCGTCGTCCTCCTGATGGCCATCGAGTCGGCCTGCATCCCGCTGCCCTCCGAGGTGATCATGCCGTTCGCCGGCTATCTGGTATCGGTCGGGCAATTCGGCTTGATCGGCGCCGCGACGATGGGGGCGCTCGGCTGCAATGTCGGCTCGACTGTCGCCTACTACGTGGCCGCCACCGGAGGCCGCAAGGCGTTCGAACGCTGGGGCGCTTACGTTCTCATACGCCCACACGAGATCGATCGCGCTGACCAGTTTTTTGCCCGCTACGGCTCGGTCACGGTCTTTGTCGGCCGGCTGCTTCCCGTGGTGCGGACCTTCATCGCCTTTCCGGCCGGGCTGGCGCGAATGCCAATGTTGAAGTTTCAGGTCTATACGTTTCTCGGCTCGTGGCCGTGGTGTTTTGGCCTCGCTTACATTGGTTACGTCCTGGGCGCGCGCTGGAACAGCGACCCCACCTTTCGCCGGCTATTTCACGAATTCGACGGCCTTGCCGTCGCTCTGCTGCTGGCCGGATGTGCTTGGTTTGTTTGGGCCAGATGGCGTGAGGATCATCATTTAAAATCATAAAGCGATCCGACCGCCGGCCCGGCGGCCGACCCCTTCTTATGACTGGTTTTCTGCTGCAATGCGGTTATTCTGACCATGGTAGCGCCTAATTTGGCGGCCAGCATTAATAGGTGCGCGCAGCGTACAAGGAGTGCCCGCCGAGCCCATGAGGACGGGCTCCAAATTTGGCCATAACCGGACTGGCCGTGACAGGACATCGTTCAAGCCTAGCCAATAACGTTGCGGCGGCGTTAGCGCGCGTCGGCGCCTGGCTGCCGGTGATCGTGATGACCGCAGCTACAGCAGGAATCTTGGCGGGGACTGCGCTCGCCCAGACCGGCCCGGCGCCTGTCGTCGGCGCCGCGGGCGTACAACTGGCGCCTGCGACGCCAAGCGCCGCCGGTGTGCAACCGACCCCCGCGGCTGTGGCTTCCACCCCTTCGCCCCCACTACCGCCGGCTTCGGGATTGACGCTGCCGCCGCAACCGCCGCCGCCTGGCCTGACTGGTCCTCCGACCGAGCAGCGCGGCTTCCTCAACGGCTTTTCCAAATGGTGGGGTCAATCCGTCGCCGACTGGAAAGCCAAGATGAAAGAGCAGCAGACCAAGCTCGACGATTTCAACAAGCAGTCGGCGGATGCCGCCAAGGATGCCGCTGCCGCCACTCAGCAGGCGATGAAGAGCGCGGCCGACGCATTGCGGCCGTCGCACGTGATCGAAATTCAACAAACCTGCCCGGTTGCCGGCAACGGCGCGGCCGATTGCGCCACGGCGGCAACGAACGTCTGCAAGGCCAAGGGTTTCAACGCCGGCCAGCCGCTCGATGTTCGCACCGCGGAGAAATGCGCCGATTCACTGTGGGTCTCCGGACAGGCTCCGACTGCCGCCGACTGTCCGGTCGAGACCGTCCTGTTGCGCGCCGCCTGTCAGTAGCTCCGCTCCGGCCGGCGCGCCTCGCTCTTCGGCAAATGTGCTAAGTGTCTGGGCCGGTCATCCTGCGGCGCGCGTTGAGCGCGCAACTTGGGATGGCGGCAACGATGCTGCACGTAAAGAGGGAGCCTCGCCGTCATGATGTCCGATGCCGATCGCAACAAAGCCGCCGATATCCTTCTCGCCGCGGAGAAGGATCGCAAACAGGCGGTACAGCTCTCCAAGACCTGGCCGGGCATCACCATGGCAGATGCCTATGCGATCTCCACCGAGGTGGCCAATCGCAAGATCGCCGCCGGCGCGAAGCTCATCGGCCATAAAGTCGGCCTGACTTCGAAGGCGATGCAGCGCTCCTCGCAGATCGACGAGCCGGACTACGGCCACCTCCTCGACAACATGATGATCGCCGACGGCGCGCGCATTCCGCATGAGAATTTCTGCCTGCCGCGCGTCGAGGTCGAGCTCGCCTTCGTGCTTGGCAAGCCGCTGCGCGGGCCCGGTATCGGCCTGACCGATGTGCTACGCGCCACCGAATATGTCGTGCCCGCGATCGAGATCGTCGACGCGCGCCTGCAGGATCCGCGCAAGATATTCGATACCGTCTCCGACAACGGCGCCGCGGCCGGCATCGTCGTCGGCGGCCGCCCAGTCGGTCCGCTCGAAGTCGATCTGCGCTGGGTCGGCGGCATCATGTATCGCAATTCCGAGATCGAAGAGACCGGCGTCGCCGCCGGCGTGCTCGGCCATCC
>JASHOX010000306.1 GCA_030038415.1 Xanthobacteraceae bacterium
TAGAGCAAGAGCGCCTGCACCGAATTGATGTCGGCGCGGCCGCGGCGGTCGAACTCGTCCTTGATGACATCGAGCAGACGCCGATGCAGGCGCTCGACCAAGGTCAGCGCCTCGAGATAGTGCGGCCGGATATGGTCGAAGCGCGCCTCACGATCGGCGGGCTCGACCGTCTTGACGACGGCTTTCATTGTGACGCCTTTCCCAAACACAAATTTTGTTTTCGCCGACGGGCCCTGTCTCCCGCCGTATCGCGCCACACTACCGATCAGGGTCTAAGATCAGTTTAAATAACACGCTAAAAATAAGGTTTATTCGCCACGCTGTGGCCGCGTATTACGCGTAAAATTGCGGGCAATCGGGATAGATATTTTTCACCCTGTTTCTTGGCCCTTGAACGGCTTTGCCGCGCACATTTTGTCGGGCAATAAAACCACGGCCAGACCAACGAGAATAAGCGCCATCCCGACATAGCGGATCGGGGTAAAAATCTCGCCAAAGGCGAGCGCGGAGGACAGGATGCCGACGCACGGCGCAAGCAGCGCAAACGGCACCACCGCCGCGGTCGGATAGCGCGCCAGAAGATAACCCCACAGCGCATAGGCGAGCACGCCCGCGAGCGCGCCAAGATAAATGACTGCGACAAGGCTCGGCCACGATGCCGCCGCGGCCGCGGCAAAGATCGACTGCGACTGCGGATCGAGCGCGGAAACCAGTAGCGCATCGCAAGCTCGAGACCGAGCGCGGTGAGATCGCCGCCGACCGTCAGTCCGATCAGCGCCAGACCGCAAAACGCGACCAGCATTCCGATGGATTGGCGCAGGCCCGGAACGTCGTCCAGGAACACTGCCGCGAGCATGACGGTGAAGAACGCCTGCATCTGCTGCGTGACCGAGGCGACGCCAGGAGGAAGGCCCGCCGCATAGGCGAAAAACAGCAATAGAAATTGCCCGGTGAAAAGCGTCAGCCCGATCAGGATGAGCATCGACCAGGAAATCTGCGGACGCCGCAACACAACCACGCCGACAGCGGCGACGAGAAATCGCAGCGCCGTCAATTGCGGCGGAGAAAAGCTCTCCAGGCCGATCTTGATGGCGACAAATCCCAACCCCCAGATGACGGCGACGAGAGCGGCCAGCGCCATGTCACGGCCGGTCATTTGCAGTTTCTCCCGCCTTCGCCGCGCTTCGGCGGGGCAGTCATCGCTTGCTTCCGGCGGCTTGCCAAGTCGCAGCGCGCTTTGGCGCGCGAAGACTGGTGGGGGAGGTAGGACTCGAACCTACGAAGGCGTCAGCCAGCGGATTTACAGTCCGCCCCCTTTGCCACTCGGGACACTCCCCCGCAACCATGCTTGCGGGCACAACGCTAGACGGCGCTATATGGTTGGGCCGCGACGCCTAGTCAATCGAAATTGGCTTGAATTGCCAAGGTCCTGGCCGCGTGACAGAACTTGGGCATGCGGGCAAAGCCTTGGCAGCCGAAATCGCGCGTGGGGCATCGTCGCGTGCCTCAACGCGGCCGCGACGAGCGGCATGCGCGGCATCGTCGCGAACCGGATGACACCGTCATTCTTTACGGCTGGCACACGGTCATCGCGGCGCTCGCCAATCCGGCGCGGCGTTTCCGCCGGCTGCTCGCGACGGAGAATGCGGTGCGGCGCTTGGCCGACGAAGGCATCACCCCGCCGATCGCGCCGGAGGTGGTGCGGCCGGATGCGATCGACCGGCAACTCACGCCCGACGCGGTGCACCAGGGCCTGCTCGCCGAGGCCGATCCCCTGCCCTCGCCGCCGATCGAGGATTTGCCGGCGGACGGCCTCGTGCTGGTGCTCGATCAAATCACCGACCCGCATAATGTCGGCGCCATCTTGCGCACCGCGGCGGCGTTCGCCGTCAACGCCATCGTTACCACCGCGCGCCACAGCCCGGAGGCGACCGGCGTGCTGGCGAAGTCAGCGTCCGGCGCGCTGGAACTGGTGCCGATCGTGATCGTGCAAAATCTGGCGCGCGCGCTTGCTGAGTTGAAGGAGCGCGGCTTTCTCGTCGTCGGCCTCGATGGCAACGCGCCCGACGATCTCGCTGCGGCGCAATTGCGAAGGCCGCTCGCTCTGGTGCTCGGCGCCGAGGGCAAGGGCCTGCGGCAGTTGACTGCGGCGACCTGCGATCTCTTGGCGCGGCTCGACCTTCCCGGCGCGATCAAAAGCCTCAATGTGTCGAACGCCGCGGCGCTCGCGCTCTACATCGCCGATCGCGCGACGGCATGAATGACGAAGGCCCACCGAACGGCGGGCCTTCGCAGAGTTTCAATTCAGAGAGATCGCTTGCATCACGGATAATGCCGCCAGGCCGGCGCGGCGCGATAGTAACGCGGCGCCGGGCCGTAGTAGCGCGCATGCACATACGGCGCGCGATAGGCAAAGCGCGGACGGAAATAGGCATGGCGGTAATACGGCGCGTATTGCGGCACCGCTCCATAACCGTAGCCGTAGCCCGAGCCCGGCACGTAGGGATAATCGGTGGCAGCGACATAGGCCGTCTCCGGCGAATACGTCTGATACGGCGTCATGATGCCGGGACCGGCATAGACCGGGCCCTGATTGACCACATAGAGCGAAGGCTGCGCATAGACGACGGCCGCTCCGCAACCGCCACAGCCGCCGCAATTGCCGCAACCGCCCCAGCCGCTCCAGCCGCTCCAGCCAACCGAGCCGCAATTGCCGCAGCCGCTCCAACCCGACCAGCCGCAATTGCCGCAGCCGTTCCAGCTGCAGCACGGGCCGCCGAAACCGGTGGGCGTTACAGCAGCGACCACGATCGGCGCCGGCACCGCGGGCGCCACCGGCGCGGCGTAGACCGCGGCCGCCGTCGGCACACCGCAGGCACCGCAACCGCCGTAGCCGACCGGGGCCACCGTGGCATAGGCGACCGGAGCGGAGTAGCCCCAGCCGCAACAGCCGGCTGACGCAATCGACGTCATACCGATACTGAACAACGTGGCCGCGGCCACGAGAACAATGCGATGGAAAGACATGACACTCCTTACAGGCTTGCTTCCCGAGGTTGTCCCCATTGCGGGGCCGTTACTGCAGGCCGATACGCGGCCTGCCTGATGACTCCTGCGAACTCATGGACCCTTTGGACCCTTGGGCGCTGGACCGCCGGGACCTTTTGGACCCGCAGCCTTTGGCGAATGCCGGCGCTGGCCATAGGAATTTCCGAAGCCGATGGCATCGGGTCCGTAGTAAGGGGCGTATTCGGTCACCGGCCCGGAAGCCGACCCGCTCGACCAGCTGCGGTAATAACTCGGAGCCGGCGGCGGCAGCGGACGATTCGGCGGCGGAATGATTTCCAGGCGGCCATAACCGGGACGCTTCCCGGTCTTGGGATGATAACCCGGGACGTCCACCGGCAGCGCGACGGTCGTGACCGGCCGATAGACTACGGTGGGCGTCACCATGCCGGGACGGTCGAGACCGAAATCGCCCTCGACCACGCCCCAGGAAGCGTCGATGCCGTTGATGTAAACCGGCACGCCCGGCTTGCCGGGAATGACGATTTCCGGCGCCCGTTGCGCGAAAGCGGGCGAGGCCGCGACTCCAGACAGCACAATCGCTTGGACCAGACGCATGCGCGATCCGTGGCAAACGCGTATCGCCGGTCACTCTATGGAAGGCGCAGGAGAAATTCGTTTAAAACGCGATAGTTTTGCTGCTGAATTATTTAGTAACATTAACTGCACACTACTTTGCCGTGCCGCGGCTGTGGCGTGAGCATCCGCCCGACCCACGACTTTCGGCTTACGACCTCTTGCGGGCAGACAGTACCCCGGCATGGGCATAACGTTACTTCGGGGACGGCGCCGGGGGCGCGGTAATGCGGCTTCAGCGCGGTCCCTTACGACTACATGACAAGGGGGCTACGCCTATGACCACGATGGCAGTGAATGCGCCACGCGCGGGAGGAATGACCAGCGAAGAACGTCTCGTCGTTTTCGCTTCCTCGCTCGGCACCGTTTTCGAGTGGTACGACTTCTACATCTACGGCACGCTCGGCGTGTTTCTGGCGAAGTATTTTTTCTCCAACGTGCCGCCCGCCGTCGGCTTCATCTTTGCCCTGCTCGCCTTCGCTGCGGGCTTCGCGGTGCGCCCGTTCGGCGCGCTGATCTTCGGCCGGCTCGGCGACATGATCGGCCGCAAATATACCTTCCTCATCACCATGAGCCTGATGGGCGTCGGCACGTTCTTTATCGGCGTGCTGCCGGGTTTCGCGACCTGGGGCATCCTCGCGCCGATCGTGCTGATCGCGCTGCGGCTGGTGCAAGGCCTGGCGCTCGGCGGCGAATACGGCGGCGCGGCGATCTATGTCGCCGAACATGCGCCGTCGAACAAACGCGGTTACTACACGTCGTGGATTCAGACCACCGCGACGCTCGGCCTGTTCCTGGCGCTGCTGCTGATCCTCGGCATCCGCACCTCCATGGGCGAGGCGGCGTTCGGCGATTGGGGCTGGCGCGTGCCGTTCCTGCTTTCCGCGGTGCTGCTCGCCGTGTCACTGTGGATCCGGCTCAAGCTCAATGAATCGCCGCTGTTCCAGCGCATGGTCGATGAAGGCAAGCAGTCCAAGCGGCCGCTGACGGAAGCGTTCGGCCAGTGGGCCAATTGCAAAGTCGCCATCGCGGCGCTGCTTGGCGCTACCGCCGGCGAAGCGGTGGTCTGGTACGGCGGTCAGTTCTACGCGCTGTTCTTCCTGACCCAGACCCTGAAAGTGTCCGGCGTGTCCGCGCAGATCATGATCGCGATCGCGCTTCTGATCGGCACGCCCTGCTTCATCCTGTTCGGCGCGCTCTCGGACCGGATCGGACGCAAGCCGATCATGCTCGCGGGCTTCGCGCTCGCGGTCGTGACCTATTTCCCGATCTTTCAGGGCATCACGCACTTCGCCAATCCGAAGCTGGAAGCCGCACTCGCCGCGGCGCCGGTGACGGTGACCGCCGATCAGGGCGAATGCGCGTTCCAGTTCAAGGCGACCGGTACCGAGAAATACACCACCGGCTGCGACAACATCAAATCCACGCTGGTGAATTTGTCGGTGAACTACAACAACGTCTCGGCGCCCGCCGGCACCAAGGCGAGCGTGCAGATCGGCGAGCAGACCATCGCCGCCGATACGCCCAATCTCGCCGCTGCAATCGCCGCGGCGGTGAAGAGCCACGGCTATCCGGCGAGCGCCGACCCGAACGACATCAACTATCCGATGACGGTGCTGCTGCTCGTGATCCTGGTCGTCTATGTGACCATGGTCTATGGACCGATCGCGGCGTGGCTGGTCGAGCTGTTCCCGACCCGCATCCGCTATAGCGGGGTGTCGCTGCCCTATCACATCGGCAATGGCTGGTTCGGCGGCTTCCTGCCGGCGACCGTATTCGCCATCGTCGCCGCCACCGGCAACATCTATTCGGGTCTGTGGTATCCGATCGTGGTCGCGGCGATGAGCTTTGTCGTGGCGCTGATCTTCCTGCCCGAGACCAAGGACCGCGATATCACCCATCTTGGGTGATCGCTCGCGGAAACACGGCGGGGGCGGCTCAACGCGCCGCCCCCGCGCCTTTTGTCTGGTCGGTGACCTATTTGATTTGCGGCGAGACGAACCGCCGCACGATAAAATTGCGTAACGCCGCGACGAGCCCGCACAACAACGCGAAGGCGAGCGACGCGCCCACGATCTCGCGCGCGTCCGCCGCCAGCGAATGCGGCCCGCTCCACGGCGCGACGAGCTTGAACGTTGCCGCGGCGGCGCCGATGGCCGCACCGTATAAAGTCGCGCGCCCGACGTTCCATAGCGTGGCGTCGCTGTGTCTTCGCATGATGTTCAATCGCGGCGCATCGGGCCGCGACGCCGCGGCAGCCATCGCCCCCATGTCGTCGGCATCGCCGTGCGCCCCTTACATCCGCGTATGGCGTAACGGCTAACACGTAAACCGCCCGCTACAAAGAGCCCTTCCCCGCCTGCGGCGACGGGTTTGCCCCCGCTTGCACGTTGGAACATGCTGGGCCCTCAATCGTTTTCCTCGATTGAGGGCATTTTATATTCACCCGCTTCGGGCGCTCGGATCATGACACGGCAAGCCGCATCGACGCAGCCACGCTCAGCCCCTCCCGCCGCCAAGCCGGCCGCGGATATCGATCGGCTGAGCATCAACACCATCCGCACGCTGGCGATCGATGCGGTACAGAACGCGCAATCCGGGCACGCCGGGGCACCGATGGGCTTCGCGCCAGTCGTCTACACATTGTGGCAAAACGTCCTCCGATACGACCCGATTGACCCGCTCTGGGCAAACCGCGACCGCTTCGTGCTGTCCAACGGCCACGCCTGCTTGCTGCTCTACGCGCTCATTCATCTCGCCGGCGTGAAGCGGCTGGATGGCGCTCGCGTCACCGACGCGCCCGCGATCAGCCTCGACGACATCCAGAATTTCCGCCAGATCGACAGCGTGACGCCGGGCCATCCCGAATACGGCCGCACCACCGGTATCGAGGCCACGACCGGCCCGCTCAGCCAAGGCTGCGGCAACAGCGTCGGCATGGCGATCGCGTCGCGCTGGCTCGGCAGCCATTACAATCGGAAGAATTTCAGGATCTTCGACTTCGACGTTTATACGATCTGCAGCGACGGCGATCTTATGGAAGGCGTGGCGAGCGAAGCCGCCTCGCTCGCCGGCCATTTGCAGCTTTCAAATCTGTGCTGGATTTACGACAACAACACAATAACCATCGAGGGCCACACCGTTCTCGCTTTCACCGAGGACGTCGAAACTCGCTTCAAGGGCTATCGCTGGAACGTCGTGCATGTGCGCGACGCCAACGACACGGCGGCGGTGGCGCAAGCCTTAGAGCTCTTCCGCCGCACCGGCGATCGGCCCACCCTGATCATCGTCGACAGCATCATCGGCTACGGTTCGCCGCACAAACAGAATACTGCGGCCGCGCATTCCGATCCGCTTGGTGAAGAAGAGGTGCGGCTCACCAAACGGTTCTACGGCTGGCCGGAAGACGCGCAATTTTTGGTGCCCAACGGCGTCTATCAGCGCTTCCGCGATGGTATCGGCCGACGCGGTAGCGCGTTGCGCGACAAATGGATGAGAACATTTGCCGCCTACAAGAAGGAATATCCGCAGGCCGCCCTTGAAATCGAGACGATGCTGGCCGGCGGATTACCGGCGCATTGGCAGGCCGGACTGCCGACATTTCCGCCGGACGAAAAAGGCCTCGCCACCCGCGAGGCCTCCGGCAAAGTCCTCGACCCGATTGCCAAAACAGTTCCCTGGCTCATCGGCGGATCGGGCGATCTGGCGCCGTCGACCAAGACTGCGCTTGACGGCGAAAAATCCCTCGAAGCCGACGATCCCGGGGGGCGCATCGTGCATTTCGGCGTGCGCGAACACGCCATGGGCGCCATCGTCAACGGCCTCGTCTTATCGAAGCTGCGCGCGTTTGGCGCGACCTTTCTGACCTTCAGCGACTATATGCGCCCTGCGCTCCGCCTCGCGGCGCTGATGGAACTGCCGGTGTTTCACATCTTCACCCACGACTCGATCGGGCTCGGCGACGACGGCCCGACGCACCAGCCGATCGAGCAGCTGGTCGGTTTGCGCGCCATCTCCAACATGATCGTGCTGCGACCGGCCGACGCCAATGAAGTGCGCGAGGCCTATAAGGTGATACTTGCGCAGACCACTGAGCCGGCCTGCCTCGTGCTCAGCCGGCAGAAGCTCCCGGTGTTCGATCGCGAGCGCTACGCCCCGGCCTCGGGTCTCGCCCGCGGCGCTTACGTGCTCGCCGACGCCGAAGACGGCAAACCCGAGGTCATCCTCATCGCCAGCGGCAGCGAAGTGCAGTTATGCGTGAGCGTCTACGAATCCCTCAAAGGCGAAGGCGTTGGCGCGCGCGTCGTCTGCATGCCGAGCTGGGAGTTGTTCGAACGGCAGGACCGGACTTATCGCGATTGGGTGCTGCCGCCGCGGATCACGGCACGCGTCGCGGTCGAAATGGGCGCCACGATCGGCTTGGACCGCTATGCCGGCCCGACCGGCGCCATCATCGGCATGCACAGTTTCGGCGCCTCCGGCCCGATCGGCGATGTCCTAGCGAAATTCGGCTTCGTTCCAGCTAAGATATTGCAGGTCGCCAAGACTCAGATTTCTCAGCATAAGATTGCCGGCACCAAGGATCACAAGGAATAGCCGCCGATGAATGCTCTCAAAGCCTTGCAGGACCACGGCCAGGCGGTGTGGCTCGATTTTCTGTCGCGCGGTTTTATCGCCAAAGGCGGCTTGAGGAAGCTCGTCGACGAGGACGGCCTGCGCGGGGTGACCTCGAACCCTTCGATCTTCGAGCAGGCGATCGGCAAGTCGGACGAATATGACGACGCCATTGCGCGAATGCTCAAAGAGCACGACCGTTCCGCCATCGACCTGTTCGAGGCGCTTGCGGTGGAGGATATTCAAAAGGCAACCGACGTGTTGCGACCGGTGTTCGAGGCAAGCCACGGCGCTGACGGCTTCGTCAGCATCGAAGTATCGCCGTATCTGGCGACGGACACCAAAGCCACCATCGCCGAGGCGAAGCGACTATGGCACGTGATCGACCGCAAGAATCTGATGATCAAGGTGCCGGGGACCCCGGAAGGCCTGCCGGCCATCCGCGACCTCATTGCCGACGGCATCAACGTCAACATCACGCTCTTGTTCGCGCAACCCGTCTATGCGCAGGTGGTCGAAGCGTACCTCGCGGGCCTCGAAGCGTTAGCCGCCAAGGGCGGCGATGTTTCCAGGATCGCCAGCGTGGCGAGTTTTTTCGTCAGCCGCATCGATACCGCGGTTGATAAATTGCTCGACGAGAAAATTGCCCAGGCCAACGACCCCGATGAAAAACGCCGGCTCGCCGCGTTGAAGGGCAAAGTCGCTATCGCCAATGCCAAATTGGCTTATCAAATCTATTTGCAGCGCTTTGCTGGCGAGCGCTGGCAGGCGCTGAAGCGCGATGGCGCCAAACCGCAGCGGTTGTTGTGGGCCTCGACCGGCACCAAGAACAAGGCCTATAGCGACGTGCTCTATGTCGAGGAGCTGATCGGTCCCGATACCGTCAATACGATGCCGGTGGCGACGATGGACGCCTTCCGCGATCACGGCAGATTGCGCAACAGTCTGGAGGAAGACCCAGCCGGCGCGAAACGCATTTTGGACGAGCTCGCGCGCACCGGCATTTCGCTCGACGCCGTCACCAAAACACTGGTCGAGGACGGCGTGCGGCTGTTCGCCGATGCCGCCGACAAGCTGCTGGCGGCTGTCGCCAAGAAGCGAACCGAAATCCTCAAGCAACAAGTCGACGAGCAGCAACTGGTCCTCGGTCGCCAGCTCGACAAGAAACTGAGCGAGGTCGCCGAAGAATGGCGCGTGCACGGCAATATCCGGAAGCTTTGGCAGCGCGATAAATCGCTGTGGACGAATAGCGACGAAGACCGCTGGCTCGGCTGGCTGGACAGCGCCGGCGACAAGGAGATCGCGGCTTACGGCAAATTCGCACAAGAGATCAAGCGCGATGGCTTTAAGGATGCCGTGCTGCTCGGCATGGGCGGCTC
>JASHOX010000307.1 GCA_030038415.1 Xanthobacteraceae bacterium
ATCCGACGGTGGCACAAGCCAAGGCCAAGCGTGACGCCACCACCGACGGATCGTTGCCGCTCGAGCCCTATCAGATCATTTCGCAATATACCCTGGAACCGTTGCTCAAATCGGTGGCTGAAGGGATTCCCGCCGTGACGGTGAAGTTCGGCCATGAATTGCTCTCGTTCGAGCAGGACACCGACGGCGTTACAGCACAGGTGCGGAAAGCCGACGGCGCGATCATCTCCATCCGCACCCGCTATATGGTCGGCTGTGACGGCGGATCGAGCGTCGTCCGCAAGCAATTGGGCTTCAAGATGGACGGCGAACCGCACCTGCTGGAGATGCGGCAGGCGCTGTTCCATTGCCCCGAGCTCTACGACAAGGTGCGCGCGCCGCGCGCCCGGCACTACCATCGCATCGACGATCACTGGACCCTGATGATCGTCCAAGACTCGCGCCAGCACTTCACGCTCCATGCGGTCGTCGACAAAGACGAGGATATGGCGGCGCTGTTCGCGAAGATCGTCGGCACGCCGGTGAAGTTCGAGATGCTGCATTGTGCCAAATGGGTGCAGCGGCTCCTCTTGGCGGAGCATTACTTGCAAGACCGCGTCTTCATCGCTGGCGACGCCGCGCATCTGGTCATCCCGACCGGCGGCCTCGGCATGAATACCGGCGTCGGCGACGCCATCGATCTGTCGTGGAAGCTTGCCGGTACGCTGCAGGGCTGGGGTGGGCCGAAGCTCTTGCCGTCCTACGAATCCGAGCGGCGTCCGGTCGGCGCCATCAATGTCAAAGCCTCCGGCGGCGGTACCGCCGGCCGGATGAAGTGGCGCGCGGCCTATCGTCCGAACATCGGCGAAGATACGCCCGAAGGCCGAGCGGCATTAGACAATCTGTTGACCATCGCCAAGGACGAAGCACCGAAGTCGTTCCGCGTTATCGGCGCCGAGCTTGGGTATCGCTATTCCGGCTCGCCCGTAGTTTGCGACGAGCCCGGCGGACCGGCGCCGAATATCGAAGACTACGTGCCGACTAGCTGGCCCGGAGCGCGATTGCCGCATGTCTGGCTCGAGCCCGGCAAAGTCTCGGTACACGATCGGATCGGCGACGGCTTCACGCTGCTGCGGCTTGGCCGGACCAGAGGCGAAGCCGCCGCTATGGGGAAAGCCTTTGCCGGGATCGGCGCGCCTTTCTCGGTGCTCGACATTGATAGCGACGCCGTGCGGCGCGTCTATGGCTTCGACTATTTCCTCGTCCGGCCGGATCTGCACGTGGTGTGGCGCGGTGACGCCTTGCCGGACCACCCGGACGGCGTCGCCCGCATCGTCACGGGACACTAGCGACCATGCGCCGATGGTCTTGCCGCCGAATACAACATTGAGAAAAGGGGAGCTTGCTTGCCATGCGCCACATCGATGCATTTTGCCATTTCTTCCCGCAGCAAATATTTCGGCTGTTGTCGGAAACGACCGGCGGCACGACCGACATCGGCAAGCGCATCCAGAACGTCCGTACGATTCACGATCTCGATGCCCGCTTCCGGATGATGGATGAGTTTGAGGATTACACGCAGATCCTTTCACTGGGACTGCCGCCGCTGGAAGGCATGGCGGGACCTGACCGCACTCCGGACTTTGCGCGCGCCGGCAACGATGGGCTGGCCGAATTGTGCGCCAAATATCCCGACCGCTTTGCCGGCTATGTCGGGGCGCTGCCGATGGATGCGCCTGATGCCGCCGCCAAGGAAGCCGAGCGAATTCTCGTTCACGGCAACGCCAACGGATTGCAGCTTCACACCAACGTCAACGGCTTGTGCCTCGACGAGCCGCGCTTTCTGCCGATCTTCGAAATCGCGGCGAAATCCGGCAAGCCCATTCTGCTGCATCCGGCGCGCAAGCCGAATTTTCCCGATTTCGCCGCCGAGAAGACCTCGCGATACGAGATTTGGACGATCTTCGGCTGGCCTTACGAGACCAGCGCGACCATGGCGCGCTTGATCTTCTCCGGCGTCATGACGCGATTTCCGAATCTCAAGATCCTCACCCACCACCTCGGCGCGATGATCCCGTTCTTCGATGCGCGTATCGATACCGGCTGGGCCACGCTCGGCAGCCGCACCTCCGGCGAGGACTACAGTCACGTACTGCCGAGCCTCGGCAAGCCGCTGCTCGATTGCTTCCGCGATTTTTACGGCGACACTGCGCTGTGCGGCAGCCGCGCCGGACTTGTTTGCGGCATCGAATTCTTCGGCGTCGACCACGTGCTTTACGGCTCTGATGCGCCCTTCGGCCCGGAAGGCGGTGCCGGCTACATTCGCTCTGCAATCAGAGCTGTTGAGTCGCTCGATATTTCCCACGCCGACAAGGAAAGGATTTGTTTTCGTAATGCTACGTCGTTTTTTGGATTAGACTGATCTAGCGGCGTCAGTCTGAATCTGCCGACGCTGGTGAAACTTCTATATCGACCGTGCGGTAATCCGCCAGAGCAATCTGGCGGATTACCGTGAATGCATGATGCAGGGCTGTTAGCCAACTTCGCCGAGTTCGCGCGGCACGTTTACCAGCAATTCGGCGCCGCCGGGACGAACCACCATGAAATCCGAGAGAACGCATCCCACATCGAATTTCCAGCCCGGATTGTGAATGTCGAGATTATTGCCGAATGTCATTCCCTCCTCGAAGACCATGTCGCCGATGCGATGGCCATTGAGCACGTTCGGACCGTAGCCCGGACGATAGATCACCGTCGGAAATTCCGGCGAGGCATTGCCCATCCCGTGCCAGCCGAGTTCGACATAATCGTAGCCCGCCCGCTCGCAAGGCTTGCGGATGGCTTCCCAGGCTTCGCGCAGCGGCTTGCCGGGCACCATGACTTCCCGGCTGATGTCGAGCGACTCGATGCAGACCTTCCAGATATCCTTGAGCTCCTGGGGCGCCTTGCCCATGTAGACGGTGTATTCGGTATGGCAGACGTAGCCGCCAAATTTGGTGTGGTACTCTGAAATAATGAGGTCGCCTTTTTGCAGCGGCCGCATAGTCGGCACCAAAGGCTGTTCGGTGCCGTGCAGCAAATGCCAGAGTTCATCCTCGGGATGCTCGAGCGGGCCGGAGTTCAGCAGGTTAAAGGCGTCCGGCTCAGCACCGTTGACGATCTGCGTCTTCAGCATCTCGGCCCATAATTGAGCCTCGGTGATGCCAGGCTTCGCATATTCGAGCATCGTGTCGACAACCTTGCGCGCGACCTTGCCGGCCTTGCGCAGCATGCCGATCTCTTCCTCGCTCTTAACCAGCCGCATCTCCTGAAGCATCCAGCTTACGTCGGTCAATTCGGCGTCCGGCAGCGCTTTTTGCAGACTGACATAATCGTGATGCGAGATAGTGGGCGGGACCAGCGTCGAACTGAAGCCGACGAGACCGACTCGCGAGCGCTCGAATCCGCGGCCCTTCACTTCGTCGGCGACACCCTGTACGCCGGGAAACACGCGAAAGTCCGTCAGCCATTCCTGATTGGT
>JASHOX010000308.1 GCA_030038415.1 Xanthobacteraceae bacterium
AGCCGCTCCGGCGTCGAATCCGGATCGGGACAGAAATAGCCCTGGCGTTCGAATTGCACCGGCGCTTGCGAGTCCGTTGCGCCCAATGCCGGCTCGACCCGGGCGTCGGCAATCACTTCCAGCGAAGACGGATTGATCTCGGCGGCAAAATTGCCGATCTCCGGCGTTGCCCGCATGAACAGCGGATTGTAGAGCCGCACTTCCGCCGGCGGCGAATCCGCCGCCGATAGCCAATGCAATGTCGCCTTGACCTTGCGGCCGTCGGGCGCGTTGCCGCCCTTGGTCGCGGGATCGTAGGTGCAGCGCAGCTCGACCACTTGGCCGGCCGCATTCTTGGTAAATTCGCGGCAGGTGACGAAATAGGCATAGCGCAGCCGCACTTCGGCGCCGGGCGAGAGCCGGAAGAATTTCTTCGGCGGATTTTCCATGAAATCGTCGCGCTCGATGTAAAGCTCGCGGGAAAAGCGCAGGCGCCGCGTTCCGGCGGCGGGATTGTCCGGGTGATTGAGCGCCTTGACCTCCTCGCTTTGTCCTTCCGGATAATTCTCGATCACCACTTTGAGCGGACGCAGCACCGCCATGCGGCGCTCGGCGGTCTTGTTCAAATGCTCGCGGATGGAAAACTCCAGCATGCCCACGTCGACGACGCTGTTCGCTTTGGCCACTCCGATGCGCTTGACGAAATCGCGGATCGCTTCCGGCGGCACGCCACGGCGGCGTAAGCCGGCGATCGTCGGCATGCGCGGATCGTCCCAGCCGCCGACAAAACCGCCGCGCACGAGCTCGGTGAGCACGCGCTTCGACAGCACGGTGTGGGTCAGATTGAGGCGGGCGAATTCGTACTGGTGCGGATGCGACGGCACCGGCAGATTGGCCAGGAACCAATCGTACAGCGGCCGGTGATCCTCGAATTCCAACGTGCAGATCGAATGGGTGATGCCTTCGATCGCGTCGGACTGGCCGTGGGCGAAATCGTAGCTCGGATAGATGCACCAGGTTTTGCCGGTGCGCGGATGCTCGGCATGGAGGATGCGGTAAAGCACTGGGTCGCGCAGATTGATATTGCCAGAGGCCATGTCGATCTTGGCGCGCAACACGCGCGCTTCGTTCGGAAACTCGCCCGCGCGCATGCGGCGGAACAGATCGAGATTCTCTTCGACGCTGCGCTCGCGGAACGGGCTGTTCTTGCCCGGCTCGGTCAGCGTGCCGCGATTGGCGCGCATCGCGTCGGGGTTTTGATCGTCAACATAAGCCTTGCCGGCGCGGATCAAATGCTCCGCCCATTCGTAAAGCCGCTCGAAATAATCCGAGGCGTAGAACAGCTTCTGGCCCCAGTCGAAGCCGAGCCAGCGCACGTCGCGCTCAATGGCGTCGATATATTCCTGCTCTTCCTTGACCGGATTGGTGTCGTCGAAACGCAGATTGCAATGACCGCCGAACTCCTCGGCGATGCCAAAATTCAGGCAGATCGATTTCGCATGGCCGATATGGAGGTAGCCGTTGGGCTCGGGCGGAAACCGCGTGACGACGCTCTTGTGACGGCCCGACGCCAGATCGGCGCGCACGATGTCGCGGATAAAATCCTGGCCCGCCTCGCGGCTTATTGTCTCCGCAACCGACATTGCTCTGTCCTTTGCCAGCCGGCCTCTTTAGCCCGCGCGGCGTCCGATTCTAAGGCATTAGGTCGTGACGGCCTCCGGATTGGACAAGTTAGCACGCGGGGTCAAGTGCGGAGGTCATCGAGGACGCAGCCCGGCGGAGCGAAGCGAAACCCCGCGAGCGGTTGGCAGGCTGTCGCAGGTTTCGCCGCGCTTTAGCAGGGCCACGGGCCTCGCCTCTCATCCCTGCTTAGCCGCGCGTTTGGGCGGCGTGTCGGCCGGCAACACGATCCAAGGGTGGCGCGCCTCCTCCCACACCGCGATGGTCGGAGGCGGGAAAGCCGGGTCGGCAAAATTGCCGATCGCTATGGCGACATATCCCGGGAAGCCTTCACCTTCCCAGTACACAGTCGAGCCGCAGGTCGGACAGAAATGGAAGCTCAAGAGGTTGCCGCTCTCGGCCGTCCGTTTCCAAACGGTAGATTGACCGGAGGTCGTGACCTGCTCGCGGCGAAAGCGAGCCTGGTTGCTGATCACCGCTCCAGTCCGGCGCTGGCACTCGAGGCAATGGCACATGGAAATGCGCGACGGTTCGCCCTCAACCGTCAGAGAAAGCTGACCGCAGCTGCAGGCGGCGCGTCGCATTGTCATGACACGGCTCCGTTCATGGTCGGAAGGATTGTAACAGAGCTGGAATGCCGAGGGACAAGGCGATCATGTCAATTGACGGCCGGTCTCGTGGACCGTAGCATTTCCTCGGACGGGAGCTTTTCGGGAGGCTCCGATGGCGATCGCCAAGATCAGTGCCAAGTTCGCTCCGGCGTGGCTCTTCTGTGCGATAGTATGCTGGCTATTTTCCGCTCCGGCCGACGCGGCCATCGTCACCGTGACGCTTTCAAATCTTACCTTCGAGGCCGCTGCGGGAAATAATTCCTGCAGCGGTCAGCGGTGCACCGAAACGTTCAACATCACGTTTCAATATGACTCGACCACCGGCTATGGCGTAGGACCGGTCAAGGTCACCGGCACAGGCGCGTTGTCGGCCGCCGACATCGGCGGCACCTGGACCGTCGGGCCGTCCAACGATGGGCTCGGTCATTATTTCGTGTACCTCGCCGAGTTTCCCGGTCCCGACTACATCACGATAGGCGACACTGATTGGAAGTACGGGCCATCCGGAACGCCCGCGCGCGGCACCTATCCATACGCCGACGCCGGTATGGCCTGTTGGGAAAGCTCAACGCAGTGCCACGATGATTTTGTGTTTGTATCGGGTGGCGCTGCCCATAATCCGGGAGCGGCCATTTGCGGCACCGTCAGCGTCATGGTTCCGCTGATTATCGGACCACTGCCGCGGCAGGGCTATTTCCGTCACCACACTTCGGTCCGTTCTCGCGCTCTTATCCCACCGTGTGGGTTTGTGAAGCAGGCTGCGACGAGGCCGCGCTGATAGATTGGCTTAGGTGTGCTCCCATTTTGGCAGGAGCATACTACGATAGCCTCAGCTGGGGGGTGGCCCCTGCCCCCAGGCGTTTTCCGCAAATGATTAATCTCTTCGGCGATCCCTGCTTCAATTCGCCGGCGGCTGTGCTACACGGCGCGCGTCATGACCGTCGTTACCCGCTTTGCCCCCTCGCCGACCGGCTTCCTGCATATCGGCGGCGCCCGCACGGCCTTGTTCAACTGGCTCTATGCCCGCGGTCGCGGCGGCAAGATGCACTTACGCATCGAGGACACCGACCGCGAACGCTCGACGCAAGCCGCCATCGATGCCATCCTCGACGGACTTTCCTGGCTCGGCATCGAATGGGATGGTGACACCATCTATCAGTTCGCCCGCTCGGCGCGGCATCGCGAAGTGGCGGAGTCGCTGCTTGCTTCCGGCAATGCCTATTACTGCTACGCCAGCCCCGAAGAGCTTACGCAAATGCGCGAGGCGGCACGAGCCGCGGGCCGCACCAAGCTCTATGATGGGCGCTGGCGCGACCGCGATGCCGCGGAAGCCCCGCCGGGCGTCAAGCCGACCATCCGGCTCAAGGCTCCGCTCACCGGCGAGACGGTGATCGAGGATCAAGTCCAGGGCCGCGTGGTCTGGCAGAACGAAAACCTCGACGACCTCGTGCTACTGCGCTCCGACGGCACGCCGACCTATATGCTCGCGGTCGTCGTCGACGATCACGACATGGGCGTCACCCACGTCATCCGCGGCGACGATCATCTGACCAATGCGGCGCGGCAGAAGCAGATCTATGACGCGCTCGGCTGGCCGGTCCCGGTGATGGCGCATACCCCGCTGATCCATGGACCGGACGGATCGAAACTGTCCAAGCGCCATGGCGCGCTTGGCGTCGATGCCTATCGCGCCATGGGGTACCTCCCGGCGGCGCTGCGCAATTATCTGGTGCGGCTCGGCTGGAGCCATGGCGATCAGGAAATCTTCTCCACCGCGGAGATGATCGCGACCTTCGACCTGCCGCAGATCGGCCGCTCGCCGGCGCGATTCGATTTCGCCAAGCTGGAAAGCCTCAACGGCCACTACATCCGCCAAAGCGACGACGCCGAGCTCCTCGCCGCCATCGAGCGGCTGTTGCCGCATATCGCCGAGGGCGCAACGCTCGCCGCCAAAATGACACCGGCCTTGCGGCAGCAGCTTCTGGCGGCCATGCCGAGCTTAAAGGAGCGTGCCAAGACCCTCCTCGATATCATTGACGGCGCGCATTTTCTTCTCGCCGACCGGCCGATTTCGCTCGACGACAAAGCAACCGCTCTGCTGACCTCTGAGGCACGGGACCTGCTGGGCGACGTCGCCGCCGAACTCGGCAAAGTGGAGCCCTGGACCAACGAGGCGACCGAGCACGCCGTCCGCGGCTTCGCCGAGCAAAGAGGCGCCAAGCTCGGCGCCGTGGCGCAGCCGCTGCGCGCCGCGCTTACCGGCCGCACCACCTCGCCCGGGATTTTCGAAGTCTTGAGCCTACTCGGCAAAGCGGAAAGTCTGGCGCGCCTTGCCGATCAGGCGGCACGGCGGGACACGCAAGACGCGCGGTCGGGAGTCGGGTGAAGCCCGTATGTCACTTGATGTCACTTGCACAAATTTTACCCCGCTTAGCCCTCCCGCCTCCATCACAGGCTATTATCTTGCAGTGCACACTTGGTTGCGCTACGCCAGCAATGCCGGGTGAAACGCGCCGCCCGAGGCGCATCGGCTGACGGTCAGGCGCGGGCTTTCCATCCGGTTGTCAGACGAGGATCAAGATCATGGACGCGAAGACCGGCGCCAACATCAAAACCGGCACGCTGAAAATCGGCGACAAGAGCCACACTTTTCCCATCTATGACGGGACGCTCGGCCCGGAAGTGCTGGACGTCAGCAAGCTCTATGCCGAAGCCGGCATCTTCACCTACGATCCCGGCTTCACCTCGACGGCGAGCTGCGAATCCAAGATCACCTTCATCGACGGCGACGAAGGCATCCTGCTCTATCGCGGCTATCCGATCGCCGACCTCGCCGAACACGGCGATTTCCTCGAGACCTGCTACCTTCTGCTTTACGGCGAATTGCCGACCGCGAGCCAGAAAGCCGACTTCGTCGATCGCGTGATCCATCACACGATGGTCCACGAGCAGATGAGCCGCTTCTTCCAAGGCTTCCGCCGCGACGCCCATCCGATGGCGGTGATGGTCGGCTCGGTCGGCGCACTGTCGGCGTTCTATCACGACTCCACCGACATCGCCGATCCGGCGCAGCGGATGATCGCCTCGATCCGCATGATCGCGAAAATGCCGACGCTGGCGGCGATGGCCTACAAATATTCCGTCGGCCAGCCGTTCATGTATCCGGACAACAAGCTCGATTATGCCTCGAACTTCCTGCGCATGTGCTTTGCGGTGCCGTGCGAGGAGTACAAGGCCAATCCGGTGCTGGCCCGCGCCATGGACCGCATATTCACGCTGCATGCCGATCACGAGCAGAACGCCTCGACCTCCACGGTACGGCTCGCCGGCTCGACCGGCGCCAATCCGTTCGCCTGCATCGCCGCCGGCATCGCCTGCCTGTGGGGCCCGGCGCATGGCGGCGCCAACGAGGCGGCGCTGAAAATGCTCGGCGAGATCGGCTCAGTCGACCGCATTCCCGAATACATCAAGCGCTCGAAGGACCCGAAGGATTCCTTCCGCCTGATGGGCTTCGGCCATCGCGTCTACAAGAACTACGATCCGCGCGCCAAGATCATGCAGAAGACCTGCTACGAGGTCTTGAATGAGCTCGGCATCAAGGATCCGCTCCTTGAAGTGGCCATGGAACTCGAGAAGATCGCGCTGCACGACGACTATTTCATCCAGAAGAAGCTCTATCCCAACGTCGATTTCTATTCGGGCATCACGCTGCGCGCGATGGGCTTCCCCACCACGATGTTCACGGTGCTGTTCGCGCTTGCCCGCACCGTCGGCTGGATCGCGCAGTGGAAAGAGATGATCGAGGATCCGCACCAGAAACTTGGCCGCCCGCGCCAGCTCTATACCGGGGCCAAGCAGCGCGAATATCAGCCGATGTCGAAGCGGAAGTAGCACGCGCCGCCGTGGCGCCGCGGCGTGATCACTGCGGATTATACGCCCAGGTCAGGTAGGCCCCGCCCCAGGTGAAGCCGCCGCCGAAGGCGGCCAGGATCAGCCGGTCGCCTTCCTTGAGCATGCTCTCGTAATCCCACAGACACAGCGGGATCGTCGCCGCGGTGGTGTTGCCGTATTTGTGGATGGTGATCATCACCTGTTTCGGATCGAGCTTCATGCGCTCGGCGGTCGCTTCGATGATGCGCCGATTGGCTTGGTGCGGCACCAGCCAATCGACATCCGCGCTCGAGAGATTGTTACGCTTCATCAGCTCGCCGGCGACTTCCGCCATGCGCGCGACCGCGAATTTGTAAACCGCGGCGCCTTCCTGATGGACGTAATGTAGACGCTTGGTGACCGTCTCCGCCGTCGGCGGCATGCGGCTGCCGCCCGCCTTTTGGTGCAGATGCGGCATGCCGGCGCCATCGGAGCAAATCAGGGTGTCGATGATGCCGTATTTCCGGCTCGGCTCAAGGAGCACCGCGCCGGCGCCGTCGCCGAACAGCACGCAGGTGGCGCGGTCGGTATAGTCGATGATCGCCGACATCTTGTCGGCGCCGACGACGACGATCTTGCGGTACTTCCCCGTCTCGATGAATTGCGATGCGATAGTGAGCGCATAGACAAAGCCGGAGCACGCGGCCTGGACATCGAAGCTGCCGATCGAGCGGATGCCGCACATATCGCAGATCAGATTGGCGGTCGACGGGAAGACGAAATCCGGAGTCGTGGTGGCGCAGATCAGGAGCTCGATCTCGGCCGGCGCGGTCTTGGTCTTGCTCAGGAGCCCGCGCACCGCCTCTGCGCCCATATGCGAGGTGCCCAGCCCCTTGCCCTTGAGGATGCGCCGTTCCTTGATACCGGTGCGCTCGGTGATCCACTCGTCGCTGGTGTCGACCATTTTCGCGAGCTCGGCATTGCTGAGCACGTCGGGCGGCACGTAACCGCAAACCCCGGTGATCGCAGCCCGGATTGGGGACTTCCGGACCGTTTTTTTGGCTTTGGTCACGCGCGATCGCTTCCGGGTACGCTGGATATAGGCGGCTTAGCAGGATGGCGGCGGCAATGGTAGGTCAGCGGCGGCTGGCCGGTTAACATGGGCGCGCAACTTTGTTCGACGGCAAGCGGCCGCGGCGGGCGATGTCGAGCACGATGGATGCCGCTTCGGCGCTCGGGGTCGTGCCGCCGACCGCCATAATGTCGTCGAGACGCCGGTACGCCTCGATCTGACGCCGCCGCTCCGGCGTGTCGGCGACGAGCGGCTCAAGCGCCGCGGCGAGCTTGGCCGGCGTACAGTCTTCCTGCAGCAGTTCCGGCACGATGTTTTCGCCAAGCACCAGATTGGCCAAAATCACACTCGGCAATCTCGCCTGCAGTCGAATGAGCCGGGCAATGACGGCCTCGACGGCGTGCAGGCGGTAGGCGGCAACCATCGGCACGCCGGAAAGCGCGAGCTCGAGCGTCACGGTGCCTGAGGCCGCGAGCGCTGCGCGCGCACTGCGAAACGCCGACCACTTGTCACCCGGGTCGATCACGATGCGTGGCGTCACCGTCCATCCGGCAGCGGCCTCGCGCAGCTGCGCGGCGACATGAGGCACCGTCGGGATCGCCAGATCGATCGCCCCGATCCGTGCGGCAAGGCGCGCGATCGCCTCGCCGAAAATGCCGGCATGGCGCCTGATCTCGTTCGACCGGCTGCCCGGCAAGGCCAGCACGAGCGGCGGATCGGCCAATCGCCGGCGCGCCTCGTCGGCGTTCGGCCGCAGCTCGCCGAGGCGCTCGATCAGCGGATGGCCGACATAGCTGCAAGGCGGCCCACCGAGCTTGGTATGGATGGCGGGCTCGAACGGCAGGATCGCCAGCACTTGGTCGACGTAATCGCGCATGGCGCGCGCACGACCGGGCCGCCATGCCCAAACCGACGGCGAGACATAGTCGATGATCGGAATCGACGGCGACAGGCGTCGCACCCAGCGGGCCACCCGATGAGTGAAATCCGGACTATCGATGATGACGAGCGCGTCGGGCCGCGCGGCGACGACCGCAAGCGCGGCTTCACGGATGCGCCGAAAAATCTTCGGCAGCCGCTGCGGGATGGCGGTGAGCCCGATAATCGACAGCTCGTCGATTGCAAAGGGGCTCGCGATTCCGGCGGCCGCCATGGCGTGGCCGCCGACGCCGGACAGTTTCACCGCGCCGGCGTCCTGCTTGATAAGCGCCTTCGCCAATGCGGCGCCCAAGGCGTCGCCCGACTCTTCCGCCGCGACCAGATAAATCGACAGCGGCCGGGTCGGCGACGTCTGCGGCACCTCATTCATCGGGTCGCGTCCTCGCGGAGGCCGATCAGAAAAACCCTTTCGCGATCGGCCGCGGCGATGACCGCGTCAGGCTCGGCAATCATGGTCGAGCCTGCGGTCACCGCGAGGCCAGCAAGCCCGGCGCGTGCAATATTCTCGACCGTCCGCGGCCCGATCGAGGGCAGATCGAAGCGGCGGTCCTGGCCCGGCTTCGGCGCTTTGACGAGGACGCCCACTCCCGGCGCTGAAGTGACCCGGCCGAGCCGGCGCAATTCGGCGATGCGCTTTAAGAGATTGTCGGTGCCTTCGGCCGCCTCGACCGCGAGCACGTGGTTATCGGCGACGACGGCAGCCTGACCGACGTCGAACGGCCCCAGCGCGGCGATGACATCGAGAGCGCGGGCGATATCGGCCCGGTCGCGCGCGGACGGCTCAAAACGGCCGAGCACACCTTCCGGGACCAGGACTTCAGGCGCCACATCCTTGACGCCGACGACGTGCAACCCGCCGCTTTCCGCCACGCCAGCGACGCCGGAGAGAAGCTTGTCGTCGCCGCCGCGAAAGAAGCGAAACACCCGCGGCATCAGCCGGATCGTCTGCCAGTCGAGCCGCAGTTGCGTGATCGGCGGCCGCAGCACTGTGCCGATGAACAGCACGTCGCGACATTGTTCCGCCCGCGCCAGCCGAAAGAATCGGCCGGCCTGTCCGATGGCGATCCAATGATGCGGGTAACGCTCGATCACCGCCGCATCCGCCCAGCCCTTGATACCGAACATCACCGGCCGCCGACCACGCTGCGCCACTGCTTCGGCGACTGCGGCAGGAAGGCTGCCACCGCCGCAAACGATCGCAAGCGAACTCGCCTCGGGCTTGGTATCGACTATGGTCGGCACATCAGGCTGCATCGTCGGCAGGCGCGCCGGCGGGCGCCTCAGCATGACGTTTGTCGCGCGGACGCATCAGCGGACGCTTGCCGCCGGCGCGGATGAAGGCCACAATCTTGCCGACCATTGGATCGCCGGCGAACTCGCGCTCGACCGCCTCGATGCGGTCGGCAAGGCGGCCTTCGACGAAAAACAAAGATCGGTACGCGCGGCGCAAACGGTGCATCTCGGCCCGCGTCGCGCCGCGCCGCCGCAGTCCGACCGTGTTCAGACCGACCAATGCACCGGTCTGGCCGAGCGCAAAGCCGAACGGGATGATGTCGTCGCGGGCGGCCGACATGCCCGCCATCATAACGCCCTCCCCGATGCGCACGAATTGATGAATGGCAACATGTCCGCCGAGAAAGGTGTAATTGCCGACGCTGACGTGTCCGCCAAGCACGACATTGTTGGCAAGCGTGACGTCGTTGCCGACTTCACAGTCGTGTCCGACGTGCGAGCCGACCATGAACGAGCAGCGGTCGCCGACGCGGGTGATGCCGCCACCATCCTCGGTGCCGGTATTCATCGTCACGCCCTCGCGCAACTCGCAAGCCTCGCCGATCACGAGACTAGTCGCGCCGCCGCGATAATGGACCGATTGCGGCGGTGTGCCGAGCGACGAAAACGGATAGACGACCGTGCCCTCCCCGATGCTGGTCAAGCCGGTGACGTAGACATGGGCGAGCAAGCGGACGCCGCGCTGCAATTCGACCTGCGGGCCGACGATGCAATACGGTCCGATCTCAACGGAAGGGTCAATGCGCGCGCCGGCGGTGACACGCGCGGTCGGGTCGATCGCCATCTAAGCCTCGGCGATGACCGCGCCGACTTCAGCCTCGGCGATCAGCACATCGCCGACCTTGGCCTCCGCACGATACCACCACATGTTGCGGCGATGCGCGATCTTGTTGACGTGATATTCGACGGTGTCGCCCGGCACGGCGGGCTTGCGGAATTTGGCCTTGTCGATGGTTAGGAAATAGAACATCGAGCGTTGCCGCGTGGCGGCGTCCATCTGGCGCAAGCACAAGACGCCCGCGGTTTGCGCCATGCCTTCGATCAGCAACACGCCGGGCATGACAGGATTGTCCGGGAAGTGGCCGAGGAATTGCGGCTCGTTGATCGACACATTCTTGATGCCGATGCCGTGATCCTCGCCCTTTATGTCGACGATGCGGTCGATCATGACGAAGGGATAGCGGTGCGGCAAGAGCCGCAGGATTTCACGGATGTCGGCGGCTTCCGCGGTGGTCGCGTTCATTCGCCTTCTCCCTCGGGTTCTTTTTCGGATTTGCGGCCGCGCCTTACCAGGCGGCGGACGGTGGCGACCCCTCGTTTCCAGTCACCGCCCGGTTCGGCCGGAAAGCCGCCCCAGCGCGCCCCCGCCGGCACATTGGACATGACGCCGGCGCGGGCGCCGAGCATGGCGCCGGCTCCGATCGTGATGTGATCGGCGACGCCCACTTGCCCGCCTAATATAGCGAAGTCTCCGACCGTCACGCTGCCGGATATGCCGACCTGAGAGACGATCAAGCAGTGCCGTCCGATCAAGCAGTTGTGTCCGATTTGGACAAGATTGTCGATCTTGGTCCCCTCGCCAATGACCGTATCGCGCGTCGCGCCGCGGTCGATCGTGGTGTTGGCGCCGATCTCGACGTCGTCTTGAATGATCACGCGTCTGGTCTGCGGAATTTTTTGATGGCCTCGCGGCGACGGCAGATAACCAAAGCCATCCTGACCAAGGCGAGTGCCGGGATGGATAATGACGCGGTCGCCGATCAAGGCGTGCATGATGGTGACGCCGGCCCCGATCGCGCAGTCGCGTCCGATGCAGACGTCGGGACCGACCACCGCGCTGGCGGCGATGACGGTGCCGGCCCCGATTTGGGCACGCGGACCGATCACCGCCAGCGGATCGACGATAATGTTGGCCTCAAGCCGGGCGGTATGGTGCACATGCGACGCCGTAGCGCGTCCGCTCACGCCATAGAGCGAAGAAGGACGCAGCATGGTCGGGAACAGCGCCCGTGTCACTGCGACAAAAGCCGGATAAGGATGCGCAGTCTCCAGCACGGCAACTCCGCGCGGCGCCGAAGCTGCAAAGCGCGGCGTGATCAGACAGGCGCCGGCGCGCGTGCCTGACAAATCGCCGAGGTATTTTGAGTTGTCGAGAAAACTGATGTCGGACGCCGTCGCAGTATCGAGCGGCGCAATGTTGCCGATGCGCCGCTCTACCGGGTCGCCGGCGCGCAATTTGGCGCGCGTCAGCGCGGCGATCTCGCCGAGGGTCATTTCGCGGTCGGGTCTGACAAAATCGGGCATAGCCGTCCGGCGTGGCGCCTAAGCCGCGATCAGAATTGCGCGCCGCCGCCGAAGGCGAAGAATTGGGTGCGGTCGTACCACTTCTTGAGGAACGGATAGGCGAAGTCGAAGCGCAACGGGCCGAACGGCGAATCCCAGATAATGCTGGCGCCGACGGAAGCGCGCACCGAGGCATCATCGGCATATTGCATGCCGCATTGGCAGGGAACGGGCGTCGGAACGGCCGCCGGCGTGGGAGTTATAAAGCCGTTAATTTCTCCCGTCGCCGGACTCTGCGTTTCTCCCTTGTAGCCCCATACCGATCCGCTATCGATAAAGATCGCCCCACGGAAGCCGGTATCCTTGGGCAGGAAATAGAACGGATACTGGAATTCAAGGCTGGCGCCCCAGTACATGGTACCGCCGATGTTATCGTTCGTCGTCCCGGACGTGATGTCGCGCGGACCAATGCCGGCCGGCTGGAAGCCGCGCACGAGATTCGGCCCCATCTTGAAGTCGTCCAGCATCCGTACATAACCGCCGCTCTCCGTGCATTCGCCCGACGGACAGCTGCTTAGGCCAAGCATATCGCCGGCTTGCAGATGCACGATGCTCACCAGGTCGGTGACGATTTCGTAGTAGCTGCGCATGTCCATGGTCGAGCGCAAATAGGCGACGTCGCCGCCGGCTCCGGCGAAATCCTGGCCGAAGCTGAAATACACGCCGCTGGTCGGGGCTTTATTATTGTCCAGCGTGTTGTAGCTGATCCCATAACCGAACATCGAGGTCAGATAGGCGCCGTTGGCGAGCTCCACCCGCACCGGCAGTGACGCTTGGCCATATAAATAACAGCTAGTTTGCGTTCCCGCCGCAAACGGCGCCGCATAACCTGTCCAAGTGCCTGGCAGCGGTGCGCCTCCTGGACCGGTGGCGGCGGAAATGGCGCTCGGCGTCGGGAATGTGCTCGAGAAATTTGGATCGATGTTGTCACAGTCGTTCAAATAGGACGGCAGCGTGATCTTTTGCGTGTAAGCCGAATAGCGCAGTTGGAAGGAGAGGTCTTCGCGGAGCGGCAAGCCCCATTTGAGCGTGCCGCCAAGCGACTCCGTTCCGTACGACAGATAAGAGCTGGGAAGCGTCTCTTTAGCGAACAGATCGACACCCATACTGGAGCGGGTATCGAGGAAATAGGGCTCGGCGTAACTCAGTTGCACGCTGCGGATATATTCGCCATAGGTCGCGGCGGCCCTGGCAAAACGTCCGGTGCCGAGCAGGTTGCGTTCCTGGACTGAAACTTCCGCGAGCCAGCCTTCCGCGGTCGAATAGCCTCCCATCACCGAGAAGTCGCCGGTCGGTTGCTCGACCACGTCGATATTGATCACCACCCGGTCGGGCGCCGAACCGGGCTCGTCGGTGATTTTCACCGATTTGAAATAGTTCAGATTCTTGATGCGCCGCTCGGCGCGGTCGACCAAAGCGCGATTGTATGGATCGCCTTCATTGATATCCAGCTCGCGCCGGATCACGTAGTCGCGGGTGCGATAATTGCCGCGGATGTTGATGCGCTCGACATAGGCGCGCTGGCCTTCGTCCACGACGAAGGTGACGCTGATCGTTCTGGTAGTTGGATTGCGATCGCCGCGCGGCCGGATTGTGCCGAACGGGTAGCCGCGCCTGGCGAGCGAGATGGTCATATCCTCGACCGTCTTTTCGATCGCCTCGCCGTTATAAATCTGGCCTGCGGACATCCGCAGATCTTCCCGCAGCGACTGGGCGTCGATGGCGCGAACGTTGGATTGGATGTCGATCGCACCGAAGTGATAGAGCGGCCCTTCTTCGATCGTGAAGGTGACGATGAAGCCTTTTTGCGCCGGGTCGTACTCGCCGGTCGCCGAAACGACCTGCACGTCGGCATAGCCGTGCTTAAGGTAAAAGCGCCGTATCAAATCGCGGTCGGCCTCGATGCGATCGGGGTCGTAGACGTCCGTCGTCTGCAGGAAGCTGAGCCAATTGGACTCGGCGGTCTTGATTACCTGCTTCAATCGCCAGTCCGCATAGGACCGGTTGCCGACGAAGACGATTTTCTTGATGCCGGTCTTTTCGCCCTCGGTGATTTGGAAAATAAGATCGACCCGATCGTTAGGCCGCTCAATGATTTGCGGCACGACTTTGACGTCGAAGCGACCGTTGCGCTGATAGATCTCGATGATGCGCTGGGTATCGGCCTGTACTTTGGCGCGCGACAGCGAGCCGCGTTCCTTCGACTGGATCTCCTCCTTCATCTGCTCGTCTTTGATGCGGTAGTTGCCCTCGAACGCGATCCTGTTGATGACCGGCGCTTCCACCACCGTGACGATCAGCTTGCCGCCGGATTGCGAAACGCGGACGTCCTGGAACAGCCCGGTGGCATAAAGCGCCTTTAAGCCGGCATCGATCTTGGCGGCATCGAGATGCTCACCTGGAGCAATTTTGAAGTAGGAGCGCACCGTATCGGCGTCGATGCGCCGGTTGCCTTGGACGACGATGGCACTAGCGGTAGCGCCTGCGTCGACCGGCGCAGCGACGGCCGCGCTAGTGCAAAGACCACAGATGACCAGCCCGAGGAGCAAGCCGGCCACGACAAGCCCCCGTTTTACCCGCACACACATGCCCATGCGCAAAGCGCCCTTTTACCCTCGTGGCCGCCCCCAGTGGCGGGTTACTTAGAATCTCCCTCAGTTCTGCTCGCTTAGTCTTGGATTTGTCTTGGTATTTCCACCACTTCTACCATCCCCCTACTGTCAATGCCACGCCCCAACCGTCCCGTCGATACCAAGCCTAAGATGTCCGCAGGTGAACGATGTCATTGAAAGTTGCAAATATCATCAACATCACGACGATCGCGAGACCGATGCGAAATCCGACTTCCTGCGCCCGCTCCGACAGCGGACGCCCCCGCAGCGCCTCGATCGAATAGAACAAAAGGTGACCGCCATCGAGCAAGGGAATCGGAAATAGATTCAGAAGGCCGATGGAGACCGAAAGTACGGCAGCAAGATGGATGAGAGCGACAAAGCCGATTGTGGCAACCTCCCCTGAAATCTGGGCAATCCGGATTGGCCCACCGAGCTGGTCGGCCGCCTCGCGCCCGACCACCACCCCACCGATGTAGGTCAGCGTCCGGTCGATCACGAACCAGGTTTCCTGCACGCCCATCCAGACCGCTTGCGGCGGCGCAACAGGGTGCAGCTTCAGGTCGGCCGGCACCATCGACCGGCTGATGCCGAGAAGACCGATCCGATGCACGTTGCCAAAATTGTCTTTGACCTCTTTCAGCGTCGGCGTAGCGGTGAGAACGAGCGGAGTGCCTTTGCGGTCGACTGTGACTTTGAGGGTGTCTCCGGCGCTGTCACTGACGATGCGCTGCATATCCTCAAAACTGTCAATCGGCTTGCCATCAATGGCAACCACCAGATCGCCGGGTTGGAACCCCGCGGCGGCGGCGGGACTGTCGGGCTGAACCGCATCCACCCGCGCGCTCATCGTCTGCTTGCCGTACAACGCGAAGATCATTGCGAAAATAACGATAGCGAGGACGAAATTCGCCATCGGCCCGGCAACGACTATGGCCGCGCGCTTGAACACCGGCTGGAAGAAAAAGCTTTGCCGGCGTTCGGCTTCGCTCATGGTCTCCAGACGGGGGGTGTCCGGCGCGCTGCCGGCATTCTCGTCACCGAAGAATTTGACGTAGCCGCCAAGCGGGACGGCGGCGATTTTCCAGCGGGTGCCGTGGCGATCGTTAAATCCAATGATTTCCGGGCCAAAACCGATGGAAAAGACCAGGATCCGCACTCCGCACCAGCGGGCGATCAGGAAATGGCCGAGCTCGTGGAAGAAGACCACAAGGCTGAGAACGAAGAGAAAAGGGATGAGATAGGCGACGACTCCGCCTCCCAGCGCATGCACATGCGACAGCAAATATGACCCCATAACGCTCGCCTGACGCCCCCGTGTGTCCCGTCCCCAATCCTTAACGCTAGGACGCCATTGCGGCAATTTCGGGCAGCAGGTCGGCCGCTAACCTTCTCGCGTTATGGTCAATGGCCAGCGCCTCTTCGACCGATTGGGGCTCGGCCATATCGCCGCGCCGCTCGCTCAGTTCCAGTGTGGCCTCGACCAGGGCCGCAATCTCGCAGAATCCGAGCCGCCGGTCGACGAATTCGCGCACCGCGACCTCGTTCGCGGCGTTCAAAATAGTCGGCGCGGCGCCGCCGGCCGCCAGCGCCCGGCGCGCGATCGCCAGCGCCGGAAACCGCTCCACATCGGGTTCCTCAAAGGATAGGGTCGCCACCCGAGCCAGATCCAGCCGTGGAGCCGGGGTCGCCATCCGAACCGGCCACGCGAGACAGTGCGAAATCGGGATGCGCATGTCGGGGGAGCCAAGCTGCGCAATCACCGATCCGTCGCGGAATTCCACCAGGCCATGAACGATGGATTGCGGATGTACGACGACATCGAGCTGGTCCGGTCGCAGCGCGAACAGATGCAGCGCCTCGATCAATTCGAGGCCCTTGTTCATCAATGTCGCAGAATCGATGGTGATCTTCGGCCCCATCGACCAGGTCGGATGTTTGAGCGCCTGCTCCACCGAAACTTTGCGGATTGCATCCAGCGGCCAAGTCCGGAACGGTCCTCCGGAAGCGGTCAGTACGATGCGGCGTAGATCTTCACGCCGGCCGGCGCTCAACGCCTGGAATATCGCGTTATGCTCGGAGTCGACCGGCAGCACCGTGGCGCCGTTTTCTGCGGCGCGGCGCATGAACAAAGCGCCGGCGCATACGAGACACTCCTTATTGGCGAGCGCCACCGTTGCGCCGCGTTCGGCCGCAGCGAGCGTCGGGGCGAGGCTTGCGGCGCCGGTGATGGCCGCCATGACCCAGTCGGCCGGCCGCTGCGCCGCCTCAACGACGGCGGCTGCGCCAGCGGCCGCTTCGATCCCGGAGCCGGACAGTTCGGTTTTGAGCTCGCCATAGACCGCAGGGTCGGCGACCACGGCAAAGCGCGCGTTGAGCTCGCGCGCCAAGCGCGCCAATGCTTTTGCCTCCCGATGCGCGGTCACGGCCTCCACACGGTAGAGGGCGAAATTGCGGCGCAACAAATCGACCGTACTCGAGCCGATCGAGCCCGTGGCGCCGAGCAGCGTCACCGAACGCGGCTGATGCGAAGGCTCGGGCCGTGCGGGCGAGGCTTTCGCCGCCAGCTGTTTCCGCTTCATCGAGCTACCCATAGCGCTTCTACCATATCAATAAGCCGCGGGCCGGCGTAGCCATGCCCTGATGGAACGATCCGATCAGGACGGCGACCAAGGCAGCAACCAGAAAGCCGTCGAGACGATCCATCACGCCGCCGTGGCCCGGAATAAGGCCGCTCGCGTCTTTCGCGCCAAATCGCCGCTTGACCGCGGATTCGAATAGATCACCGCCTTGCGCAACGATTGAAAGTACCAGTGTCAGAGCACCCGCCACCGGAGGGGCCATTCCAACGCTCGCATAGGCGACCGCCGTGCCGGCGGCAACCCCCCCGACAAGGCCCCCGACCGCGCCCGCCCAGGTCTTTTTCGGACTTACCCCCGGCCACAGCAATGGCCCGCCGACCAGACGGCCGACCAAATAGGCAAAAATATCGGTCGCCCAGACGATTGCGAACAGGAACGCGAGCCCGACAAAGCCCAATTGGGGATCGGCCCGCAACAGCGCAGGGGCAAGAAGCGTAATGCCGGCGTAAACGACGCCGCCCGCACCCCAACCGGCGGGGCTTGAACCGGGATGGCGCCCCGGCCAAGCCGCCACCAGGCCGCCGGCCAGCAGCGCACCGATGGCGACCATGGCGATCGCGGCGCCGGCCTGGCCCACCCCGGTCAGCGCCATGGCGACGAGCAATACCGCTAACCCGGGGGCGAAAACCCGCGGGTCGGCACCGCCAAACACGAGCGACGTCCATTCCCAAAGGATGATGCTTGCCGCCAGCGCGCAGAGGGCGAGAAACAGCCAGCCGCCGATATAGGCCGCCGCGATTGCTGTCGGCGCCAGCACCAAGGCCGAGGCGAGGCGCCGCAGAAAATTGCGCGCATCGCCGGTGTCGGCTGCGACAATCGCATCTGCGCCAGGGTCGTGCCGGTCCAGTTTGATTACGATCCTGTCTGAGCGATCAACCCGCCAAAACGCCGCTCGCGCCGGCGGAACTCGGCAATGGCGCCCTCGAGCGCGGCCCGATCGAAATCGGGCCAATTGAGCGGAACGAAGACGAGCTCGCTATAGGCTGACTGCCACAGCAGGAAATTCGACAGCCGCTGCTCGCCGCTGGTGCGAATGATGACATCCGGATCGGGAATGTCGGGCGCGTCGAGATGCCGCGCGATGAGTTCGGGCGTGATCGCTTCGGCGGACAATCGCCCTTCGGCGACTTCGACGGCGAGGCGTCTCGCCGCACGCGCAATCTCCTGGCGGGCACCGTAATTGAACGCCACCACGAGGGTGAGCCCGTCATTGTTACGCGTGAGCCCCTCCGCTTCCTCCAGAAGGCCGCGAATGTCGGGCGAAAGGCCGTCGCGCTCACCGATGATGCGTACCCGCACGTTGCTCTTGTGCAGATCAGCCAGATCGTTGCGGATGAAACGGCGCAACAGCGACAACAGATCGCGGATTTCAGATTGCGGGCGCGACCAATTCTCCGAGCTGAATGAAAAAATGGTCAGCACCGCGATGCCGAGATCGCTCGCCGCACGCACCGTCTTGCGTAGCGCCTCGACCCCGCGGCGGTGACCTTCGACGCGCGGCAGGCCGCGCGCAGCCGCCCAGCGGCCATTGCCATCCATGATAATGGCGACGTGGCGCGGCACGTCGAAGCCGCCCTCGCTCGTTGCGTGCTTGCGCTCGCTGATCTTGGGCTCGCTTATCTTGGCCTGAGTTGTCACCTGAGTTGTCTTCGGCTGCGTCACCTTGTTCGCTCGCTCACACCGTCATGATCTCCCTTTCCTTGCCGGCGAGCATTTTCTCGACCTCGGCAATGGTGGAGTCCGTCACTTTCTGCACTTCGGCGGAGTGCCGGTTGTGCTCGTCCTCGCTGATCATGTGATCCTTCTCCAGCTTCTTGAGAAGGTCCAAGCCGTCGCGGCGGACGTGACGGACGGCCACACGCGCACCTTCGGCGTATTTATGCGCGAGCTTGACGATTTCGCGCCGGCGCTCCTCATTGAGCTCGGGAATCCGCAATCGCAGCACCTGCCCTTCGGTCGACGGCGTCAAGCCCAAATTGGCGGCCGAGATCGCTTTCTCGACGGCGTGAACCATCGAGCGATCCCAAACCTGCACGTTGAGCAGCCGCGGCTCCGGGACGCTGATCGAGGCGAGCTGGTTGAGCGGCATATGGCTGCCGTAAGCCTCGACCTGGACGTGATCGAGCAATGCGGTCGAAGCCCGTCCGGTCCGCAGACCCGAAAGCTCCTGTCTGAGCGACGCGATTGCGCCTTGCATACGGCGCTTGAGATCGCTCATGTCGAATGTCGACGTTGTCATGACACGCTCCCTAATGACACGCTCGCGGCGGCTTCCGGGGCGGCGGTTCGCGCTCGCCTATCCGACGGTGGTGAAGTGCCCTTTTCCGCGCAGCACGTTCTCGATCGCGCCATGCTCCCGGATCGAGAACACGATGATAGGCATACGGTTTTCCTGGGCAAGCGCGAAGGCCGTGGCATCCATGATTTTCAACCGCCGGTCCAGCGCCTCCTGATGGTCGAGGTGCTGGTAGCGGGTCGCCTTCGGATCCTGTTTCGGATCGGCAGTATAAACCCCGTCGACGTCGGTCGCCTTGAGGACGGCGTCGCATTCCATCTCGGCGGCCCGCAGGATCGCCGTGGTGTCGGTCGTAAAAAACGGGTTTCCGGTGCCGCCGGCGAAGACGATGATGCGATTCTCCTCCAGGTGGCGCAGCGCGCTTTGCCGCTCATAGGTCTCGCAGACTTGCGGCATGATAAGCGCCGACATGGCGCGGGCGCTGGTGCCGGCGCGTTCGATCGCCGCCACCAGAACCAAGGCGTTCATGACGGTGGCGAGCATGCCCATGGCATCCGCGATCGGGCGCGACAGGCCGTCCTCGGAAACCTTGGCGCCACGGAGCACATTGCCGCCGCCGACCACGACACCCAGATCGATACCGAGGTCATGGGCCGCGACCAGATCGGCGGCAAAGCGATCGATCGTCGGCTGGTGAATACCGAACTTTTCGGGGCCGCTTAAGGCTTCGCCGGAGAGTTTGACGATCACCCGCCGGTAATTCGGTTTCGCCATCGGGATGTTCCGCACTGCCCGCCGATTCCCGGGCGATAGGGCTATCGTATTTGCGGACGAAACCCAACAGGCGCGGTGGATTACGCCTAGTGTCCCGATTCCGAAGTTCGCATGATCCAGTCGCACCTCTGATGCGAACTTCGGGACCAAAGGGACACTAGCAGATCTATGATTCTAGTGTGGGTTTTGGATTTGAAGTTCCTACATAGGCAAGCGGCTCGATCTTAGGAACTTCAAATCCGCCACACTAGGGCCTAATGCGCGCCGGCAAGGGCCGCGACCTCGCCGCTGAAATCGCCGCCAGGCCGCTCGATGCCCTCACCGAGGGCAAAGCGTCTGAAGCCCGAGATTTTGATCGGCGCGCCCACTTTGGCCTCGGCCTCTTTGACCGCCTGCGCCACGCTCTGTTTGCCTTTCTCGTCGAAAATGAAAGGTTGCTCGAGCAAGCAGACCTCCTTGTAGTAAGTCTTCAGCCCCGACTCGACGATTTTCTCGATCATGGCCGCGGGCTTGCCTTGCGCCTTGAACTTGTCGGCAAGCACATTCTTCTCCCGCTCCACCGCCGCCGGATCGAGGCCGGACGGGTCGATCGCCTGCGGATTGGCGGAGGCGACATGCATCGCCACCGAGCGGCCGAAGGCTTTGAGCTCGTCGGGCTTGCCGGCCGATTCGAGGGCGACGATCACGCCGATGCGGCCGAGCCCGTCGGCAACGGAACCGTGCACGTAGCTTGCCACCGTGCCTTTGCCGACCGACAGCTCCGCGGCGCGGCGCAGCGTCATGTTCTCGCCAACCTTGGCGATGGTATCGGCGATCGCCTCGGCAATGGTGATGCTGCCGGCGCGCGCGGCGAGGATTTTCTCGACGTCGGAGCCGGCGCCGAGCGCCGCGTCGGCGATCATCTTGACCAGGCCTTGGAACAGATCGTTGCGGGCGACGAAGTCGGTCTCGGAATTGACCTCGACCACAATGCCCTTGGTCGGGCCGAGCGCGATACCGACCAAGCCCTCGGCGGCGATCCGGCCGGCCTTCTTGGCCGCCTTGGACAGGCCCTTCTTGCGCAGCCAGTCGACCGCGGCCTCGAGATTGCCGCCGCTCTCGTTGAGCGCTGCCTTGCAGTCCATCATGCCGGCTCCGGTCTGGTCGCGGAGCTCTTTCACCATGGAGGCGCTGATAGTGGTCGTCATTGCGCAGTGCCTTTTTACACTTCCTCGGCGGTCAGTTCTTTCGCCTTCGCGATCCAGCTCTCGACGCGGCCGGGCAGTCCGACCTCCTCGCCGACATTATGGGCGGCGGTGGGGGAGAATTCGGCGATCTGCTGGTAATGGAAGATGCCGAGATCGTTGAGCTGCTTCTCGATCGCCGGCGACACGCCCGGCAGTTTCTTGAGATCGTCGGCGACGCCGCGCGGTCCCGACAGCTGCTCAAAGCCGAGCTTGTTGGTCTCGGCCGGCAGTTCTTCCACGACCGGCTCGGCCGCAGCGCCGATGTCGACGCCTTGCGAACCTTGCGCCCGCGAAATGCCGTCGATCGCCGCCTTGGCGACGAGATCGCAGTACAGCGTAATCGCGCGGCTCGCATCGTCGTTGCCGGGCACCACATAAGTGATGCCGTCCGGATCGCAATTGGTGTCGACGATGGCGGCGACCGGAACGTTAAGCCGGCGCGCTTCCTTGATCGCGATGTCTTCCTTGTTGGTGTCGATGACGAAGACCAGGTCGGGAAGCCCGCCCATGTCCTTGATGCCGCCGAGCGCGCGGTCGAGCTTGTCGCGCTCGCGCTGCAGCGTCAGCCGCTCTTTCTTGGTGTAGCCCTGCGCCTCGTTGGACGACAGCATCTCCTCGAGCGCGCGCAGCCGTTTGATCGAATTGGACACCGTCTTCCAGTTGGTCAGCGTGCCGCCGAGCCAGCGCGAATTGACGTAATATTGCGCCGATTTTTTCGCGGCTTCGGCGATGGCGTCCTGGGCCTGCCGCTTGGTGCCGACGAACAGGATGCGGCCGCCTTGCGCAACCGTATCGCTGACCGCCTGCAGCGCGCGGTGCAGCATCGGCACCGTGAGCGTCAGATCGACGATGTGAATGTTATTGCGGGTACCGAAGATGTACTCGGCCATCTTCGGGTTCCAACGGTGGGCCTGATGGCCGAAGTGAACGCCAGCCTCCAAAAGCTGGCGCATGCTGTAGTCAGGCAGCGCCATATATCTTCTCCGGTTGATCCGCCGCGGACCGATGAGCCCGGCCTTGCGGCCGGACACCGGACGGCTTTTGAAGGCCAAGGTCCGCGTGTGAAGTCGTGCGGCTTATATAGGGTGGCGAACGCCGGTGCAATAACGCGTCGAGAGGGCTATGGCCGAGCGACACATCAAGGCGGAAATCGAAATCGACGCTGCCACCGCGCGGGTATGGGCGACTTTGACCGACTTCACCCGCATGCCCTCCTGGAACCCATTTATCCGGTCCATTTCGGGGCCTCTGGCGGAAGGAGCGCGCTTGTCCGTTCAAATTGCGCCGCCCGGCGGGTCCGCGCTGCGGTTCACGCCGACCGTTCTGGTGGTCCGGCCC
>JASHOX010000309.1 GCA_030038415.1 Xanthobacteraceae bacterium
GGCGGTGACGATATAGGGGCCGATCGGGGCGAAAGTGTCGCGCGATTTCATCTGATAGAAGACGTTGGTCGGCGGCACAACGCCACGGGCCGAGCCGTCGATGAAATTCATATAACCGAAGACGTATTTCATCGCATCCTTGGCCTGCACATGCGAGGCCTTCTTGCCGATGACGACGGCGATCTCCGCCTCGCCCTCGAACACGCTTGCCGCCATGTCGGGCAGCACTATGGTGCCGCGGTCGCCGATGATCGCGCTGGGCGACTTCATGAAGGCATTGATCGGCGCCGGCTCCGGCAGCGTGCCATCCTCCATATAGTTCACCGCCATGCAGATGATGTTCTCCGGCTTCGGCAGCGGCGGCCGAAACTTGACCTTGCTGAGCGGCTTGCCTTTGCCCTTCTTTACGGCGGCGGCGAGCTTGCCCTTGTAGGTGCTCCACTTTTCGATCACGCCGCGGATGACGTCCTGCGGGCCGAGCGCTTTAATGCCTTTGGTTACGGCGGAAACGTCGATGATCTTGTCGCCGACCACGACGCCAAGCTTATAGTCGTCAAAAAACGCGAGTTTCATATTTGCTCCTTGGAGTTTCTTCAGAAAGCGAAATCATGTGCCGGATGGCCGCAGATCAAGCAAGCCCCTTCTGCTTATGCGTAACGAGACGACAGGAAGCAAGCACTCCGCTCACACCCTATTACCCGCGCTCCAGCTCCAGAAGTCGCGGCCTTCTTCGCGTAAAAAGCGAGCGAGCACCATGTTGTGCACCTCCGACGCGCCGTCGACGAGGCGCGCGGCGCGCGCCGCTCGATAAATCCATTCCAGAATCGTGTCCTTGGAATAGCCGCGCGCACCATTGAGCTGGATCGCGGTGTCGGCGGCCTCGTGCAGCGTGTCGGCGACGTGAACTTTGGCCATGGAGACCTCCTTGCGCGCGCGGTCGCCCTGATCGAGCTTCCAGGCCGCGTGCATGGTAAGGAGGCGGCCGATCTGAATGCGCTGCGCCACCTGGCCGAGCTTGATCTGCACGCTCTCGCGGTCGGCGAGTTTTATGCCGAAGCCTTCGCGGTCATTGACGTAAGCTTGAGCAATCTCCATGCAACGCTTGGCTTGCCCGAGCCAGCGCATGCAGTGGGTAAGCCGCGCCGGGCCGAGTCTGATCTGCGTACATTTCAGCCCGTCGCCGACGCCGAGCAGAACGTTTTCGTCAGCGACTTCGAGGCCGTCGAATTCGAGCTCGCAATGCCCGCCGTGCTCCTCCGGCCCCATGATTTCGATACGGCGGACGATGCGCCAGCCCGGCTGGTCGCGATGATAAAGAAACGCGGTCAATCCGCGGCGCTTGTCGTCGGAGGTGCGGGCGATGACGATGAAATGCGCCGCGTCCGCGGCGCCGGTGATGAACCATTTGCGGCCGCGGATCACCCATTTGCCGCCTTTCTTCTCCGCAAAGGTACGGATCATGGCTGGATCAGAGCCACCGCCCGGCGCCGGCTCGGTCATGGCGAAAGCGGATCTGACCTTGCCCTCGACCACCGGCCGCAGCCACCATTCCTTCTGTACCGGCGTGCCGGTGCGCGACAAGAGATTCATATTGCCGTCGTCCGGCGCCATGCAATTGATCGACATCGGTCCAAAAATCGACCGCGCCGCTTCTTCGTAGACCGCCGCCCAGGCCACGATCGGCAGCGCCATGCCGCCGAATTCCTTAGGCGATTGCGGCGCCCACAGCCCGGCCTTCCTTGCCTGCTCCCGGACCGGCGCCAGCCTGGCAAGCGGTATATTCTCGTGATCGGAGAAATTTTCGCGCTCGGCTTCGAGCGGCAGCACATGCGTCTCGACGAAGGCACGCGTACGCTTGCGCAAATCCTCGATTTCGGGCGGAAGAGTGAAATCCATGCCGGCGCCCCCAGTTGTTCTTTATCAAGACGGGAATACTCAGATCGCCTAGGGGTTATATATAGAAGCAACGGGCGGGGAGTGGAAATCCGAGGTGAACGCCATGAAGCGGATCGTATTGGCAATCGCCGGCGCGGCGGCGCTGCTATGCCTGGAAATGCCGTCCGGCCACGCGGGTTACGGCGACGCGCCGTGGTGCGCGGTCATCAATGTCGGCACCGGCGAAATGTACTGGGACTGCCAGTACCAGACTTTCGAGGCCTGCGCGCCGAATGTCGTGGCCGGCAATCGCGGTTTTTGCAACGTCAATCCGACCTATAAGCCTACCGTGGCGGCCCCCGTTAGGCACTACGTGCGGCGTCATCCGCCGAAGCATTCTTAGAACAATTACGCCCCGCACGAATTGCGAGTACCGATGTCGATTTCGCCTGAGACAGACCAACTCGTCATTGCTGCGCCAGTGTGACAATGCGACAATGAGCTGGACCGACCGGCCACCGGGCTGGAGTTTCATGCTCGATTCATCTCAAGTTACGTCGCCGCAATTTTTACCCGATGCCGACCAGATCGCCGCCCGCGACATGGCGCGCGCTTTTGCCGACGAGCATTTTGCGCCGCACGCGCTGGCCTGGGACGAGGCCAGGCACTTCCCCGTCGCCGAGATGCGCAAGGCCGCAGCGCTCGGCATGGGCGGGATCTTCATCGGCGAAGACGTTGGCGGTTCCGGCCTGTCGCGGCTGACCGCAACCCTAATCTTCGAGGCGCTCGCCACGGGCTGTCCCACGGTCGCGGCCTATATGTCGATCCACAACATGACGGCAGCGCTGATCGACGCCTTCGGCACCGAGGAGCAACGCCAAAACTGGCTGCCGAAACTGTGCACCATGGAGCTGTTGGCGAGCTACTGCCTCACCGAGCCGGCTGTCGGATCGGACGCCGCAGCATTGACCACGCGCGCGGTGCGCGACGGCGATCACTACGTGCTCAATGGGCAGAAACAATTCATCTCGGGCGCCGGTTCGGGGGATCTCTATGTGGTGATGGCGCGGAGCGGCGGCGAAGGCGCGTCGGGCATTTCGGCGTTCATCGTGCCGGGCGATACCCCCGGTATTTCGTTCGGCGCCAACGAGCGCAAGATGGGCTGGAACGCGCAGCCGACTCGCGCCGTCATCTTCCAGGATGCACGGGTCCCGGCCGGCAACAGGCTTGGCGAGGAAGGATTCGGCTTTAAGATCGCGATGGCCGGACTCGACGGCGGCCGGCTCAATATCGCCGCCTGCTCGCTCGGCGGCGCCCAAGCGGCGCTGGAAAAAACCCTTGCCTATATGAAGGAGCGCAAGGCCTTCGGCAAACGGCTCGATGAGTTCCAAGCGCTGCAGTTCCGCCTTGCCGACATGGCGACCGCGCTCGAGGCCTCGCGCGCCTTATTGTGGCGCGCCGCCGCGGCGCTCGACCGCGGCGAAGCGAACGCGATGCAGCTTTCCGCCATGGCCAAGCGGTTCGTCACCGACAGCTGCTTCGACGTCGCCAATCAAGCGCTGCAATTGCATGGCGGCTATGGCTATCTGTCCGAATACGGCATCGAAAAGATCGTGCGCGATCTGCGCGTGCACCAGATTCTGGAGGGCACCAACGAGATCATGCGCCTCATCGTAGCGAGACAGCTTGTCGGGCGATGAGCGAGAAGCTGGTTCAGCACGGCGACATTGTTGTCCGTAAACTGGGTGCGCTGCGGCGGATCACGCTCAATCGGCCGCAAGCGCTGAACGCGATCACGCTCGACATGGCGGTGACCATGACGGCGTTCATGCGCGAATGGGCGGATGACGCGGCCGTCGGCGCTGTGCTCATCGACGGCGCCGGCGAACGCGCGTTCTGCGCCGGCGGCGACATCCGGGCGCTGTACGATGCGGCAAAGGCCGGCGGTTCGCTGGCAGCACAATTCTGGGCCACCGAATACAAGCTCAACGTGCTCATCGCGCGCTATCCAAAGCCGGTCATCGCGATCATGGACGGGCTGGTGATGGGCGGCGGCGTCGGGCTCTCCGCACATGCCGCGCATCGCGTCGTCACCGAGCGCTCCGAAGTCGCCATGCCCGAAGTCGGCATCGGATTTTTTCCCGATGTCGGCGCGTCCTTTCCGTTGGCGCGCGCGCCCGGATGCGTGGGCGCTTACCTTGCGCTCACCGGTAACCGCGCCGGCGCAGCCGATGCGATCTATTGCGGGCTTGCAGACATCCATGTGCCCGCGGCGAAACTGGTCGCGATCCCGACCATCGTCGCCGATTGCCGCACCGGCGACGACGCGAGGGCGCGACTGGGCGGACTATCGACCTCCCCTGCCCCCGGCAATTTGCCTACGGCGCGGCCTTGGATCGACTGCTGCTACAGCGCCGATCGTGTCGAAGACATGTTCGATCGTTTGCAGGGCAGCGGCGAAGAGCCCGCGCGCGCGGCGCTCGAAACGATGCACAAGGCGTCGCCGACCTCGCTCAAGATCACGCTGCGCAATTTGCGTGAGGCGGCGTCGTTCCAGCGCGTTGAGCAGAGCTTCCGGCAGGATTACCGTATCGCGCTGGCGTGCATCGCCGGGCATGATTTCATCGAAGGCATTCGCGCCGCGATTGTCGACAAGGACCGCAAGCCGGCGTGGCAGCCGGCGCGGCTGGAGGACGTTACGCCCGATGTCGTCGAAGCGCACTTCAGGCCGCTCGGCGCGCTGGAATTGAAATTCGACAATTAGGGAGGATCCGCACATGCCGGCAATCGGTTTCATCGGTCTCGGCAATATGGGCACGCCGATGGCCGCCAATCTGGTCAAATCGGGCGAGCACGTGCTCGGCTTCGACCTGGTGCCGGCGCTGCGCGAAGCTTCGGCCCGTGACGGCGTCCAGATCGTCGCCAGCGCCCGGAGCGCGGTCGAGGACGCCGACGTCGTCATCACCATGCTGCCGGCCGGCGAACACGTGCTGTCGGTATGGAACGACATCGTGCCGCGGGCGCGACAGGGCACGTTGTTTATCGATTGCTCGACGATCGACGTGGCGAGCGCGCGCAAGGCCCATGCCTTGGCGGCCGCACGCGGCATCGCCACGCTCGATGCCCCGGTCTCGGGGGGCGTCGGCGGCGCCAAGGCGGCGACGCTGACTTTCATGGTTGGCGGCACCGAACACGCCTTCGCGCGCGGCAAGCCGATCCTGGAGCGCATGGGCAAGCGCATCGTCCATTGCGGCGAAGCCGGCAACGGCCAGGTGGCGAAAATATGCAACAATATGATTCTCGCGGCATCGATGATTGCCGTCGGCGAAGCCTTCGTTATGGGCGAAAAGCTTGGGCTGTCGCACCAGGCGCTGTTCGACGTCGCCTCGGCGTCTTCGGGTCAATGCTGGGCGCTGACGAGCTACTGCCCAGTGCCCGGGCCGGTGCCGACAAGCCCGGCCAACAACGATTACAAGCCGGGCTTCGCCGCCGCCTTGATGCTCAAAGATCTCAAGCTCGCGCGCGAAGCCGCGAAATCAGTAAAGGTGAAGAACGCCATCGGCGCGCATGCCGCCGAAATCTACGAAGAGTTCGCGCAAGCCGGCCACAGCGGAATGGATTTCTCAGGCATCATCAATTTCATTCGCGCGCCGCGAGAATAGGCCGAAGCGAGGCGCGGCCGGCCCCGTCGCTGTAATATCGCTCTACGCCGTCCGATTTTTGCACCGTGGCGCCGAAAGCGCGTTGGCCATCGCCGCTCGATTTGGCGAAGCGAATTACTCACAATCGATTGCAGGCGAAAATACTGACGGAATTCTGCTCTCAGTAAAATCCCTTATACACTCGCAAGATGGAACTTAAGCCGTCCTTAAACCGGGAGCAGCAAAAAGACGTCAAGCCATTTTAGGAGCGCATAATGGGCGAGTTCCAACATCCAGGGCCCCCACGAACCGCTCTTGTCCTTGACGACGAAGTCCAGATCGGAAACTTCGTCTGCAAGGCGCTTACGTCATTTGGCTTGGCAGCAAGGCATTTTTCGGACCCACTGCAGTTTTTGCTGGAAGTCAAGCGCGCTCCTCCGGATATCTTGATCCTCGATCTTGTGTTGGGGCGTTCGGACGCCGTCGACGTCATCCGCAAGCTTGAATTTCTCAAATTCGCCGGGCGCGTGATTCTCATCAGCGGCCACGACCAGGCGACGCTGCGCGAATTCGAGCAGGTCGGTCGAGCGCGCGGCCTGCGGATGCTACCCTCCCTCCATAAGCCGTTTCGCACGGCCGAATTCAGAGCCGTGATACAATCGGCTGCCAAGCCGGATGGCGTCGCCGCAGACGGCAAGCCACCCAACTCGCTATCCGGTGTTGTCAAGCCGGAGAATATTCTCGAGGAAGCGCTGGACAACGAGTGGCTGGAAGTCTGGTACCAGCCCAAGATCGATCTGCGGCTCCTTTGTGTGTGCGGCGCCGAGGCGCTCGTGCGCGCGCAGCATCCCAAGCACGGCGTCGTCGAGCCGGCCGACCTGCTGCCGCCGCCCGGCGATCCGCTCTACAAGCCGCTGACGCTCTTCGTCGTCGAACGGGTCATGGCGGATTGGCTCAAATTCGCCGAAAAGGGACATCCGTTAAAATTGTCGGTCAATGTGCCGGCGTCGGTGCTCGGCGCTGCCGGCTTCGTCGATTTCATCCGCAACGCCCGGCCCTCGCATCCGAAATTTCCAGGTCTCATCATCGAAGTGACCGAGGATGAGGCGATCCGCGACATGGCCTGGATATACGAGGTCGCGACCCAGCTTCGACTCTACAACGTCTCGATCTCGGTCGACGACTTCGGATCGGCCTATGCGTCGCTGTCGCGGATCAAGGATCTGCCGTACCGCGAAATCAAGCTCGATAGAGGCTTCGTGGCGAATTGTGCGATAGACAGCCTCAAGCGCGGCCTCTGCCAGACCGTTGCCGAACTGGCGCATTGCTTCGGGGCGTCGGCATGCGCCGAGGGCGTCGAAACCCTGGAGGATCTGCGCTGCCTGGTGGACCTCGGATTCGACGCCGCGCAAGGCATCGTCTTTGCGCGCCCGATGCCGGCCAATCATTTCGTCGAATTCATAACCACGCAGCAAAATGTCGGCGCCGGCAACAGCCATTTGCCCGACACCGGCGGTGCTCTCAGATCGGTTCGGACATGAGCGTTGCTAATGTCGCACCAGGTGAGCCCGTCAGCCGCGATCGCCCCGCCGACCAGGCCATCGAGCAGCACACCTATCTTTCCACCACGCCGGCGAGACCGAAAGACTGGCGTTTGGCCGCCTGGGTGATCGGCCTATCCGCACTGCTCTTTATCTGCGTGGTGCCGTTCGTACGCACGCCGTTAGCGAAGCTGCCGGCGTTCGTATCGAGCTATGAATCGGCACTCCTTATCAACGACCTGATCACCGCAACGCTCTTGTTCGGCAAGTTCACGAGGTTGCGCTCAAGCGCGCTCTTCGCGCTCGCCTGCGGCTACCTGTTCGACGGATTTATGATTGTCCCGCATGCCCTGACGTTCCCTGGCGTTTTCTCGCCGACCGGCCTGCTTGGCGCCGGCAACCAGAGCACGGCGTGGCTGTATGTATTCTGGCACGGCGGATTTCCGCTGTTCGTGCTCGCTTACGCGCTGCTGCGCACCGACGCCGAAGACGCGCCCGGCGCGTTGCGCGCAAGTCCCGGATGGACGATTGCGGGAGCCGTCGTCGGGATGGCGGTCCTGGTTTGCGCTTTCACAGCGCTCGCCACCGTCGGCATGGACCGGCTGCCCGTCATCATCGAAGGCGGCAATTTTTCCCGACTAATCAGCACCGGCACAGGTCCTATTTTGTGGGCGTTGAGCCTGATCGCGCTGCTCGCGCTGTGGCGCCGCAACCGACCGACCGTGCTTGATATCTGGGTGATGGTCGTCATGTGCGCCTGGTTGTTCGACGTCGCGCTGTCGGCGATCATTAGTTCAGCGCGTTACGATCTCGGCTGGTATGCCGGACGCAGCTACCGCTTGCTGGCGGCGAGCTTCGTGCTTGTGGTTCTGCTGCTGGAAACCATATGGCTTCACGACCGGTTGGCGACGGCACAAAGACGGCTGGCAGACCGGGCGCGCGACCTCGAACAGCGCGTGCGTCTGCGCACCGACGAACTCCGGCTATCCAACGAGACGCTAAAATCTGAAGTATCGGATCGGCTACAGGCCGAGCAGGAACTAATGCACGCGCGCACGTTCCTTGATGTCATTATCGATAACGTTCCGGCCATGCTGCTCTTGAAGGACGCAAAAACCGGGAAAGTCGTCTATCTGAACCGCGCTGGCGAAAAACTCACCGGAATTGACCGCGGCGAAATCGTCGGCAAGCGCGTGGACGAAGTGATGCCGAGCGCTGATGCAAAACTCATCGAACTCCAGGACAACCAAGTGATCGAGTCGGGCAAGACCTGTGAGTTATACGAGAACACCTTGGTCACGCGACGACGCGGCGCGCGGCTGGTACGAACGAAAAAGCTGGCCGTGCCTGATGAGCATGGCGCGCCGCAATACCTGCTCGCCTTCTGCGAAGACGTAACCGAACAGCGCCAGGCCGAAGAGCAGCTGCGTCACGCCCACAAGATGGAGGCGCTGGGGCAATTGACCGGAGGACTTGCCCATGACTTCAACAATCTTCTCGCCATCATCATCGGAAACCTGGATGTGCTATCCGATACCACGCGGGGCGACGCCGAGCAGCGGGAATTGGTCCAGGCCGCCATCGGCGCCGCGGTCAGCGGCAGCGAGCTGACCCGACGCTTGCTGGCCTTTGCGCGGCGCCAGCCGCTGCAGCCCGAGCAAGTCGACGTCAATGCGCTGCTCGATGACCTCAGCAGGCTGTTAAGGCGGACGCTGGGAGAGAACGTCGAGATCGCGCTCGAATTGGAGCCGACAATCTCGCAAGTCATTGTCGATCGCGTTCAGCTGGAGACGGCCATCGCGAACTTGGCTAACAACGCCCGCGACGCGATGCCGAACGGCGGCCGGTTGATCATGGCCACCCGCATGGCGGGTTTGGATCAGGACTACGCCGAACATCACGCCGAGGTCGCACCCGGCGATTATGTGGTGATCGAAGTGAGCGACGCCGGCGAGGGCATGTCGCCCGAAGTGCAAGCGCGAATTTTCGAGCCGTTTTACACGACCAAAGCGCCGGGCAAAGGCACCGGTCTCGGCTTAAGCATGGTGTTCGGATTCATGAAGCAATCCGGCGGGCACATCAGCGTCTACAGCGAGCCGGGGCGCGGCACGACGTTCCGGCTTTATTTGCCGCCGGCTGCACAAATGGCGGCGGCAACCACCGTCGAATCGCCCCCGCTGCAGCCCGCTGGCGCGCCGCGCGAGACCATTCTCGTCGTCGAGGACAATGCCAAATTGCGCGAGGTCGTGGTCAAGCAATTGCGCGCTCTCGGCTTCAAGATATTCGAGGCCGACAACGCGCAGCGCGCGCTCGATATCATTGCGATGTGCGGCAGCGTCGACCTTCTGTTCAGCGACGTCGTGCTGCCGGGCGAGATGGACGGCTGCGCATTGGCGCGCAAGGTCACCGCGCTGTCTCCGCAGTCGAAGATTTTGTTCACCTCGGGATTCCCCGGCGCGCGGCTCGCCGAGATGCAGGGCATGGACACCAGCGTGCGCCTGCTGAGCAAGCCCTATCGTAAGGAGGAACTGACCCGCGCCGTGCGCGAAATCCTGGCGGAGCGACCCTGATTGCGCGGCTGGCGATGCCGCAAAGCGCCATTGTCGCTCATCGATCACACGCGGGCGCCGCCGGGAGGCGACGGCCCGTGCGGCCAGTCGGCTATTCGCCGTTGTTTGACGCGGACTTGATCTCCGCGATCTGCGCTTCGCTGAGTCCGCGGATGAAATCCGGCAGCGGGATGAAACCGACGGGCTTGAGATATTTCGCGCTATTACCGCCAATTTCCGAGATGCTCCACAGCAGGAAGGTGCGCAGCGCATCGGCCGTCGCTGCGTCGGGCTGCTTTTTCGAAACGATGGCGTATTCGTAGTTGATCAGCGGGTAACTGTCGTCGCCGGGGGCGAAGATGAGGGTGATGCGCTCATATGAGGGCGTGCGAGGGTCGAGCCGGGCAGCGGCATGGGCAATCGACTGCGGCGTGGGAAGCAAGAACTTGCCGTCTTGGTTCTTGACCATGGCCGTGCCGAGACCGGCTTTGGTGACCTGATCCGCGTAGCTGATCCCCACATAACCAATCGAGTAAGGGGTGGCAGCGAGCGTCTGAACGAGGCCATCATTGCCAGTCGCGGTCTTTTCTGCGGCGACATTGGGCCAGGAGATAGTGGTGCCAACGTTGGGCCAAGCGATAACGGTGCCAATGTTGGTCCCAGACATAGTGGCGTCGTACCCGGGTTCGCCTACCCCAGTCTCGGTCGCAAAATCCAAGAACTGGGTGAAGATGAAGGTGTCGCCGGAGCCCTCGGCACGGCGGACCGGAATGATCGTCTGGTGCGGGAGTGTCACGCCTGGGTTTATCGCTTTGATCGCGGGATCGTCCCATTGCGTTACGGTACCGGAATAGATCGCGGCGAGGGTCGGGCCGTCGATCTTGATATTCGCGCCGTTAAGACCCGGAAGGTTATAGTTGATCGTCTGGGCCGAGATGGCGAGCGGGATATCTAGGATATTCGGGTTCTGCGACGCGACCTTATCGGAAAGATAAGCATCGGAGGCGCCGATGCTCACCTTGCCTGCGAGCGCCGCTTCCTCGCCGGCGCCGGAGCCGGTCGCCGCAGCAGTCAGTGTCACGTCAGGCGCCACTTTGGCATAATCGGGAATCCACTGATTGAACAGTGGATAGAGCAGCGTGGAGCCGGTTTCATTGAGCGTGATGCTGGCGGCCTGAGACGGAGCCGCCGCCAACAACACGGCAATCGCAGTTGCGATCAACGCTGCTGCAAGCAAGCCCGGACCGAAGCTGCGAGAGCGATGGGGAAACGTGATCATGCGGCCACCTTTCCGGCTTCAGGCTTTTGCGCTGCAGGCTCACGGCCGATGGTATCGAGGTTCACGCCGGTCGTTTCGATGCGATACATCCAGGTCACAATAGCACCCAACACGGAACTGACGACGAGGGCGTAAAGCAGGGAGCGCGTACCGATGGTGGCGAGCAGGATCGGGAAGCCGTAGGTGGTGGCAACCGCGCCGACCTTGCCGATCATCGCGGCGAAGCCGGCGCCCATGCCGCGTACTTCAGTCGGGAATACCTCGCCCGCGAGCAGGTAGGTTTGCGCGTTGGGGCCGATATTGGTCATGAAGTTGAACAGCATCACACCGGCCATGATGAGGTACAGCTTGTTCGCACCTTCCGCGTCGAGGGACAGCGAGGCAATACCCAACCCGACCGCGCAGCCGAGGAAGCCGAAGATCTGCAACCGGATACGTCCTAAGCTGTCCGACAGCGCGATAGCAAAGATGATGCCGACGATGAGCAGCGATGTTGTGAGCGCCGCGGCCTCGGCCGAATGGATGCCGCTCGCAATCAGGTCGGCAGGGCTGCGGATCTTATCTGGCCCGCTGCCAAGAGAGGCGGCGATCAGGGTAGGTGTGAAGACGCCGATGCCGTAAGTGCCGAGATCCTGGAACAGCCACGGCGCCGAAGAGAAGATGGTGGCGCGGAGATTTTTCGAGTTGAAAAGCGCGAAAAAGCTTTGTTTCGATGCGCTGTGTTCATCGACGACATGGCGCGTTAGCTCCACTTTCTGCGGGTAGCGCGGCTTACGGTGAAGCAGGCGCGTCACGGCTTTTTCGGCATGTTCGTGCGCACCGCGCACGATCAGCCAGTTGGCGCTTTCCGGGATGAAGAAGCGGCCGATAGTGATGATCACTGCCGGCACCAGGGCGGTTGCGTACATCCAGCGCCAGGCGTCTATGTCAGGGTCGAGCACGAGCACAAGGGCGCCTACCGCGATGCCGCTCATCGCACCCACCGCCTGGAAGGCGAAGGCGCCGAGCACAAGGCGGCCGCGCGACGCGCTAGGGATGCTCTCGGAGATAATCATGTGCGCGGTCGGATAGTCACAGCCGAGCGCCATGCCGATGCCGAACAAGCAGATCACCAGTGACCAAAAACCCCCCACCATTATCAGCAGCGCCAGGAACAGGCAAAAGATAACCATCTCGGCGATGAACATGCGCTTGCGGTCGAAATAGTCCGACAGTCCGCCGAGCAGGATGGTGCCGACCAGAATGCCCGCAAGGCTTGCTGAGGTAACGAGCCCCGCCTCGCCGGCGCTGAGTCCGAATTCACGGGTAATCAGTGGCACCGTCACGCCGCCCATGAATACGACGAAGCCCTCGAAGAACTTGCCAGACGCCGCCAGGCCCCAGATGCGCCACTGCATGCCCGTCATGGGCGTAGATTTCAGCGTGGTACCATCGGACCATACCGGCAGTTCGTCGATGTATTCTTGCACGGTTTTGGCGGGAACCGTCGTGGAACGGGACTCTGCCGTAGGACGAGACTCTTTGTGCGCGTTCATCGGCGAATGTTCCTCAGTGCGGTCGCACAATCGCTGGCGCACTTGTAGGCGCGCGGCTCTGGCTGCCAGGATCGACGACAATCGGGCTTGGATGGCCCAAAAATCCTATCGGGCGCATATTACAGTTTCATGTCAGCGCTGATTTCTAGGTCAATCGCAGCATGCAACGCAGCGACCTCGGTGATTGTGCGACGACGCCGTGTTGGCCGTAGCGTCGACCAGAATCTGCGTCCCGGTCGATCCATCTCTTCGTATGTCAGAGAGTCACGCGCAATCGCCCTACGAACGCTCCGCATAACGCGCAAAACATAGAGACGCCAAGGCGATAGTGCCGGTCTCGACTTGATGGACCGGTCGCATTACGTTGCGGTGCGGATTTGAATTCACGCGGAAAATAATACCATCGACTGATCCGGCAATGGCGCCGGGGCGAGAGTTAGGGCGACGGAGAGATTTTGCAGGTCGAGCTTCGGCGCGCATTTTGGCGGCGATTTGCAGGCGCCCTTGCGCCAATAGGCTTGCTTGTCCTCTCGGCCCTGTCCGCATCCGCGCAAGCGCCATCCGACTTCGCCGGCAATCTCAGTCCGCTGTTTCAAGGCATTCTGGCGCGGCCGTCAGACCTCAACACCACGCTGCAATACGCCGCCGCCGCTTCCGCCGACGATATCGAATCCGCGATCGGCACCTACGAGCAGCTGTTGTTCTACAATCCGACGCTGTCGCGCGTCCGCTTCGAGCTCGGTGTCCTCTATTTTAGGCTCGGCTCCTACGAAATGGCGCGCAGCTATTTTCAATCCGCGCTGCAGATGCGCGACATCACGCCCGATTTGAGCGAGCGGGCGCAGGACCTGATTGAGGTCATCGACAAGAAGCTGCAAGCCGATCAGTTTACCGGCTACGTGCAAACCGGCCTTGCCTACCAAACCAATCCCGGCGCCGGACCGGGGGCGCAGACTGTTTTGGCGTCGGGCCGGACCTTCAACACTAGCTTTTTCTCCAAGCCCGATTGGAATTGGTTCGGCGCCTTTGGGCTCAATTACGTCCACGATTTCGAGAATCAGAGCGGCGACACGTTTGAAGCCTCGGCCGTCGGTTATGACGCGCAGGAATTCACGCTGCACCAATTCGATGTCGGAGTTCTGGAATTGCGCGCCGGTCCGCGATTTGGCATCTCGACCGGAGACCCGAAAACGAGCCTGTCGATCAAACCCTATCTGGTCGCCACCGGCGCCCTATTGGCCGATGCGCCATATTACGGCGGTTTGGGCGGCGGCCTGACTCTGCACACCAATCTCGGCAATGTCGCCCTCGACCCTTATGCCGAAATCGTGCAGCAAAGTTTTCGCAATTCGAGCTTTTATCCGTTGGCCAGCGGCCTGAGCGGGACGCTGTCGACCTATGGGTTGCAAGCGTCCGGGCCGGTGGTCAACAGCTTGACCTGGCAGTCGCGGCTCGGTTTCGGCCACGCCAACGATAATTTTGGGCCCTATAGCTACGACGTCTACGCAGCCGACCTTTGGCTGCCGTGGAATTTCTCATTCCCCGGCGACGGCCGCGTTTGGACGCTGATCCCCTCGGCCGGCGTGAGCCGCTGGCTGTATTCGGCCCCTGATCCGAACATCGATCCCACGCAAACGCCGCGCAGCACTGAATGGCGCGTCGGCCTCGGCTTGGAGGTTCCGCTATGGAAACAGCTGGTGCTGGGAACGCTGGTGCAGTACCGCGCCGATCAATCCAATATTCCGGCCTTCACGATGCACGATCTTTTAGTTTCGGCCGGACCAACGTTCAAATTCTAGGAGGCAGGCCATGCGCGCTTACAGAATTGCGGCCGTGTTGCTGGCCATGACCGCTCCGACAAGCCTGCCTGCTGCGGCGCAGCAGGTCGGCACCGCGACGGCGGTCAATCCGCTTTCGGAGGGCACGCCACCCGGCACCGCGACGGTGCCGCTGACGGTCGGCGCCCGGATCATTCACAAGGAGCGCATCCATACGACGCCGACCGGGACGGCTCAGCTCGCCTTCCTCGATAAGAGCACTCTGAGCATCGCACCAAATACCAGCATCGTGATCAATGAATTCGTTTACGACCCCGATTCCGGCAAGGGTCACATGCTGACCACGCTAACTCAAGGCGCGCTGCGCTTCGTCGGCGGCGCACTAAGCCACGCCGGCGAGGCGTCGATCGCCACCCCCGCTGCCGCCGTCGGCATTCGCGGCGGAACGGTCACCATCGTTATTGATCGGCATGGAATCCATGTCATCGATCAGTTCGGGATCATCATCATTCACAACGGCGCCGGCACGACGATCTTGAATCGCCCCGGCTTTGAGGTGACGGTGCTGAGCTGGAATACGCCGCCGGGTCAGCCCGAACGAGTGACGCTCTCCGAGATCGATCACTTGCTCGCCTTGTTGACGAGCAAGCCGGGACAAAACGGCGGCGTACCTGGTCTGCACACCGTGCAAATCGGCGAGTGCGGCGTGCTTGGACTGCGCAGCAATAATTGTCCCGACACGCCATGGGTGCCCACCGACACCGGATTGAACAACGCCAACCAGATCATCATGCAGGGGACACAGTTCGGAACCAGCACGACGGGCATTACCGGCCGTCCCCCCGGCCGCTGATTTGATCATTAACGGCGATGCGCGATCAGCGGCTTGTCCAGATCAATATAATGCCTGAGATCAGCAGCAACGTCATGATGACGCGCGAATAGCTGCGGTCGGCGATGCGCCGATAGATGAATGCGCCGAGCCACGCTCCGCCGATGGTGCCGGGCAACGCCATGATCGCCGCCACCGCCACTTGGCGCGTCAAAAATCCCGCAACGATGTGCGATACCAGCGCCAGCGAAAGTGTAGCCATATTGAAAATCTGGATGACACCGCGGCGGTGTTCCTTGGCCCAACCGCGCATGTCGGTCCACACCGCGGGAAGCACGCCGGACAATCCGGCGATCCCGCCGAGAATGCCGCCGGCGAATCCGACGGCACAATCGGCGACGCCGCCGCCCCACGTCATCTTCATCTGCGCCCGACGCATCAGCACGTAACTCGTATAAGCGACCAGGAAAACACCGATCCCGATCTTGAACAGCTTCGGATCGATATGCGGCAGCAGGTAGGTTCCGATCGGCACGCCGAGCACGCCCGGCACGACGAAAGCAAGAGCGTATTCCCAACGAATTGTGCGCCAGATCATCGGCAGCGTCTGAAGCTGCGATATAGTCGAGCAAAGAATCACCAAGGTCGCTGCGACGGTCGGCGGTATGGCGTAAAGCCAGATGCCAAGCACGGTCAGCGCGGTGCCGAAGCCGGTCAGCCCATTGACCAAACCGCCGGCCAATGCGCCGGCAAAGACGATAACGGTCTGCTGTAATCCCATTGCGCTAACCGCGCAGCGCGACCATTTGGCCGCCGTCGGCGACGATAGTGGCGCCGGTCATGAAGCGGCCGGCGTCGGAGACCAGGAGCAGGAGCGGCCCGTCGAGGTCGCGCTCCTCACCGAAACGGCCGATCGGGATTTCGCGCTTGAGAGCCGAGCCGCGCTCGCTTTGCAGATAGTCGCGGTTGAGCTCGGTGACGATCCAGCCCGGCGCGATGGCGTTGACGCGGATGCCCCTGAAGGCGAGTTCGAGCGCCAGCGCCTTGGTGAGCTGGATCACGCCGGCCTTGGCGGTGGCATAGGCGATGACGCCCTTGTCGACGCCGAAGCCGAGCACGGAAGCGATATTGACGATGGCGCCGCCGCTGCCCGCCGCCAGCATGCGCCGCGCCGCCTCCTGCGCACAAAAGAACACGGCGTCGAGATTGGTCGACAGGATGCGCCGCCATTCCTCCTCGGCCAACTCGACGGCGCGGCCGGAACTGACCACGCCGGCATTGTTGACGAGGATGGTCACTGTGCCGAAGGCTTTTTCCGCCGCATCGAACGCCGCCCGCATCGCCGCGCGGTCGCGCACGTCGGCCTCGGCCGCCATGGCCTTGCCCCCGGACTTTTCTATGCGAGCGACGATTGAGTTGAGGCGGTCGGTGCGGCGCGCGACCAGGGCCACGGCGGCGCCGTTCTCGGCGAGACATTCGGCGAAGCGCGCGCCGAGGCCGCTGGATGCGCCGGTCACCAGCGCAACCTTGCCGTGGAGGTCGAAAATATCCGCTGCCGCCATGAGTTCCCTCGCCTCCTGCAATTGCATACCCCAGCGCGGGTTCCCCGGCGCGGCGGCCATACTATAATGTGGCTTGGCCACCGCTGCGAAGCGCTACGTTCGCGAGACCTCGCCATGATGCAAAATCACGAAGAACACGACCATCACGAGAACGGCTCGGAGCTTTCCGAGATGCAGTTGCGCGTGCGCGCGCTCGAGACCGTGCTGGCCGAGAAAGGCTATATCGACCCGGCGGCGATCGACGTCATCATCGAGGCCTATGAGACCAAGGTCGGCCCACACAACGGCGCGCGCGTCGTCGCCAAAGCGTGGAGCGATCCGGTGTTCAAACAGGCGCTGCTCGCCAATGCCAGCGAGGCGATTGTCGCGCTCGGCTTGATGAACCGCGTCGGCGATCATCTCATCGCGGTCGAAAACACGCCGCGGCAGCACAACATGATCGTCTGTACGCTGTGCTCCTGCTACCCGTGGGAAGTGCTCGGCCTGCCGCCGGTCTGGTACAAATCGGCCCCCTATCGGTCGCGCGCGGTCAACGACCCGCGCGGCGTGCTGGCCGATTTCGGCGTCGCGCTGCCAGCCGACACCGCGATCCGCGTCTGGGATTCGACCGCCGAGACGCGCTTTATGGTTCTGCCGATGCGCCCTGCCGGCACCGAGGGCTGGAGCGAAGAAAGGCTGGCAACGCTGGTGACGCGCGACAGCATGGTTGGCACCGGCCTGCCGAAAAACCCGAAGGACGCGTGATGGACGGCATTCACGACATGGGCGGCATGCATGGCTTCGGCAAAGTCGAGCCGGAGCCGAACGAGCCGGTATTCCACGCCGCTTGGGAAGCGCATTGCCTCGCCATCAACCGCGCCATGAGCTATGCCGGCGCTTTCAATATCGATCAGTCGCGCGCCGCCATCGAGGAGTTGCCGCCGGACGTTTATCTGACAAGCTCTTATTACAAGAAGTGGGCGCTGCGGCTGGAGAACCTGCTCGTCAAGCTCGGCCTCGCCGACGCCGAAGAGATCAAATCGGGCCACGCTTTGCATCCGGGCAAGGCGCTCAAGCGTAAGCTCAACGTTGCCGACGTGCCGGCTTCATTGACGCGCGGCTCTTATGCCCGGCCGGCGCAGGCGCCGGCGCGCTTTGTGCCCGGAGACCGCGTGCGTACCAAGAACATTCACCCGGCGACCCATACGCGCCTGCCGCGATACGCCCGCGGCCATGTCGGCGTCATCGAATCGTTGCGTGGCTGCCACGTTTTTCCGGACAGTGCCGCGCTCGGCAAGAGCGAGAATCCGCAATGGCTTTACACGGTCCTGTTCGAGGGCCGCGAGTTATGGGGCGACGGTGCCGAGCCTTCGCTCAGGATCTCAATCGAAGCGTTCGAGCCTTACCTGGAGCCGGCATGAGCACCGATGCGGCGGCTTTACGTGCGACGCAATCCGTTCTCAACATACCGCGCAATGCTGAAGGCCCGGTGTTTGGGGCGCCATGGGAAGCGGAAGCCTTCGCGCTGGCGCTCCAGCTCCACGACCGCGGCGTCTTCACCTGGACGGAATGGGCCTCTACCCTCGGCGATGAGATCAAAAAAGCACAAGCCGCCGGCGATCCTGATACCGGCGAGACCTATTATCATCATTGGCTCGCCACGCTGGAACGCATCGTCGCCGCCAAAGGTCTCGCCGATGCGGCCGTGCTGATGCGGACCCGCGAAGCCTGGCAGCGCGCCTGCGCCCGCACACCGCACGGCACGCCGATCGAGCTGCGTGCGGACGATTTCGAAAACTGAACGCTTCACGATTGGGAGGAATGCATGTCAGGTCAGACCGTGAAAATCCGCTCGAGCGGCGGTGGCGAATTCGATTGCTATCTGGCCGTTCCGAAGACCGATACGCCGGTGCCGGCAATGGTGCTCGCGTCCGCGATCCACGGCGTCGATGCCAACCTTCGCGCCATCGCCGACGAATTCGCGGCGGACGGTTACGTCGTCGCCGCGCCGGATCTGTTCTGGCGCACGGTGCCGGGACCGCTGCCGCGCAGCGACAACCGGTCCAAAGAGCGCGCCCAGCCGCGCCTGGAGCGCATCAAGACCGGCGAACGCGACCTCGTCGATACGCGGTCCTATCTGTGCAGCTTGCCGCAATTCAACGGCCAGGCCGCAGTCATGGGATTTTGCTACGGCGGGCCCTACGCGATCATCGGTCCGAAGCGCCTCGGCTATGCCGCGGGCGTTTCCTGTCACGGCACGCAGCTTCTCGATTACATCGGCGAACTCGAAGGCGTACAGGCACCGGTCTGCATCATTTGGGGCGACAAAGACCACGCGGCGCCGGCACCGGTGCTCGACGCCTATCGAAACATCGCACCTCGCTTTCCGAATCTGGATCTGAACATCTTCCCCGGCGTGCTGCACGGCTACATGATGCCCGACGCGGCAGAGGCGTTCGACCAGAGGACGCGGGATTTCTCCATGGCCCGCGCCAAGGCGATCCTCGCAGACTTGCGCAACGGCCGCACCGCGCTGCGGCAAGCGTCATAGCGGATCCGAGTTAGATTCAGTGCATCGCGGCGGCGGTACGCGGCGCCAGCGCGCCGCGGTGACTGATCACGCTGCCGGCGAGCCGGTGCGCAGCACCAGCCGCCTGCGTCGAATCGCTGCCGGAAAGTCGCGCCGCGAGATAGCCGGCGTTGAAGCCATCACCGGCGGCGGTCGGATCGACCGGCACCAGGACTTGCGGCACGGGCACGAATTCCTGAGCGGTGGCGGTAGCGACCAGCGCGCTGTTGGGGCCGTTCTTGACCACGATCTCGCCGATGCCGAACGCTTGCAGCCGCGCCACCGTCGCCTCCGGGCTGGGATCGCCCCATAACACCGCCTCATCGTCGAAGGCCGGCAGCGCGATGTCGACGCGCTTGAGCACTTCGAGAAACACGGCGCGCGCACGCTGCAGGTCGCCTTTCCAGCCGCGCGGCCGGAAATTGCCGTCGAACGCGATCTTGGCGCCCTGTTGCCGCGCCACTTCCAGCACGGCGAACATCCGGCCAAGCCCATTATTCGAGTAAAGCGAGAGCGTGATGCCGGAGAAGTAGATCAGCCGCGCCGTGATGAGACTTTCGGCAATGCGCATCCAATCGGGCAATTCAAACAGTTCGCGCGCCGGAGCGCCTTCGCCCCACCGGCGTGCGGTTGGTGCACCGGCAGCAGCGGGTTCGATCAAGCACAAAGCCGGCAAGCGGCCGGGAACGCGCAGGATGAGGTTCGCCGACACGCCTTCCGCGGCGGCGAGCGCCATCGCGCTGTCGGAATATGGATCGTCGCCGAGCGCCGTGGCGAACGCCACGTCGATGCCGGCGCGCGCCAGATAGATCGCGGTGTTGAACGTATCGCCGGCGCAGGACAGCGCGAACGTGCCGTCTGCGCAGCGCGCCAATTCGATCACGACCTCGCCGATGCAAATGGCGCGGGGTTTTTGTTCGCTCATCATCCTGTTCCTGTCAGCACCCGCAATGATGGGCGCGACCGCCCCATGAGGCAATGCTTCAGGGCCGCTCTCCGGCAGCGGCGACCGGCGTCCGGCGCGCCAGCCATCTGCCGCGGGTGGCGAAATAACCCAGCGCGCTAAGCGTGGCGATACAGAAACTCACCGGCCAGTCGGTGTAATAGGCGATGGCAAGGCCGAGCCAAGCTTCGGCAAGAGCCAGCGCCGCCGACAACCCCATGCCGCTCCACAGTCCGGTCACCAACCGCTGTGCCGCCGCAGGCGGCCCGACCATGAGGCTAAAGACCAGAAGGATGCCAACAATCTGCGCGGATTCCGACACCGCGAGCGCGACAATGGCCAGAAAGGCAGTCGAAATAAAGCGCAGCGGCACGCCCTTGGCTTCGGCCAGTTCCGGCTGCAGGCTGGCAAAAATGAGCGGCCGCATGATCGCGGCGAGCGCCGCCAGCGTTATGATGCCGAGCCCGATCAGCGTTGCGATCATCGCGCCGTCGACGGCAAGGACATTGCCGAACAGCAACGCCGTCGCTTGAGTGGCAAATGCCGTATAGTAGTGTAGGAATAACAGCCCAAAGCCCAGCGCCAGCGCCAGCACGACGCCGATGGCGACATCGCGTCCGCTGAGCCGATCGCCCATCAGTCCCATAACGATGCCGGCGGCAACGGTGAAGGTCACGAGTCCCCACAGCGAAGCAACACCGATCAGGACCGCGCCGGTCGCGCCCGCAAAGCCAATATGGCCGAGCGCATGACCGGCAAAGGTCTGCCCGCGCAGCACCAAAAAGTAGCCCACCAGCCCCGATACGACGGCCGCCACGCCCGCGGCGATGAAGGCGTTTCGCATGAAATCGTATTCAAGCATGGTGGTGATGGTCGTGATGGTCGTGGTCATGACCATGGTCATGCAGATGGTCGGCGCGTTCGACGTCGCGCCCGCGCGACAGCACGAAAATATGCCCGTCGGCGCGCACGACTTCGATCTCGGTGCGGTAGAGCCGCGAAAGTACCGGGGCCGTGACCACCTCTTCGACGGTGCCGAGCGCGGCATGGCCATTGCCGAGATAGAGCACGCGATCGAGCGCCCCGATCAGCTGATTGAGCTCGTGCGCGCTGAATAGAACCGTGATGTTGCGATTGCGGGCGAAACGGCGGACCAGATCGATGACCGCTTCCTGATAATGATAATCGAGGCTGATCAGCGGCTCGTCGAGCAACAGCAGCCGCGGCTCGCCGAGCAGCGCCTGGGCGAGCAATAGACGTTGCCGCTCGCCGCCCGACATATCCGACAGCGGGCGGTCGGCGAGGTCGCGTGCGCCCGCCGCCGCCAGCGTCTCCGCGATCATCTTGTGGTCGACCCGCGACAGCCACGGCACGCCCCAGCGCTCGCCGTGCATACAACTCGCGATGAAGTCGCGTCCGCGCACGCGCATGTCCGGCAGCACCGTGCGCACCTGCGGCAGGTAACCGATATCCGGATCGCCACTGCGCGGAGCGCGGCCGAACACGCTGAGCCTTCCGGCGCTCGGCGCCAATAAGCCGAGCACGGCCCGCATCAGCGTGGTCTTGCCCGCGCCGTTAGGACCGAGCACGCCGATGAATTCTCCGGACTTGATCGCAAAACTAGTATCGACAAGGATCTTGCGCCCACCGATCGCCAGCGTCGCGTGGTCGAGCTCGATGACATTCATGAGGACGGCCCGCTCAATGCGGTCTCGGTTTCGTTGAGCTCGCTCAGCATCCAGTCCTGGTAGGACAGGCCGGGCGGACACGTTTCCGTCACTCCGACCACCGGAATATTGGCAGCGCGCGCAACATCGACGAGATGTTGTACGATCTGATCCGAGGCCTGCTTGTTGTAAAACAGCACACGCATCTTGTGTGACTTGAGATCGTCCTCGAATGCGGCGAAGTCGCGGGTGCTCGGTTCGGTATTGTTCATGACCGCGAGCTGGAAATGCCGTTCCAGCATGGTCAGGTGCAACGCAGCTGCCATGTAGCCGAAGACCGGCTCGGTCGCCGCCACGGCGGTTCCGGCATACTTGGCGCGAATTTCGGCGATCTTGTCGTTCAACGGCTGGAGCGCGGCCAGCAAGCTTCTAAGTCGCGTCGCGTAGTCGTCCGCGTGGGCGGCATCGACCGCGCTGAGTGCTGCCGACAACGCCTTGGCCACCGCCGGCATGGCCGAAGGATCGTACCAAAGGTGCGGGTTGTCGCCAGTCTTCCTGTGCATGAGATCGGCAGCGACGATCACGGCGCGGCCAGGCTTCGGTGTCACTTCGAGCAGTCGCTCCATCCACGGGTCATAGTCGGCGCCGTTGTAGATGACCAGTTGGGCACCGGCGACAGCGCGGACGACGGATGGCGCGGTCTCGAACAGATGCGGGTCCTGGTCGGGATTCTTGAGGATGCTGGCGACCGAGACCCGGTCGCCACCGATCTGCTGCGCCACGTCGCCGTAAAAATTTTCAGCTGCCACAACTGGGATTTTGCCTTCCGCCGCGCCCTGATCGGTGAAGGCCGCCCATGCGACAAAGAGCGCGACAAGAGCCCCGATGGCTCTCTTCATGGGAAACGGGCCTCCCTGTCGGATGCGCATCATCTTGTTCTTCAATAAGATTTCGGTTTTCAACGACGCCAATGTAATATTATAACATAGCCACGATCGCCATACGCCGTCAAAGACCGTCCGCGCTGCAGCCGAGACTGAGCGAACCGGGTCGAAAAAGCGGCGTAATTGGCCCCGACTACTGCGGCAGGGGGGACGACCGCTGGCACGGCGGCGCTTAGCTATGACGTGGTTCCGATCAAGGAATCGATCAATCACGAGGCTGGCGCTGTTTGCGCTGACCATTCAAATGGTCGTCTCGTTCGGCCATATGGATGCGGACGAACTCGGGCTGTCGCCGCTCGCTCACCGCGGTCGGAGCCATCTTGCGCTCAACGCGATACCGACGGCCGTTGCTTCCCGTGATCGAAGCCACGTTCCGGTCGCGCCCGAGAGCTACTGTCCGATCTGCGCCAGCCTCGCGCTGGTCGCGACAGCTTTTCCGTCACTGCCGCCGGTTCTGCCCGTGCCGCCGCGCGTCGATCCGGTTTGGCCGGCGCAGCCGCCGGTGCACGGCATGGCACCGCGATTTGCATTTTCATTTCAAGCGCGCGCCCCGCCCGCCGCTTAGCAGTCTCACAGCTTAACGACGCGACCCGGTATCGGGTGGGCGCAAGCGGCGAGCCGCCGCGGCCTTGCCCGCAGTTTGGGAATTCACCTGATCTTTTGGTCGGGGACCAGCAATGACGCCTGCAGATGCGTGGCTTCGATTGCCAGCGTGGACGCAATTCGCCGTCTTTGTCGCCGCTCTTGCTGCCTTGTGGCCGTCCCCAGCGCAGGCCCATCCGCATGTTTGGGCGACGATCAAGTCCGAGCTCGTCTATGCCCCAGACGGTTCGGTCACGGCGGTCCGTCATGCCTGGACCTTCGACGAAATGTTCTCGGCTTTTGCAACGATGGGCATCAAAGCCAAAATCAAAGGCCAATTCACTCGAGAGGAATTGCAGCCGCTGGCCAAGGTCAATGTCGATTCGCTCAAAGGTTTCGCTTACTTCACCTATGCCACGATGGACGGTGTGAAGGCTAAGGGCGCGTTCGACCATGCGACCGATTACTGGCTCGAATACGATCCCAAGGCGACGGTGCTGACGCTGCACTTTACGCTGCCGTTCAAGAAGCCGGCGAAAGCGAAGGTGCTCAAGATTCAAGTCTACGATCCGGAATTCTTCGTCGATTTCGCCTTTGCCAAGAAAAATGCGGTCAAGCTCATCGGCGCGCCTCCGCTGTGCGCAGCGTGGACCGAGAAGCCCGACGATCCACACTTCCTATCGTCGCAGAGTCTCAACAAATCGTTCGTCGCCTCCGAGGCTTTTGTCGGCATGGGCGCGGAATTCGCCAACAACATCCTGGTGCAATGCCCATGAAGAACCGGCGTCAACATTACGTCCGTCACATTTGCCCAATCCTCCTGGCGGCATTGGTGGCCGCCGTCGCATTGATCGTCCAGCATCACGCGGCGTGGGCTCAGAGCAACTTGTTCGGCGGTCCGCGCCCGGTTGCAATCGGCGGCATCGGCGGCTGGGTGCTCGCCAGGCAGGCAATGTTTTACCAGGAGCTTGCCGGCATGATCCGCGCCGCCAGGGACAATGGCTCTGCGCTCTGGGGCTTGATGGGAATCTCATTCGTCTACGGCATTTTCCATGCCGCCGGCCCGGGCCACGGCAAAGCGGTTATTTCGTCCTACCTCTTCGCTAACGAAGAAACTTGGCTTCGTGGCATTACGCTGTCGCTCGCCTCGGCGGTGATGCAGTCCTTGACCGCCATCTCGATCGTGGGCGTCGCCGCGGTGCTGCTTGGCGTCACCGCCAAGCTCTTGTCGAATACGGTTAACCTCATCGAGACCGCAAGCTACGTCCTGATCGTGCTGCTCGGTGCGCGGCTGTTATGGGTCAAGGGCCATGGCTTCTTTGGCGCGCTCCACGACTTGAAGGCCGAACGTACCGGCCACGCTGCTGGCAGCGATCGCCACGCACATGCGAACTGCGGCCATACCCACGACGCGAGCTGCAATCTTCATAGCCAAGCCGCGCAAGTGCAAAATCCGGTGCCTGCAGGCATTTCGAGCGCCGCGCGTGAGCCCGCGCAGTTTCACTGTCACGGCGACCATCGCCACCATGAGGAGCTCGAGGTATTGCCCTGGGGCCACGCCCACGGTCCCGAGCCGGAGCAATTGGCCGGACCAGGCGGCTGGCGGCGCGGCCTGTCGGCGGTAGCGGCCGTCGGATTGCGGCCGTGCTCCGGCGCCATCATCGTGCTTGTCTTCGCTCTGGCGCAGGGGCTGTTCTGGGCCGGCATCGCCTCTACTTTCGTGATGGGTCTCGGCACCGCGATCACGGTCGGGGCGGTAGCGACGCTCGCGGTCGGCGCCAAGGGGCTGGCCAAGCGCATTGCGCAAAAGCCCATCGGCCGCGGCGGCGTGCTGATGCGCGGGCTCGAGTTCGGCGCCGCCGGCTGCGTGCTCGCCTTTGGTATTCTGCTTCTCACCGGTTACATGGCGAGCGAGCGGATGGGGCTGTTTTAGTTAGGCCCAAAGTTGGCGCCGCTCAGTTCGGTTTAAGCATCGCCACCAAGCGTATCTTCTCGGCGACGTCCTTGGCGATGTTCTTGGCGAAACCGGCGCTGTCGGCGAAATAATCCGCCGGCTGGAGCGTGTTCTTGACCACGCGTTGCGCGGCTTCGCTCTGCATGATCGCGATGCAGGCGGCTTCCAGCTTACGGGTGACGTCGGCCGGCATTCCGGCCGGCCCCAATAAGCCCCCGAAGCTCAACGGCGCGACGTCATAGCCCTGCTCCTTGAATGTCGGCACGTTGGGCAGCGACGGATTGCGCGTTTCGGCAAACAGTCCCGGCATCGGCAACCCGCTGCCCGCCGCGGCGGTCAGCGGCACCGCGGCAAAGTCGATCTGCCCGGCGCGGACGTTTTGAATTTCCTCGGCCGGCCCCTTGAACGGCACGTCATTGAATTGGACCTTGGCCTCATCGGCCAGTTGGATCATAGCGAGATGCGGGATCGTCGCGGTGCCGGGAATGCCGACAGTCATCGCACCGGGTTTTTTCTTCGCGGCTGCAATCAGATCATGTGCCGTCTTCAGCGGCGAATTCGGCGGTACGACGACGACCTGATCGTTCTTAAAAGTCTGGCAGATCGGTGTGAACGATTTGGCGGCGTAGTCGACCTCTTTATTGGTAAGTGGCTGCACGGTGATCGAATAGGTCGCGGTGTGTAAGAGCGTATAGCCGTCCGGGTTGGCGCGCGCGACATCGGCAGTGCCGAGAACGCCGTTGGCGCCCGGCTTGTTGACGATGATGAAGGGCTTGCCGAGCCGGGCCGAAAAGCCGTCGGCCAGCACGCGGCCCAGAATATCGGCACTCGAGCCGGCTGTGGCCGGCGCAATAATCTGGACGACACGCTCGGGATAGCCTTGCGGGGCCGCCCCGGCTGCAGCGCCGATGATCGTGGCCAAGCCAATGGTGAGGCTCGCGGTGCAAATCGCACCGTTGCCCATCGTTTCCTCCCCTAATTCACGCGCTCGGAAACGATAGCCGAAGGATGGCCCGGATCAAGCCGCTGATTTGCGGCCAGGGGGCGCCTTTGTCCGCTGATGCAAGGCGCACCGGATACCTATATAGGAGGGACCAACGGAGGGACGAATGACCGACGCAAAAGTGCAAGAAAAGGCCCCGGAAAAAGCCCAGGAAAAGGTCCCCGTGACCGTGCTGACGGGTTATCTCGGCGCCGGTAAGACGACGCTCCTCAACCGCATCCTGTCCGAGCCGCACGGCAAGAAATACGCCGTGATTGTCAACGAATTCGGTGAAATCGGCATCGACAACGAGCTCGTCGTCGGCGCCGACGAGGAAGTGTTCGAGATGAACAACGGCTGCATCTGCTGCACCGTGCGCGGCGATCTCGTTCGTATCCTCGACGGGCTGATGCGGCGCAAAGGCAAGTTCGACGCCATCATCGTCGAGACCACCGGGCTCGCCGATCCGGCGCCGGTGGCGCAGACCTTCTTCATCGACGAGAATGTCGGGCGCAAGACCAGGCTCGACGCGGTGGTGACGGTCGCCGACGCCAAGTGGCTCAACGAACGGCTCAAGGACGCGCCGGAAGCCAAGAACCAGATCGCCTTTGCCGACGTCATCCTGATCAACAAGACCGATCTCGTCTCGCCCGAGGAGCTCGGCGAGGTCGAGGCGCGTATTCGCGGCATCAACCCTTATGCCAGGCTGCATAAGACGCAGCGATCGCAGGTTCCGCTCGACGCGGTGCTCGGCCGCAACGCCTTCGACCTCGACCGCATTCTCGATCTCGAACCTGATTTCCTCGAAGGCGACGATCACGATCATGACCATCATCACGATCATGACCATGGCCACGGGCACGATCATGACCATCATCACGACCACGGCCACAAGCACGCGCACTCGCATGGCGGGCTCAAGCACTATCACGACGAGGAGATGCAATCGATTGCGCTGAAAAGCGACAAGCCGCTCGACCCGGACAAATTCTTTCCCTGGGTGCAAGACCTGGTGCAGAAAGAGGGCCCGAACATTCTGCGCTGCAAGGGTATTCTGTCCTTCAAGAACGATGATCAGCGCTTCGTATTCCAGGGCGTGCATATGATCCTCGACGGTGATCATCAGCGGCCGTGGGCCAAGGATGAGAAGCGCGAGAGCCGCATCGTCTTTATCGGCCGCAACCTGCCTGGCAAGAAGATCACCGAAGGTTTTGAGGCCTGCGTCGCCTAGGTCGCCCGGTATGAGCGACACTCGTAACGATACCGTCTCGGTCGTCGAACGTACGCACGCGCTCGACGTGGGCGGCGCCGTTTTTGCAGCACATTTTCTCGGCGCTACGGCGGTGTTCGTGCTCGGCGAAGAGACCCTGGTGTTTGCCGAGCGCGACGGCGAGGTCAGACGCATGGCCGTGCATGGCGGCGCGATTCTCGCCACCGCGGTCGACGGGGAGCGCATCGTCAGCGGCGGCGACGACGGCAAACTGATCACAACCGACTTGGGCTCGAGTCGCGTGTTGGCGACCGATGCCAAGCGTCGCTGGATCGATCATGTCGCGCTCGGCCCGGACGGGGCGGTTGCCTGGTCGGCGGGCAAAACTGCGTTCGTGCAAGCCAAGGAGCTGCGCAGCTTCGAGGCGCCCTCGACCGTCGGCGGGCTCGCCTTCCTGCCAAAGGGCTTTCGCTTGGCGATTGCGCACTACAATGGCGCCACACTGTGGTTTCCCAATGCGGCGGAGGCAACGCCGGAAAAGCTCGAATGGAAGGGCTCCCATCTCGGCGCCACGGTGAGCCCGGACGGCCGCTTTCTGGTCACCACCATGCAGGAACCCATGCTGCACGGCTGGCGGCTGGTCGACCGCCAGCATATGCGCATGTCCGGCTACAGCGCGCGCGTCACCTCGTTCGGCTGGACCGTCGGTGGCCGCTGGCTGGCGACGTCTGGCGCCACACAGCTCATTCTGTGGCCGTTCCAAAGCAAGGACGGCCCGATGGGCAAGCAGCCGCGGCT
>JASHOX010000310.1 GCA_030038415.1 Xanthobacteraceae bacterium
GATCGGGCCAAGTCCAAAGCCGTCGCCGATACCGGCACGAAGCCCGCCGTCAAAGCCAAAGACGAAGCGTGGAAAGGGCCGGTAGGCCGCATGCAGGCCATGGTGGCGACGGCGTTTCAACAAGAGCCCGACTGGAAAGAGTTCTAAATGGCGCCGGCTCGGCAAACGCTCGCGCCTGCGGCTCTCTCGATTCCTCAGGCGCCGCGCGAATTCGAATTTTCCGACGCGGATTTCCGGGCTCTGGCGAAAATCGCCTATGAGCATGCCGGAATCACGCTGCCGGAAGCGAAGAAAAATCTCGTCTATGGGCGGCTGTCGCGTCGCCTGCGCACGCTCGGCCTGTTTTCATTCGAGGATTATCGCAGATATCTCGTCGAAAACGGCGAACAAGAGCTCGAACTGTTCATCAATGCCCTGTCGACGAACCACACCAAGTTCTTCCGCGAAGAGCATCACTTCCATCACTTCGTATCGGACGTGGTGGCGCCATTCGCCGCCGCGCACCCGTCCGGCGGCCGGCTCCGGATATGGTCGGCGGGCTGCTCGACCGGCGAGGAGCCGCATACCATCGCGCTGATCCTGCACGCCGAACTGAAGAATATCGCGAGCCGTGACGTCCGCATTCTCGCCACCGACATCGACACCGATGTGCTGCGGCGAGCCGCGCAAGGCGTATTTTCGGCCGAGTCGGCTGCATCAGTGCCGGCAAAATATCGCGGCGCGCTGTCGAAATCCGACGACGGCGAGAGCGTCACGGTCGACCGCGGCGTCTGCTCGCTTATCACCTTCGGCCGCTTGAACTTGATGGATGATTGGCCGGTGCGCGGCCCGTTCGATGCAATCTTCTGCCGCAATGTGATGATCTATTTCGACCAGCCTACCAAAGCGAGACTGGTCGAGCGCTTCACCGATCTGCTGCGGGTCGGAAGCTGGCTCTATATCGGCCATTCGGAATCGCTGATCGGTTCGCATCCCCGACTGAAACTGTCCGGCCGCACGATATATCGGAGGACGGCATGAGCGTCGCCGCCGCCGTCCGCGCCAATTCGACTTCGCCGGTCGCGGCGGCTCAGGATAGCCGCGCCGGCCGGCGCTTTTACGATGCCACGCAAGCGGCTTGGGTCGTCAAGATTCTGCCGGGCGAATATTACGCCACCGACGACAAGGAGGAGGTGCTGGTCACGGTGCTCGGCTCGTGCGTGTCAGCCTGCATCCGCGACCCGGTGCGGCAAGTCGGCGGCATGAACCATTTCATGCTGGTGCAGAACAAGACCGGGTCGAGCGGCGCCTGGGGCAACGAGCTGGAATCAGCGCGGTTCGGCAACTTCGCCATGGAGAAGCTGATCAACGACCTGCTCAAGCGCGGCTGTCAGCGCGAACGGATGGAAATAAAGGTCTTCGGCGGCGCCAACGTGACCAGCAGCCGCAACGAAATCGGCACCGATAACGGCGACTTCGTCATGCGCTACCTCAAGGCGGAAGGTCTGCCCTGCGCGGCGCAGGATCTCGGCGGCATCTATCCGCGGCGGATCATCTACTTTCCCATGACCGGCAAGGTCGTGCGTCGCTTGCTGACCGGCCGCGATCAGGATTCCGCGCTGCGCGAAGAGTCGAGCTACGCGAGCACGCTCGGCGCTTCCAAAACCAGCTCCGACGTTGAACTGTTCCGATGAGTGTCATGGGCGCAAAAATCAAGGTTTTGATCGTCGACGACTCCGCGCTGATGCGGAAGCTTTTGACCACCGTGCTGTCGGCCGACGACGAGATCGAAGTGGTAGGCAGCGCGCCCGACCCCTATGTGGCGCGAGAGCAGATCAAGGCCCTCAACCCTGACGTCGTGACGCTTGATGTCGAGATGCCGCACATGAACGGCATCGAGTTCCTGCGCAAGATCATGGAGCTGCGGCCGACGCCCGTCGTCATGATCTCGTCGCTCACGCAGGCCGGCGCCGAGACCACGCTCGAAGCTTTGGAGATCGGCGCCGTCGATTTCGTTGCCAAGCCGTCGGATTCGAGCGCGGTCATGCAGCTCGGCGGCGAGCTCATCCCCAAGATCAAGAACGCGGCGCGCACTCGCGTGCAGCGCCGTGTGGTTCCGACGCGGCGAGCGCCGGCGCGCAGAACGACTCACGGCACAAGCGACAAGATCATCGCCATCGGCGCCTCGACTGGCGGCGTCGAGGCCTTGAAGGCGGTGCTGATGCTGTTGCCGGCCGACGTTCCGCCCATTCTGATCACGCAGCACATGCCGGAGCGTTTCACCGCGGCCTTCGCCCGCCGGCTCGATTCGGAATGCCGGATGCATGTGCAAGAAGCGGCGCATGATCAGCCGGTCGAGCAGGGCAACGTCTATATCGCGCCCGGAGCGCACCACCTTGAATTGGCCCGCCGCGGCAGCGGCCTTTACTGCAGCCTCAACCAAGGGCCCCCCGTGTCCGGCCATCGGCCGTCAGTCGATGTGCTGTTTGAATCGGTGGCGCGCACGGTGGCGCCGCGCGCTGTCGGCGTCATCCTCACCGGCATGGGGCGTGACGGCGCTAAGGGTCTCCTCGCCATGCGCAACGCCGGTTGCGCGACGATCGGCCAGGACGAAGGCACCGCACTCGTCTATGGCATGCCGCGCGTCGCCTTTGAAATCGGTGCGGTCGAGTCGCAGCACGGTCTATTCGATATATCCGACGCCATCCTCGCCGCATGTGCGACAAGGAAAACTCCATCCTTCGCGACCACAGGCCAGTCATGACGCAGAACAGCACAAAAACAGTCTTCGACCTGCCGGCAACGCTCGATGCCGACGCCGCGCCGGCGCTGGTTGCCGAGTTCAAGAATATGGAGCGATCGGGCGAGGTTCGTCTCAACGCCGCGGCAGTGACGGCGCTTTCGCCGGGATACCTGCAAATCCTGATCTCGGCGTTCAAGACATTTCCGCAAATGACCGTGTCCGATGCTTCGGCCGTCTTCGTCGAGGCTTTCGCTTTGTGCGGCCTCGCCTATCCTGTTTCGTCCAGTGTTCTGGAAGCTGCGGCGACCGAGTCTGTCTCTGTTCCGGATGAATCTGCACAGGGCGCAGCCGCCCTGCCTCCTGACGAACCGCCAAGCGCAGCCAGTCCGGCCGCGCCTGCGGATGGATCCGTGGATGCAGTTCCGATCGTGCCGTCCGATGAAGCGCTAAGCGCGGCCAGTCCCGCCGCGCCTGCGGACGCGTTGCCGGGTGAGACCAGCGCCGCTGCATCTTCGGTGGCGCCGCCGAGCGACATCGGGACGCAAGCGGCGCCTAACGCCCCTCAAGCCAGCGATACTGCCATGCCAAAGACAATCCTTACCATCGACGATTCCCGCACCATGCGCGACATGCTGAAGATGGCGTTGGGCGGCGCGGGCTTCACGGTGCTGCAGGCGGTCGACGGTCAGGACGGGCTCAACGTGCTTGCCCGGCAGCCGGTCGATCTCATCATTACCGACATCAACATGCCGAAGCTCGACGGTTACGGCGTCATTCGCGCCGTGCGCAAAGATCCGACCTATAACGACACGCCGATACTCGTGCTTTCGACCGAGGGCGAACAAGAGAGCAAGGACATTGCCAAGGATGCCGGCGCCACCGGATGGATCGTCAAACCGTTCGATCCCGACGGTCTGGTGAAAATCGTCAACACTGTGTGCGGATAGGGTTTGGGGCAGAGGCAGAGGAACTGGCGCTGTGACGACGATCGACGATCTGCGACAGACATTTTTCGAAGAGAGCACCGAAGGCCTCGAAGCGATCGACGCCGGCCTCAACGAGCTCAACGATTCGGCCGCGTCCGATGAGACCGTCAACGCGGTCTTCCGCGGTATTCATTCGATCAAGGGCGGAGCGGGTGTTTTCGGCTTCGGCAGCCTGGTCGATTTCGCTCACGTGTTTGAGACCGTGCTCGATCAGATACGGCACGGCAAGCTTTCGCCGACGCCGCAGGTCGTCGAAGTTCTGCAGAAGGCGAACGATACGCTGTCCGATCTGGTGGCGATGGCGCGCGCCGGCGAGACGCCGCCGCCGAATTTCGACGCCGACAGCCGTTCGGCATTGTCGCAGTTGATCGGCGGCGATGACAGCGAGACGAGCGGCGGCATTGCCGCGGATTTCGATGACATCGATTTCCAGCCGGTGCTTGCCGAGAACACGGTTTC
>JASHOX010000034.1 GCA_030038415.1 Xanthobacteraceae bacterium
GGCAAGTCGACCCACATCGAGCAGGTGGCGGCGCGGCTCAACTGGCCGTGCGTGCGCGTCAACCTCGACAGCCACATCAGCCGCGTCGATCTCATCGGCAAGGATGCCATCGTGATCCGCGAGGGCATGCAGGTGACCGAGTTCCGCGATGGTATCCTGCCCTGGGCGCTGCAGAACAACGTCGCGCTGTGCTTCGACGAATACGACGCCGGGCGTCCCGATGTCATGTTCGTGATCCAGCGGGTGCTGGAAGCGTCCGGCCGGCTGACGCTGCTCGACCAGAACAAAGTGATCAAGCCGCATCCCTCGTTCCGCCTGTTCGCTACCGCCAATACGGTGGGGCTTGGCGACACGTCCGGCCTCTATCACGGCACCGGCAAATCGACCCATATCGATCAGGTGGCGGCGCGGCTCAATTGGCCGTGCGTGCGCGTCAATCTCGACAGCCATATCAGCCGCGTCGATCTCATCGGCAAAGACGCCATCGTGATCCGCGAGGGCATGCAGGTCACCGAATTCCGCGACGGCATTCTGCCATGGGCGCTGCAGAACAACATTGCGCTCTGCTTCGACGAATACGACGCCGGGCGCCCCGACGTCATGTTCGTCATCCAGCGGGTTCTGGAGTCGTCCGGCCGGCTGACGCTGCTCGACCAGAACAAGGTGATCAAGCCGCATCCGGCGTTCCGCCTGTTTGCGACCGCCAACACCGTGGGCCTGGGCGACACTTCGGGCCTCTATCACGGCACGCAGCAGATCAACCAGGGCCAGATGGACCGCTGGTCGATCGTCACCACTCTCAATTACCTGCCGCACGACAACGAGGTCGATATCGTGTTGGCGAAAGCCAAGCATTACCGCACGGCGGAAGGCCGCGACATCGTCTCGAAGATGGTGCGCGTCGCCGACCTCACCCGCAACGCTTTCATGAACGGCGATATCTCGACGGTGATGAGCCCACGCACGGTCATCACCTGGGCCGAGAACTCGGAAATCTTCGGCGACATCGGCTTCGCCTTCCGGCTGACCTTCGTCAACAAATGCGACGAGCTGGAGCGGCCTTTGGTCGCCGAATTCTACCAACGCTGTTTCGGTCAGGAACTGCCGGAGTCCGCGGTCAATGTGGCGCTGAGCTGAGCTGTGCCGAATGCCCGCGCCGCGAGTCGAAAAGGCGATCGGCCCGGCCAAGCGAGAGCTCTCCAAGGCCATGCGCTCGTACAACGCGGCCGCAGCCGGCAAGAGTGACTACCGCCCTTTGGCCGTGACAATTCGCGACAAGGGCAAGATCGTCGCTGGCTTGGTCGCGGAAACCTACTGGGGCTGGATGTATGTGAATGTGCTTTGGGTGTCGGAGCGCAACCGCGGCAAGGGCTGGGGTCGTGCGCTCATCGGGACTGCCGAAGCGGAGGCGCGCAAACGCGGGGTGCGTAACGTGTTCCTCGACAGCTTCACGTTTCAGGCGCCGGACTTCTATGCCAGCATTGGCTATCGGGAGTGCGGTCGATTGAAGGGGTTCCCAACTGGCCATGATCGCGTTTTGATGACGAAGGCGCTGTAATGTCCTCCAACATCAAGCCGAAGAGCACCGCAAAAGAAGCGCCGACCGAGCCATTCAAGCGCGCGGTCGGCGTCTGCCTGCGCGCGATTGCCGGCAAGAACGAACTCGAGGTCGGTTTCGCGTCGGAGCGTCCCGGCCTCGCCGGCGGCAAGGTGCGGCTGCCGGAGCCGCCGCGGCGGCTCAACGAGCGCGAGGCGGCGATCGTGCGCGGCCATGCCGATTCCATCGCGCTCCGGCTCGCTTGCCACGATCCGGCGGTGCACCGCAAGCTCGCGCCCGGCGGCCAGCAGGCGCGAGCGGTGTTCGAGGCTGTCGAGCAAGCTCGGGTGGAGGCGATCGGCTCCCGTCGCATGGGCGGCGTCGCCAAGAACCTCGCCGCCATGCTCGACGACAAGTTCCACCGCGGCAAATTCGACGAAATAACCGACCGCGCCGATGCGCCGATCGAAGATGCGCTCGCCATGATCGTGCGCGAGCGGCTGACCGGCGAGACGCCGCCGGCAGCCGCGCGCAAGCTTGTCGATCTGTGGCGACCGCTGATCGAGGACCGCGCCGGCCGCGATCTCGATCGCCTTGAACGCGTGGTCAACGATCAGCGCCGTTTCGGCGATGTCGTGCACGATCTGCTCGATTGCCTCGACATGGGCGAGGACCGTTCCAGCGAATCCGACGAGGAGGAAGGCGAGGAGGGCGAGGAGCAGAACCAGAAGGACGAGACCGGCCAGGACGGCGAGGCGTCCGATACCGCCGAAAGCGATCAGATGAGCGCCGAGGCCGAAGCGTCGGCCGACGAATTGCCGGATAGCGCGTCGGAGGCGGTCGATGCGCCCGCCGCCGAAATGGCCGACGAGGCCGAGATGGGCGATTCGGAAACCGCCGCCGAGCCGTGGCGGCCGCGGCACCAGCGCAACGAGCCGCGCGGGCCGGATTATCGCCCGTTCACGACCAAATTCGACGAAACGGTGGGTGCCGAGGAATTATGCGAGCCGGAGGAGCTCGACCGGCTGCGCGGTTATCTCGATAAGCAGCTGTCGCATTTGCAGGGCGTCGTCGCGCGGCTCGCCAATCGGCTGCAACGGCTGCTTCTGGCGCAACAGAATCGCGCCTGGGAATTCGATCTGGAGGAAGGCCTGCTCGATCCGGCACGGCTGTCGCGCGTCATCGTCGATCCGATGCATCCGCTGTCGTTCAAGCGCGAAAAGGACACCGATTTCCGCGATACCGTGGTGACGTTGCTCCTTGACAATTCCGGCTCGATGCGCGGCCGTCCGATCACGGTCGCGGCCACCTGCGCCGACATTCTGGCGCGCACGCTGGAGCGCTGCGGCGTCAAGGTGGAGATATTGGGCTTTACCACCCGGGCCTGGAAGGGCGGCCAGTCGCGCGAGACTTGGCTCGCTGCGGGCAAGCCGCCAAATCCGGGGCGGCTCAACGATCTACGCCACATCATCTACAAGGCCGCCGACGCGCCGTGGCGCCGCGCGCGCAAAAATCTCGGGCTGATGATGCGCGAGGGCCTGCTCAAGGAAAATATCGACGGCGAGGCGCTCGACTGGGCGCATAAGCGGCTCTTGGCGCGTCCGGAGACACGCAAGATCCTGATGATGATTTCCGACGGCGCGCCGGTTGACGACTCGACGCTGTCGGTCAATCCCGGCAATTATCTCGAACGGCATTTGCGCTGGGTGATCGAAGACATCGAGACTCGCTCCCCGGTCGAGCTGATCGCCATCGGCATCGGTCATGACGTGACGCGCTATTACCGGCGCGCGGTGACCATCGTCGACGCCGAGGAGCTCGGCGGGGTCATGACCGAAAAGCTTGCCGAGCTGTTCGAAGAAAACCCGATCGAGCAACCGGTGCGGCCGGCCCGCCAACCGCGCCGGCTGCATGCGTAAGGCGTAAGGTCGGAAACCGCTCCTAAAATTCCCTTTGGCTTGTACCGACGCGCGCCAAATCTATAGAAGCGCGCAGAGAACGATGGGGAGAACGACATGATGGAACGCTGCAATTGGCTACGGCTCGCCGCAATCGGCTTGCTGACATTGACTGGCGCGTCGCTGGCGAACGCCCAGGCTGCGAACTACCCCGACAAGGCGGTGACGATCATCTCGGACGCCGGCGCCGGTGCCAGCCCGGATGTCGCCATGCGCATCGTTGCCGCAGGGCTCAGCGCAATTTGGGGACAGCAGGCCGTGGTGGTCAACCACCCCGGCGCCAACGGCAGCATCGCCGCGCGCGCGGCGAGCGAGGCGGCGCCCGACGGCTACACGCTCTATTCACCCGCGTTATCGACCTTCTTGGCGCTGCCGACGGTGGCGCCCAATCTGCCGGTCAAGCTGCCGCGCGATTTCCTGCCCATCGGCTTCGTCGCCGAGCAACCGATGTTTATCGCGGTGGATCCAAAGAGCGGCATCACCACGCTGCCGCAGTTCATCGATCGCGCCAAGAAGGCGCCGGGAACGCTTTCGATCGCGGTCTCGGGCATCGGCCGCATGACGCATCTGACGGGTCTATTGTTGCAGCAAAAGGCGGGCATCAAGCTCATCCCGGTACCGTATAACGGCGGCCCCTCGGCCGCATTGAGCGATGTCGCCTCCGGGCGCGTGAACATGATCATCGAGGGCTACCCGGGCATCATCGGCGCCGTCAATGCGGGGCAGGTGAAGCTCGTCGCGGTCGCCTCGCCGCAGCGGCTGCCGGAATTTCCCGATCTGCCGACCGTGGCGGAAACGATTCCGGGATTTGCCGCGGCGGGCTGGCTTATCGTGGCGGCGCCGGTCGGCACGCCCAGGCCGGTCATCGACAAAGTGAGCGCGGACCTCGCCAAAGTGCTCAATGATCCGGACGTTAAGAAGAAGCTGCTGGCGACCGGCAGCTACGCGCACGCCATGACGCCGGAGCAAACGCTGGCCTTTGTCGACAAGCAGCAGGAAACCTGGCTGCCGGTGCTGAAAACCATTCCGGCACGATAAGCGATCGCGTTTACGCTGCGGCGGCCCTGACACGAGGACGCGACGGTGTCCGACACTTTGGGATTTCGGAAACGCATCGGCATCGTGGTGCCCTCGACCAACACCACGGTGCAGCCGGAATGCGATGGCTTACGACCCCGCGGCGTCACCAACCATACCGCGCGATCGACCATCAAGGAGCGGCCGCTCAATACCGAGCAGGCTTTCTTCGAGCACATGACCGACATGCGCGAGGGCATCGCGACCGCGATCGATCAGATCATGACCGCGGGCTTGGATCATCTCATCGTCGGTATTTCACTCGAGACCTTCTGGGGCGGCGTTGCCGCGGCGGCCAAGCTGCAGGACGAGCTGACGCAGCGCGCCGGTGTCGGCATATCGATGGGTTCGACCGCCGCGGTCGCGGCTTTGAGGGCGTTCGGCGCCAAGAAGATCGCCGTACTGACGCCGCATCAGCCGCGCGGTGACGACATGGTGCGGCTTTACCTGTCCGAGGCGGGCTTCGACATCGTCCGCCTGGTGGGATTGAAATGCGCCAGTCCGCGCGCCATCGCGCAGGTGCCCGCGGCGGATGTCCGCAACGCGCTCAAAGATCTCGACGGTCCCGACGTCGATGCGCTGCTACAGGTCGGCACCGCTCTGCCGACGGTCGTGGTCGCGGCGGAAGCGGAGCGCTGGCTCGGCAAGCCGGTGCTGGCGATCAATGCGGTGACGTATTGGGACGCGCTGCGCCGCTGCGGCATCGAAGACCGCATCTTTGGTTACGGGCGTGTGCTGGAAGAGATTTAGGGAAAACGTCTTTAGGCCGTGGCCCCGTGGCCTGGCACTCCCTGAGACCCCACGCTTGATCTCGACCACGCGCGCGCCAGTCGACGATTCAACGCTTTCGCTCAATCCCGGCAATTATCTCGAGCGGCATTTGCGCGGGGTGATCTGAGACATTGAAACCCGCTTGCCGCCGGTCGGCCCGCCAGCGCTGATCGTCGCCAAGGTTAGCGCCGATTTGACAAAAGTCCCGATATCGCAAAGCGGCTCGCGGCAACCGGCAGCTATATCCGCTGATGACGCCGGCTCGAAACGCGAGCCTTCGTCGCTGAGCGGCAAGGGACCGGGCTACCGCCGGTACAGAGCATTCAGACGCGCTGATTGTCGGCTCGTCAGTGCTTGCCCAGGAAGCCGCCGAGGCCGTTGAACGTCATGTAAAGCGAGTAGGCGCTGACGGCGATTGCAATTGCCATTTCAAGCACCAGGCATGCAACGCCATACCTATACCAAGGCTCGTGTGGAACGACGCGAATATTGACCGGATTCATTTTGCGGCTCCTGGTTCACCGTTTTGAATTGCGGCGTGACGTGGTGGCGAGTTCATGCTCGCTGGGCGATGAATAGGCCGTGTTCCTCGGGATGCCGCTCGTAACGCGCCGCCCAGAAGTAGAATAGGACGATCGGCACGAATAGGTAGACCGCGACGAACAAATAACCCATATGGATGTTGGCGCTGTCGGCAAAAATCAGCGGATAGACGATTCCGCCGGCCGTCGATACGCCGCCGATGAACCCAGCGGCGATTCCCGGACGGTCCGGAAACAGGAGCGGTACGAGAGCGAACGTGCCGCCGGTTCCGAACGATAGGAAAATGCCGAAGGCCACCAGCACGGTGACCGACCAATGCAGCGAGCCGTAAAGCCCCGCTAGCGTCAGTCCAATCATCGCCAGTGTGATCAGGATCAGCGCGATGCCGAGCCAATGCAGGCGCGGCGCGTAGGGCAGTTCCTTGGCGATGAAGGGCAACGGCGTCCAGCCTCTACGTTGAAACAGATCGGACATGAATCCGGAGAACGGTCGGAACAGCGAAGCATTGAACGACTCCACCGCGGCGAAAGAACCTGCGGCAATCTGGACGCCGGCAACGCCAGTAAAGCCCAGCGCCAGAATTTCGTCGTGAAAGCCGCGCGTGAAATAGCCCGGCAGCCAAGCATTCATGGCGATTTCCAGGCCGAACGACATGGCATAGGCGAGCATCAGCGCGATCGCGATGAAGCGGGTCCAAACAAAGATGGTGCCGTGCGCGTCACTGCGGCGTCGCACGGCGTTGCGCCGCTCCGAGGTCTTGGCGGCGGCGCCGCGCAGCAGATACCAGGCCGCGACGACCAGCGCGATTACGCCGAGCCAAAGAAAGGCCGTTTGATAATTGGTGCCGAAGATGCGTGGCAGTAACAACGCGCCAACGCCGGCACCGACATTGCCAGTGCCCGCATAAAGCCCCTCCGCCGTGCCGATCTCGTGGGAATCGAACCATTGCGCGACATGCTGGATGCCGACCACAAAGGAAACACCGGCAATCGCCACAATGACGCGCTCGGCGAAGAGCAGCTCGTAGCTTGTAGTGTAAGCTGATGCGATCGACATCAGACCGCAGCCGGCCAAGATGGCCGCAAATGTTCGCGGGGCGCCGAAGCGATCGGAACACCAGCCCGCGATGATTCGTCCGACCGGCGCCATCCAGATCGCGGAGCTTGCGAGCAGGCCTAGATCTTTGATGGTGAGGTGATAGTTCGCCGCGATGCTTGGACTGAATGCTGCGGTCGAAAACCACATCAGGAAGCACCAAAAGAAGCCGACTGTCGCTATCACGAGCTGTTCGACTTTGTGAGTACCCATGGCTATCGTTCCTCTCGGTGAATGCTGAATGGGAAATCGCGCGAGCCGTCACATGTCGAATGAATGGAATGCACAGTTGCAGCGGCGTCCGGCACCGGCAGAGAAAGCGTCGACCCTCGGATCGGAGCAAAGCCTGTGCCAACGCCGAAGCCACGATCAAATTGCGCAAGCCTTGGGCATGGCAGTCCACAGCCGTCGTCGCGAGACGAGAAGGACGAGCTTTCGAATTCAGTAAGTCGGGCGGGCATAGCTGCGAGCCATGCTGGATGCACAAAATTTCTGCATGTTGCGGCTCGGATGAGCAATTCGGCACTGGGGCGCGGCCTCGCAGCAATGACTTAAGCCATTGCTGCATTTTCATTCCCAAGCCGGCTCTGCACTGGCACGAAGCTTGAACGGCAACTCTACAAGGAAGATCGTGCAATGCGACGAGGCCAATGCACGCAGGGCATCTTGCCGGACTTCATGATCGGCGAAGCCTGTGGTCGCCGCGCGGCGGCGCAGTGAAAGCGGGCATGAGCAGGCCGGTCGGCATTTTGTGCAGCGGCATGGCCACCGCGCCTGACTGAGCGCCAAGAAGCAACCATGAATGCTCCGCAGCCACAGCCGCCCATCGTGCGTACCACGTGCCCCTACTGCGGCGTCGGCTGCGGAGTGCTCGCGGTACCTGACGGCGAAGGCGGTGCGGCGATCTCCGGGGATTCGGACCACCCGGCAAATTTCGGACGCTTGTGTTCGAAGGGCGCCGCGCTCGGCGAAACGCTCGCGCTCGATCGGCGGCTGTTGCATCCGATGATGCGGCGGCCGGACGGCTCGCTCGGTCGCGTCACTTGGGATGCGGCGCTCGACAACGTGGCCGGCAGACTGCGCGCAATCGTCGATCGTGACGGTCCGGCCGCGATCGCGGTCTATCTCTCCGGTCAATTGCTCACTGAGGACTATTACGTCGCCAACAAGCTCATGAAGGGCTTTCTCGGCTCGTCCAATGTCGACACCAATTCGCGCCTGTGCATGGCTTCCTCGGTCGCGGGGCACCGCCGCGCCTTCGGCGCCGATGTGGTACCGGGGACCTATCGGGACCTCGATGAGGCCGACCTCATCGTGCTCGTCGGTTCGAACGCCGCGTGGTGCCACCCGGTGCTTTATCAGCGCATGACCGCCGCCAAGCGGGAGCGCGGCGTCAAATTAGTTGTCATCGATCCGCGGCGGACTGCGACGGCCGATGACGCGGACCTGTTTCTGCCGATTGCGCCAGGCATGGACACCGCGTTGTTCTGCGGTCTGTTGGCGCATCTCGCCGAAACTTACGCAGTCGACGAAAGCTTCGTTCGTGATCACACTGCAGGTTTCCGCGAGGCGCTGGCGCGGGCCCGCGAGATCGCGCCGGACACAGCGACGGCAGCTCGCGCAACCGGTCTCGATGCGGCGGATGTTGCGCGGTTCTTTGAGATCTTTCGCAAAACGGAGCGCGTCGTCACTTGCTTTTCGCAAGGCGTCAACCAGTCGGCGCAAGGCACCGACAAAGTGAACGCCATCATCAACGTTCATCTCGCCACCGGTCGCATCGGTCGGCCGGGCATGGGGCCGTTCTCATTGACCGGCCAGCCCAACGCCATGGGCGGACGCGAAGTCGGCGGACTGGCCAACCAGCTTGCCGCGCATATGGGATTTTCGCCCGATGAGAAAGATCGCGTACGGCGATTCTGGGCTGCGCCGCGTTTGGTGGAAGGCGAGGGGCTCAAGGCCGTTGACATGTTCGAAGCCGTGGAAAGCGGGACCATCAAAGCCCTGTGGATCATGGCAACCAATCCGGCCGTCTCGATGCCGCGCGCGGGCGCGGTCCGCGCCGCGCTGAAAAAGCTCGAACTGCTCGTGATCTCCGAAAACGTTTGTAGCAATGACACCATCGAAGCTGGCGCCGAAATACTGTTGCCGGCGGCGGCGTGGGGCGAGAAGGATGGCACAGTCACCAATTCGGAGCGGCGCATCTCCCGTCAGCGCGCGTTTTTGCCGCTGCCGGGCGAAGCGCGGCCGGACTGGTGGATCGTCTGCGAGGTGGCGCGGCGGCTGGGGTTTTCTCACGCATTTGATTTCCGCAGGCCGGCCGATATTTTTCGCGAGCATGCCGCACTGTCGGCCTTCGAGAATCACGGGAGCCGCGATTTCGATATCGGCGGCCTCGCCTCGATGTCGGACGAGGCGTACGACCGGCTCGATGCGGTGATGTGGCCTGCGCGCGCGGGCGAGGCGCCGACCGAGCGGCGCTTCTTCGGCGCGGGAGGCTTTTTCACGGGCGATCGTCGTGCCCGCTTTGTTGTCCCGCAGCGGCCTTTTCAGCGCGCTGCGACCGGCGGGGCCTTTCCGCTGTGGCTGAACACCGGACGTGTGCGTGACCATTGGCATACGATGACGCGCACGGCGATGAGTGCGCGCCTGTGCGCTCATTCGCCTCATCCGTTCGTCGAGATTCACCCGACCGATGCGCAGGTGGCGGGTCTCGCCGACGGCGGCTTCGCCAAGGTCACGACGCCATACGGCAGCGCGATCTTGAAGGTTTGCTTTCAGGCCGGGCAACGACAGGGCTCGATCTTCGCCCCCATTCACTGGAGTGACGCTACGGCGACTCACGCACGCGTCGGCGCTATGGCAACGGCGGCGAGAGATCCACTGTCCGGCCAGCCGGAGTTAAAAGCCACTCCAGCGCGCGTCGAAGCGGTCAGATATGCCTATCGCGGCTTCGCTCTGACGCGCCGCCCAATCTCGCTGCCGGAGGGATCATGGGCCAGCCGGCTGACCGTCACCGGCGGTGCCGGCCTTTTGTTTGCAACGAATGAGCCGCCCGCGGTGTGGCATAATCTGGCGCACCGGCTGATGCCCGAGGACGCCGAACTTGCCGAATATTGCGATCAGCCGCACGGCATAGCCCGTGTCGGCGCCTTCCGCTCCGGCCGTTTCGATGGCTGCCTTTTCCTCGGACCCGCGCACAGCCCGCCGCAATGGGACGTCATGCGCTCGCTATTCGAGTCGAGAGCCTTGGCCGCGCCGGTGCGGCGCATCGTGTTTTTGATGCGCAGCGACCAACTGGCCGAAGCTGGACCTGTGATCTGCGCCTGCTTCGACGTCAGGTTTGCCGCGGTGCGCGATGCGGTTGCCGGCGGCGCCGCGAGCGTCGCCGATGTCGGCAGACTTCTGCGCGCCGGCACGAATTGCGGTACGTGCGTGTCGGAATTGCGCGGTGTTATCGAGCGGTTCAACCGGGCCGTCTGAATCAACGTGCTCGGATTGTCGATGCGAGGTTAGGCCGTGGCCTGGCGCTTCTTGACGACCTGGCGCTTGAGCCCAAGGACCCGCGGCGACAACTCGGTATCCTTGGCCTTGAGCAGAAAGGCATCGAGCCCGCCGCGATGGTCGACGCTCTTGAGCGCGTTGGCCGATACCCGCAAACGGACCGAACGGCCGAGTGCGTCCGACATCAAAGTGACATTAAGCAGATTGGGCATAAACCGCCGCTTGGTCTTGCGGTTGGAATGGCTCACCCGGTGCCCGATCTGGCGTGTCTTGCCGGTGAGTTCGCAACGCCATGCCATGATGCAATATCCTTGTAATCCGAATACCCTATTCCCACGGCCGCCTGAGACGATTTTGGGAGATGGCGCGGACCTATAAGCGGGGCTTCCTTGAGCGTCAAGCGCGCGCGAATGGTAGGTCTAACGCGGATAGAATCAGGTATTGGTCGGTAGCGGCGCGAAACCACAGAAACGACGCATTCTCAGACAAAACAATGGTCTTCAGCTGGGGAATTTGAGGGAAGCCCTTGCCCGTCTTTGTCATAGCGCCGTCAATTGCCAGCCGTAAATGCCGCGCCGCATCAGCGGCGTTTTTCATGCTGGCGCTGTTCGCCGTCGTGGCGGCCGATGCCGGCCATCGCGCTGCCGCTCAGGGCCGGCTTGAGGCCCAATACACGGCCAGCATAGCCGGCATCCCGATCGGCCGCGGCAACTGGATCATCGATATTGCCAGCGATCAGTACACCGCCGCGGCGAGCGGTACCACGACGGGCCTTATCAAGTTCTTCACCGGCGCCCATGGCACCGGCGCCGCGCACGGCACTATCGCCGCCGGCCAGCCGACCCCGACGAGCTATGGCGAGACCATCACCTACGATCACAGGATCGACGACGTGCGCATGGCGCTCGCCGGCGGCAATGTGACGAATTATGCGGTTGAGCCGCCGTTGCCCCCCGCTCCGGACCGCGTCCCGGTGACGGATGCGGATCGCCGCGGCGTATTCGATCCCATGACGTCGATGCTCAACCGCGTCGCCGGCACCGGCGATCCGGTGTCTCCGCAAGCCTGCAATCGCAAGGTCCCGGTGTTCGACGGCCGCGTGCGTTATGATTTGCGCAGCGAATATCGGCGCATGGAGACCGTCAAAGCGGATCGCGGCTATGCCGGTCCGGCGGTGGTCTGCGCCGTGTTTTTCACGCCGATCTCCGGATACGTGCCGGACCGGCCGGCAATCAAGTATCTCGTGACGCTGCGCGACGCCGAAGTGTGGCTGGCGCCAATCGCGGGCACCCGTGTACTAGTGCCGTTCCGCTTCTCGATGCCGACGCCGCTCGGCACGGGACTGTTGCAGGCCACCGAATTCGTTTCGGTCGCGCAGCCGTCCCCCCATACGGCGGCGAAAACGGAATGATCGCTGCCGGGACCAGCCGGCCCATCCCTGCGGCGGTTGTGTCCCCGTTATTCACAGGATGATGCCCCTTGACTCGGCGTGGAATCGTGATCGTCGCTGACGTTAATGGTTTCGCTGCGGCGCGAACCGTCGAAAACGCGGATTCCACCCGATCTGGTATTCAATGCCGACCGCTGCGCCATATATCGCAGTGAACGAACCTGAACACGCTCGGAGTCGCCGATTCGGCCGCGATTCGTTCCAGACTCGTTCCACACGTTAAGCACAGGACTTTCCAGCGTCACATTGTGATACAGAAGACAATTCCCACCCGCCTTCCGCGCCAGCGGGAGCGCCAAGGGAGGGTCGTCAATGCCGGGCTTTTGATGCCGATCTCGTTCTCGACTCCAGCCAACCGCGATTTGCGTGCCCGTGGTGCCGGCGTTACCGCCGTGCTGGGCCCGACCAATACCGGAAAGACGCATCTCGCGATCGAGCGGATGCTAGCGCATTCGTCCGGCCTGATCGGCCTGCCGCTGCGGCTACTGGCGCGCGAAGTCTATAACCGCGCGGTAGAACGGGTCGGCGCCGAAGCAGTGGCGCTGATCACCGGCGAAGAGAAGATCAAACCGCCGAATCCGCGCTTTTGGGTCGCTACCGTCGAGGCCATGCCGCGCGATCTCGACGTCGCGTTCCTCGCCATCGACGAGATCCAGCTCGCCGCCGATTTCGAGCGCGGTCACGTCTTCACCGACCGCATGCTCAACCGGCGCGGCCGCGAAGAAACTCTGGTGCTTGGCGCCGCCACCATGAAGCCCATTGTTGAGCGGCTGTTGCCCGGCGCCAGTATCGTCAGCCGACCGCGACTGTCGCAGCTCACCTTCTCGGGCGAGAAGAAACTGACGCGGTTGCCGCGCCGTTCCGCCATCGTCGCGTTTTCGGCGGAGGAGGTTTACGCCATCGCGGAATTGATCCGCCGCCAGCGCGGCGGCGCCGCCGTGGTGCTCGGTGCGCTGTCGCCGCGCACGCGCAATGCCCAGGTTGAGCTCTATCAATCGGGGCAGGTCGATTATCTAGTGGCGACCGACGCGATCGGCATGGGACTCAATCTGGACGTCGATCACATCGCCTTTGCCTCCGACCGTAAGTTCGATGGCTACCAGTTTCGCAAGCTCAGTCCCTCCGAACTCGCCCAGATCGCCGGCCGTGCCGGTCGCGCCACCCGCGACGGCACCTTCGGCACCAGCGGCCGCTGTCCGCCGTTCGAGACCGAACTGGTCCAGGCGCTGGAATCGCACACCTTTGAGCCGGTGAAATTGGTGCAATGGCGCAATTCCGATCTCGACTTCTCGTCGGTCGGCGCTTTGCAAGCGACGCTCGCCGCGCCGCCGACGGAAACCGCGCTGGCGCGCGCGCCGGTGGCCGAAGATATCCTTGTGCTCGATCATGCAGCGCGCGATGACAGCGTGCGCGCATTGACCAGAACATCCGCCGATGTCGAGCGGCTGTGGGACGTCTGCCAGCTTCCCGATTACCGCAAGATTGCTCCCGCCAATCACGCCGAGCTTGTGGTGACGGTTTACGGTTTTCTGCAGCGCAACGGCGCGATCAAGACCGACTGGTTCGCTCACCAGGTGGCGCTGGCGGATCGTACCGATGGCGATATCGATACGTTGTCCAACCGTATCGCCCATATCCGCACCTGGACCTTTGCCGCCAACCGGCCGAATTGGCTTGCCGACCCCGAGCACTGGCAAGGCGTCACGCGCGCCGTCGAGGACCGGCTCTCGGACGCTTTACATGAGCGGCTCACCGAGCGTTTCGTTGATCGCCGCACCAGCGTCTTGATGCGGCGGTTGCGTGAGAACGCGACCTTCGAGCCCGAGTTCAACAAGACCGGCGAAGTCGCGGTCGAAGGCCACGTCATCGGCCGGCTCGATGGATTTGTCTTCGTGCCCGACGCCTCGTCGGGCGGCTCGGAGGCGAAAGCGTTGCAAAACGCCGCGCAAAAAGCGCTCGCCGGCGAGATCGCCGCGCGGGCGTCGCGGCTCGCCGCGGCGCCGGACGCGCAATTCGTCTTGGCGCTCGACGGCACCTTGCGCTGGACCGGCGCCGCGGTCGGCAAGCTGCAGGCCGGCGAAGAGGTCTTGCATCCGCGCGTGCGCCTCATCGCCGACGAGCATCTGACCGGCGCGCCGCGCGACGCCGTCGAGGCGCGGCTCAATGCCTGGCTCAAATCCCATGTCGAAAAATTACTCGGGCCGCTGTCACAATTGGCTGCGGCTGAGGACGTGACCGGTATCGCCCGCGGCGTCGCCTTCCAATTGGTCGAGGCGCTCGGCGTGCTCGATCGGCAACGTGTCGCCGAAGATGTGAAGGGCCTGGAGCAGCCGGCGCGCGCCACTTTGCGCAAATACGGCGTGCGCTTCGGCGCCTATCACATTTATTTGCCGCAACTGCTCAAACCGGCGCCGCGCACGCTCGCTGCCCAATTATGGGCGCTGCGGCATGACGGGCAGCAAAGCAAAGGCCTCGATGATTTATTGCATCTCGCCGGCAGCGGCCGCACTTCGATGCCGGTTAATCGCGACGTCGATCCGGTGCTTTATCGTACGGCCGGGTATCGGGTTTGCGGCGAGCGCGCCGTCCGCGTCGACATTCTGGAGCGGTTGGCCGACCTGATCCGGCCGGCGCTGTCGTGGCGCGAAGGCGGCGGTCCGAAGCCGCCGGGCGCGATCGCTGGCGGCGGTTTCACCGTCGTCAGCGGCATGACCTCACTGACCGGCGCGTCCGGTGAAGACTTCGCCTCGATCCTGCGTTCGCTTGGCTATCGCATGGAACGCCGGCCGAAGCCGCCAGAGCCTGTGAGCGAGGCAGTCGCTGAACTGCAGCCAGTTGCGATGCCGGCGGAAACTGTCCCGTCAACGGACGACGTTTCAGCGCTCGAACCCCTTGCCGACGCTGCAGCAGGCTCGACTGCGCCTGAACCTGCCGATCAAGGAGCCGCCGCGGCAGCAATCGAAGCTCCGGCAACAGGGGTTCAGCACCAAAGCCCGGCGGATGCTCCAATAGAAGACAGCGATTACGTCCTCCAGCCGCCTGCGGAGGACGGCGCCACTCGCCAACCGACTGAGGCAAAGCCGTTGGCCGCAACAATCGAAACGGGCGCATCCGTCGAGGGTGGGCAAGCGGCGCAATCTGCCGCCGAACCGGTCATGATCGAAGTGTGGCGTCCGGTCCGCGCCGAAGGCGGGCGTCGCCCTCGGCAAAAGCGCCATCAGCCGAGACGCCACGCGCCGGTGCCATTGCGCACGGAAGAAACCGCGATGGCCTCCAGCTCCGGTGCGGAACCTGCCGCCGCCTTGTCAGTCGAACCGACCCAGCCTGCAGCTTCGCCCAAGGAATGTCGGCCTCCGCGTCACCGCCGCCGGCCTACCGGGGAGCATCGCCCGGATCGGCCGCAGCGCGAGCGCGATCGGCCGCCGGTCAAGCGTTTCGAACGGCGCGAAAAGGCGCCCGATCCGAATTCGCCATTTGCCAAGCTTGCCGCTTTGAAGGCGCAGCTCGAGGCGGACGCCAAGGAGCGCCGTTGAGTGCCGTCCGGGCTCGATCGCCAGCGCATCGATCGGTGGTTATGGCACGCTCGCCTGGTACGCACGCGTAGCGCTGCGGCCGCGCTGGCAGGCGCAGGCTATGTCCGCGTCAATGGCGCACGCATTGATGCGCCGGGCCGCATGGTGCGGGCCGGGGACGTCATCACGGTCGCGCTCGATCGCCGCGTGCGGGTCCTTAAAGTGAGGGGCTTTGTCGAGCGTCGGGGTCCCGCCGACAATGCCGCGACGCTATATGAGGATCTGGGATGAGGCCGATCGCCTAGGCCGGGGTCAGCCTTGCGCCCATCTGACCCATGCGTTAGGAGCAAAGCTGCAAAAAAGCCCGTTCAGAGTATGCAAATGACCTATATCGTCAACGACAATTGCATCAAATGTAAATACATGGACTGTGTCGAAGTCTGCCCCGTGGATTGCTTTTACGAGGGCGAGAATATGCTGGTCATCCACCCGGACGAATGCATCGATTGCGGCGTCTGCGAGCCGGAGTGTCCGGTCGAAGCAATTAAGCCCGACACCGAGCCCGGTGTTGAAAAGTGGCTTGGGATCAACGCCGAATACGCAAAAGTCTGGCCGAATATTACGGCCAAGAAGACCCCGCCGGCGGACGCCAAGGAATGGGAGGGGGTCGCCAACAAATACGAAGAGCATTTTTCCCCCACTCCAGGCACTGGGGACTAGGCACAATTACCGATTGCCTGGATTAACCGTCATTAACGATTTGCCCGGCACTCGGGCAATATGGCGCATGGGCGACGCCATAAGGCTTTGATTTTGGCTGAAAATGTGATATATGAGTGTCTATAATGAAAAACACCTCCGAGACGCTGCTCCCCCCACCGGGAGCATATTTTTTCGGGGAGTTTTCGAGGAACCGTCAATAGAGGCGTGAATTCCACGCGAGAGCAGTGGCAGAGAAAACTCGTCGTCGTTCTAAGAAGAGTGCGGCCGGCATGAGCCGGAAGGCAACGAAAACCTCCTCCCGCGCGAGCCGGAGGCCCTCACAGTCCACGCGAGCCGCGGCCCGGAGCCGGGTCAGCGTGGCAAAGCCCGCGCCACGGCGCAAGCCGGAGCCGGAAGGAGCAACTTTGGGAATGAATGCGAAGAAGACTACACAACGACAAGGCTTCAAAACTCAGGAATTCATCGTTTATCCGGCTCACGGCGTAGGCCAGATCGTGGCGATCGAGGAGCAGGAGGTCGCCGGCGCGCGGCTCGAACTGTTCGTCATTAATTTCGTCAAGGACAAGATGACCTTGCGGGTGCCGACCTCGAAGGTGGCCTCGGTCGGCATGCGCAAGCTTGCCGAGACGCCGATGGTGAAGCGCGCGCTCGAGACGTTGAAGGGGCGTGCACGGATCAAGCGGACCATGTGGTCGCGGCGTGCCCAGGAGTACGAGGCCAAGATCAATTCCGGCGACATTGTCGCGATCGCCGAGGTCGTCCGCGACCTCTACCGGTCGGAGACGCAGCCGGAGCAGTCCTATTCTGAGCGGCAGCTTTACGAGGCTGCTCTCGATCGGTTGTCGCGCGAGGTATCCGCCGTGCAACGGATCACCGAGACCGAGGCGATCAAAGAGATCGAGGCGGCGCTCGCCAAGGGGCCGCGGCGCGGCCCGAAGCCCGAGACGGACGAGGAAGCCGTCGTCGAGGAAGAGGCGGCGTGAGCCTACCAAGTTTCCGGCTACAAAGGCCCGGCAGAAATGCCGGGCCTTTTGTTTGGTTGGGCGTGTTAACGATATCCAAAATGTCCGGCCGATGCCGGCAAAACACCTATGGTTAGTCATAAATTAAGCTTCATTTGAAAGGAGATAGAAGGCACGGCGCGCGATATCGCGAGGGCGAAGAATGGGGCGAAACAAGGGATTAACGCGGGGACGCGCTCTTCCGGTCGTCCTTGCCGGTATGATCGGCTATCTGATCGGCGGTTGGCATCCGACTGCGCTGCGAAGCCAGAACGTCTCGGCGGCCCAGTCCGTCGCACTGCGATTTCCGCAACAATGGGACACGGCCGCGCCGGTTGCCGGCGACGCCGCGCCGCCCGCAGGCGTCTTGGACGCATCGACGCCGATGACGGCGGCAAACCGGGCGGATGACGCGCAGTTCGCGCTCTTGAACCCTGAGCCGATGGTGCCGCCGGCGGTTCATCCGGCAGCCCCACAAGCAGCTCCGCAAATTCCAACTCCCCAAGCGGGTGTGCGGCTGGCCTCCGCCGAGACCGCTGCAATGCCGCCAGTGGCCAGCGCGGCGGAGCCGGTGCGTTCGTCCAAGATATCGGCCGTCACGCCGGCCTACGCCGCCGCGCCGCCGCGCGTAAATCGCGCGCCTGCCGCTCCCCGTCGCGCCGTCATGAACCGGCCGGGTTTCATGCTGGACGAGGCTCAGATCGCGAGCATCAAAGAACGGCTGCATCTGACGCCCGATCAGGAGCAAATGTGGCCGGCGGTCGAAGCGGCGCTGCGCAACATCGCTTACACGCACGTGCAACAGACGCGCCGGCGCGGCGGCTCAAACGATACGACGCAGGAGGCTGATATCGATCCGCAGAGTGTTGAAGGCCTCAAATCCGCGGCCGTTCCGTTGATCATGAGTTTTGACGAAGAACAAAAACAAGAGGTCCGCGACCTTGCCCATGTCATGGGGCTCGATCAGCTCGCGTCGGAATTCTGATACGCAAGACCAATGGACGGAATTAATCTTCCGTCGCGGGATTTTCCTTCGAGAATTTCACAACCTGGGGCCGCAATAGGTCGGCCGTGCATTTGGCGCCGATAAGAGCTAAGCCGACAAAAAAGAACAATTCGCCCAGTTCACGCGGATTTTCGACAGAAAAGCTGTAAAGCGGGGCGTAAAGAAAATAGGCGGCGCAGATGGTCGCCGCGATTGCGCCCAACATGGCCGGCAGGCTGCCATAGAGAACGGCCAACAGCGCAGTCGGCAGCAGATAAAAGAACACAAGGTGTTGCGGCCCAACCGCTTCGATTCTCACCGTCCATAAGACGGCGGTGGCTATCGAAATGATTGCCAGCGTGCCGGCAATAGGGCGCGCCGCTTTCACGAGCCGCATGACTTCCCCCCAAAAAGACACCCCAAGAAGGCCTATTTCGGCTCTTTCGCAGCATCATAGCGGACGTAATACACAGTGAAAATAGCCGAGAAACGGCGAGGTAAACGGGGGGGGGAACAAGGTCACTCGACGACGATCTTGACTTCGCTGCCCGGCTTTAGCCGGTCGCCCGCCTCCAGCCCGTTGAGCACGCGGAAACGGTCGGCCGCCCGGTCGGCGACGGCCATCCGAGCCGCCAGCTTCTCCACCGTATCGCCGGGCGCCACTTTCACGATTTTCAGCCGCAGCGGCTTGGCCTGCTCGATCTCGGCGAGACTCATGCGTCGGAACGTATTGACGGCCTCGCGAAACGCGCGGTCGGTGTCGGGCGTGCGATGTTTGGCGGCAAAGATGAAGCGGTAGACGTCGCTGCCGAACCGAATGGCATAAAGCCGGAAATCCCACTGATCGCCCTTGGCGACCGCGGTAGCGCCGGGAAAGCCGTTGACGGTGACGTCTTCCACGGTTGCCGGATCGATGTTCTCGATCCAGCCCGACGTGAGATATTGCGCCAGCGTCTGTTCGGCGGGCACGCGCACCACGTCGAACCGGAGCGCCTCGCCGCCGCCGCGCTTGACGCCGAGAACGGCCTGCGCGGTGTTGTCGAGCGCGAATCCCTCCGGCGCGGTGAAGGTGAAGCCGAGCTTGGGATGCAGGAAGCGCCGGCCGCGCACAAAGCCTTCACTCGGATCTTCGCCATACACGATGCCGTCGATGTCGCCGTAATAGGCGTCTCTCGCCTGCTCGCGCTCGGCCGGACTGACGCTGGCCGGCGGCTTGTACTGGCGCGCCTCGGCGATCGCTTGGGTGACGCGTTCCGGGGTCGACGGATGCGAGGAAAGAAAGTCCGGCGCCGCCGGATTGATGGCATTGCTCTGCTCGGGCTTGAGCTCGGAGTTGCGCTCCAGCGCAGTGAGAAAGCGGGCCGCGCCATAGGGATCGTAGCCGGCATGTGCGGCGATGCGGATGCCGATCGCGTCCGCCTCGAACTCCTGCTTTTGCGAGAAGCTGGCGAGTTCAAGCTTCGATTTGGCCAGCGCCAGCGCGCCGGCCTCCGGGTCGCTGACCACGTCGTTGACGACGCGGTTGACGAGATCGACTTGCTGCTCTTCCTTTTCGCGCAGCTCGGCGTGCCGTGCGATGACATGACCCATCTCATGGGCGATCACCGAAGCAAGCTCGGAATCATCGTCAGCGAGCGCAATCAGCCCGCGCGTCACGTAAAGCTGGCCGGTCGGCAGCGCAAAAGCGTTGATCGATTGCGAATTGAGGATGGTGACCTTGTAATGAAGGTCGGGCTTTTCCGACACCGCCACCAGACGCTCGACCAGCTGCTCGATCATGGTTTGCAGCCGCTGGTCGTTATAGACGCCGCCATAAGTCGCCAGGATGCGCTGATGCTCGCGCAGCACCGCCGGCGACATCGTGGTATCGGCCTGCTTGGCCGGAGCAGGGTTCCCCGCCAGCGGCACGTTGTCGGGTGGCGTCGAGGTGCAAGCGGCGAGCAGGATCGCCGCGAGAACGACGCCCGCCCGGCACAGCCGATAGCTCGCGATGCCCGATCGTCCCCGTTTCACCATGACACCCGTCAATCGCGCAGATCAGTCGCGATCCGCGGTCTCGATTTGCTCCGGACGCGTCGCCTCGATCGCCGGGCTGCCGCGCGTGCCGCGCACTTCGACAAACCCGCGGACGATCACGCGGCGCCCCGCGAGGCTCTGCAAATCGAGCCCCGCCGCGGCGAAATTGCGCTCGTTTCGTTTCCGGACCGTAACCGCAAAGTCTTCGGACCAATGCCGTCCGAAATTCACGTAGATCGTCGATCCGCTTTGACGCACGGACACCACCTGGCCCTCGATCAGCGCAAATTGGCCCTTCTGCGCCAGTACATCCGCAGGGGTTTCGGCGTCGATAAGGTCATAATACGGATCGGCCCACAGGCCAAGCTTGGCCTTGCGGGCGGTATTTTCACGGCCCAGGAGCGCCGCGGCGCAGCTTCCGCTGCCGACTTGGTCGCCGACCCGCGCCAAGCCGGCCGCAATCATTTCGCCCTGCACGAACAGCTCGTCGCCGTCCCGCTCCGTATAGGCATAGGCGACGATGCGCCCATAGCGGTCAGACGCGATTTGCGCGCGTCGCAGCACGACGGTGTCGCCGCCGGCGAGCGCGTCGAGCGCATTCTTTGCCGCCGCGGCGGTGGACGACTGATTGGCTTGATTGAGCAACAGCGGTACCGGCACTTCGATGGCCGCAAGTCGTACCTCACGCCCGTCGGCGAGCGTGAACGTGCGGCCGTCAGTCACCCGGCTCACCGTGGCGCGCGCGATCTCGTCGCCGCCGCAGACGGGCGCGGCCGCCTGCGTTTGCTGTTGTGCCATCGCAGGTGAGCCGCCGCACGTCCTTGCCAAGGCGCAAGCCAGCACAACCATGATGACGCCATCACCGACCCGAGCCACAGCTCCGTCCCGTCAGGCGTTCCCGTCGGCAAACCAACGGCCGGAATAGGGCACACCGCGGCGCCGCCTGGACCGCCGTGGCCGCGGCTATGCTATATGAGGTCGGTTCGCCGATGCATACCCGCGTCGAAGGGAATTTCGTCACCCTGGTCCCGTAGCTCAGCCGGATAGAGCAGCGGTTTCCTAAACCGAAGGTCGGAAGTTCGAGTCTTCCCGGGACCGCCAAGCCATCCCACCCCCGCCATCCGGGGCCCTTCTTGCCGGAGCGATCACAGGCTAGAGTCCGTCCGGTTTCACCCTGCAACTATGAACGCGTATCCCAATGAACAAGCCAGTACCGATTATCGACACGCCGGGAGCGTCCGATTCCACGGCAGCGCAATTTGTCAACCTGCACGAAATCGTCGCCAAAGCCCGCGCCAATCTCAATCAGAACGATTGGGACTATATCGTCGGCGGCACCGAGACCGAGACGACGCTGCGCCGCAATCGCATGGCGCTCGATTCCATCGCCTTTCGGCCGCGCGTATTGCGCGACGTCAGCAAGGTCGATGCGTCGGTCGAGGTGCTGGGCCGCAAGCTGCGCTTGCCGATCGTGCTGTGCCCGGTGGGTTCGCTGGAGAGTTTCCATCCCGAGGGCGCTACGCCGGTGGTCAAGGCGGCGGGCGAATTCGGCGTCGCCCATATGCTGTCTTCGGTATGCGATCCCGGCCTGGAGGACGTTGCCAAGGCGGCGCCGAACGCGCTGCGCATGTTCCAGCTCTATGTCCGCGGCGACGCCGCTTGGGCCGACGATCACGTCGAGCGCGCCATCGCCAACGGCTATTCCGCGTTCTGCCTCACCGTGGACACCGCGCATTACAGCCGGCGCGAGCGCGATCTCGCCAAGCGACATGTCACCGCCGGCCGGCGGCGCGTGCAGGGCCGCGATTTCCAGATGGCGCTTGACTGGAAGACGGTCGAACGCATGAAATCGAAATACAAAATTCCGCTCGCGATCAAAGGCATTGGCACGGCGGAAGATGCCAAGATCGCGCTCGATCACGGCGTCGAGATCATCTACGTCTCCAATCACGGCGGCCGCCAGCTCGATCATGGCCGCGGCTCGACTGACGTTTTGCCGGAAGTGGTTGAAGCGGTCGGCGGACGTGCCAGCATCATCGTCGATGGCGGCTATTATCGCGGCACCGACATCGTCAAGGCGCTGGCGCTTGGCGCCAATCTGGTCGGATTAGGCCGCATGCAATGCTACGCGCTGGCGGCGGCGGGACAGGCCGGCATCGTGCGCATGCTGGAAATCATGGAAGACGAAGTGACCCGGGCGCTCGGTCTTCTCGGCGCCACCAGCTTTGCCAAGCTCAATGCGTCCTATCTGCACGCCGCCGCGCCGGCCAATGCGCCGCATGTGTTCTCGGCCTTCCCGCTCTGGGAGCACGCGCCGTATCGATATTGATCCCCGTCGTTGCGAGGAGCGGAGCGACGAAGCAAACCAAGTTTGTCGCTGGTAGACTGGATTGCTTCGCTGCGCTCGCAATGACGGCTCAATATCGCAACTCCCGGAATGTCTCATGAACCTCCAGCTCAGCATCGGCATCACGTCCAATCCGCGGACCTGGCCGATCCTCGACGGCACGGTGAAGCCGGACGGCATCGATCTTATTCCAACGGTGTTGCATCCGTCGGAGTTGTTCTGGCGGCAGCTGCATTTCGCCGAGTTCGCGGTCTCGGAGATGTCGTGCTCGTCGTTCTTGATCGTGATCGGCCATGGCGATACCCGCTTTGTCGGCTTGCCGATCTTCACTACCCGACGGTTTTTCCACACCAGCATATTGGTCAGCCGCAAATCCGGCATCGAGACGCCCGCCGATCTCAAGGGCAAGCGCGTTGGCGTGCCCGAATATCAGCAGACCGCGGCATTGTGGGCGCGCGGCGTGTTGCAGCATGAGTTCGGCATCGCGGCCAAAGACATGGAGTTCTGGATGGAGCGCACGCCGGATCGGAGCCATGGCGGCGCCACCGGCTTCAAACCGCCGCCCGGCGTCGTCGTGCATCAGATTCCCGCCGACAAAAGCATCGGTTCGATGATGCTCGCCGGCGAGCTCGATGCCGTGCTGCATTACCTGTCCGGCCGCAACCTGGTCGATCGCAGCCGGGCCGATCTCGCCAACCACCCCGATTTCAAGTACCTGTTCGCCGACCCGATCGCGGAAGGCGTCCGCTTCTACCGCAAGACCGGACTGTTGCCGATCAATCATCAGGCGGTGGTGCGGCGCGACGTGTTCGAAAAGGAACCATGGGTCGCGCTCAACCTGATCAAGGCGTTCAATAGAGCCAACGACATCGCCAATGAACGGCGCGTGGAATACGTCGCCGATCATCTCGCCGCGGGGCTTCTGTCCGGCGACGCCAAGACGCCACTGATCCATCACGGCGTCAAAGTCAACCGCAAGGTGATCGAGACCATTGCGCAATATTCGCTGGAACAGGCGCTGACCCCGCGGCTCATCAGGGTCGAGGAGCTTTACGCTCCGAGCGCGCTGGAGACGTGATGGCGGGTCACGTCCGCGACGCCCCTTATTCCGGTCGAGTTCAGGCTGTATGACTTTTTGACGTCGCCGCTACCTGGGATGGTCGGCATGACCCGCATTGTGGGCCTTTGGAAGCGATTCCGCGGTTTTGCCGCTCACCGCCGCGTGCAGCTGGCGCTGTCGATCAGGGTGACGATTGCCGCCTTGGCGTCTCTCTTACTGGCGCAGTTGCTGCAGCTCCCGCTACCGTTGTGGGCCGTGTTGACTGCCGTCATCGTCACGCAAATGAGCGTCGGACGGTCGCTCAAAGCGACATTCGATTATCTCGCCGGCACCGTCGGCGGCGCGATCTACGGCGGCGCCATCGGCGTGCTTATTTCCTATACGAATGAAATTGCGCTGCTGGCGGGCCTCGCCGTCGCCGTGGCGCCGCTGGCGCTTCTCGCTGCGATCAATCCGCGCTTTTCGGTGGCGCCGATTACCGCCATCATCGTGGTCCTGATCCCCACGATGACGCACGCGACCGCGATTTCTTCGGCAGTGGATCGCGTCATCGAGGTGGCGTTGGGTGGCTTCACCGGCTTCTTTGTTTCGTTTCTGCTGCTGCCGGCGAACGCCCACCCCTTGGTCGCCGCGGCGGCTGCCCGCACGCTCGAGCAAATGGCGCGGGCGTTGGGCGAGCTGTTGGCGGGCTTGCGAAACGGGCTCGACGTCGACGCGCTCCATCGCATTCAGGACGGCATCGGGCAGGCTCTGGAGCAACTGAACGTGGTCGGTGACGAGGCTGAGCGCGAGCGCTCGGCGCGTCTCGCCGTTGGTGCCGATACGGGACCGTTGCTGCGCACGCTGCTGCGCTTGCGCCACGACTTGGTGATGATCGGCAGGGCGGCGGCTAGTCCATTGCCGGACGCCGTCACGATGCGGCTTGAAGCGCCGCTGGGCCATGTCGGCGCGGAGTTCGCCGAGTATTTGCGTGCGAGTGCCGCCGCATTGCGGGCTGGACAGGGTCCGGCGGCTCTCGATGCCGTGGGCTCTGCTCTGGAAGCCTATGGCGCCGAGGTCGCCGCGTTGCGTCGCGACGGCGTGACGCGAGGCCTTACCGACGACGCCGCGGAACGCTTTTTCGCACTCGGCTTTGCGCTCGAGCAGATGCACAACAATTTCAAAGATCTCGGGCGGGTCGTGGCCGAATGGGCCGAACCGGGCAAAAAACCGGCGGAGGCGACGGTCAGTCCCATTAATCCCGGCTGAGCTTATTTCGCTGCGCCTATTGTGCTTTGCGTCCAAGCCTGCCACATAAGCCGGTAATCCGGATATCGACGTTGGCAATAACGACGCAAGATTCTTGCCACCGGTATCGTCGGCGCCGCAACGGTGCCTATCCGTTAGCCAGTGGCCGGGCGCCTTGGCGATCGGGCCTTTTAAATCGCTCGAGCGAAGAGGAATCCGCGTGCAGGTTCTCGTCCGTGACAACAATGTCGACCAGGCCCTCAAGGTGCTGAAGAAGAAGATGCAGCGCGAGGGCGTGTTCCGCGAGATGAAGCTTCGCGGCCATTACGAAAAACCCTCCGAAAGGAAAGTTCGCGAACGCGCGGAAGCCATCCGGCGCGCCCGCAAGCTTGCCCGCAAAAAGCTGCAGCGCGAGGGCCTGCTGCCGATGAAGCCGCGGGTCGTGCCTGGCGCTGCTGCTGGAAGAAGCGGTCCGCCGCGTTCGCCGCGCTTCTGATCAAGGAGCGGCGGCGCATCCGTTGGCTGAGGGAAGCGAAGCGGCAAGGTCAGCATCGCATTTGCTCCAAGAAGAGTTGTGTAACACGGCAGGTATACGATGCCATTCAAGTTTGCGGTCGGCCAGGCGGTCGAGTACACGCCTCTCGGCGAGAAAAAAGCCGGCCTCTATAAGGTCGTGCGGCAAATGCCGCTGGAAGAGCAAGCGTTCGATCTGCGCTACCGTATCAAGAGCGATACGGAGGCCTACGAACGCAATGTGCTAGAATGCCAGTTGAGCGCCGATGTGTCCGCGGAAAGCGATTACGCCGATGTCAAACCACCGCGCTCGCGAGGCTCGCACGCCTGAGATCCGCGGCGCGGGAGCGTCGAGATCGGGCTCTAATGCCGGGCGTCGGAGCCCGCCGTTCCCATCGCTTCTTGCTGCCGATATTCGGCGTCGAATTTCATGATTTCGCGCATGAGCTGCTCGACCAGATTTTGCCGGGCGGCGGCGTTCTGGCTGTAAGTCAGTTCCGCGACCGTTTTGGCCACGGCGTTGATGACCTCATCGGTATCGAGCGCGTCAGGCTCCTCGTCGGAAACCGGATATTCGGCGAAAAAATTGTCGATCAATTCGACGATCAGGCAATGCAGGCATGGCCGTTCTTCATCATTTTGGTCATCTGAGCGTTGATCGTCTGACATGGCGGCGGTCCTTTTGCTTCAGATGGTGGCGAGCCCGATCGTTTACAATAACAGGCAAAACCCGGCCCCGTCACTCCGCCGCCTGCTTTTTCGGTGGTCCTGCGACGGCGGCCCCGGAGGCGAGCAGGGCCTTGATCTCGTTCTCGCCCAGGCCAGCCTCACGTAACACTTCGAGGCTATGCTCACCGAGCCGCGGTTGCAGGCGTTCGGGAGATATCGCAGTGTCGCTGAAGCGCACCGGCAAGTCGGTATAGAGGATGTCGCCTTCGGTCGGGTGCTTGGCGCGCTTAAAGAAGCCCGACGCCGCAAGCTGGGGATCGATCAAGACCTCCTCGAGGCTCGCCATGCGCGCCGCGGGAATCTCGAGCTCGCGCAACAAAGCGAGCCATTCATCCGTGGTCTTGCCGGCGATGCAGGCGCCGGCCATCTCGTAGAGCGCGACAATATTACGGGCGCGCGACGCGATCGAATCGAAGCGCGGGTCGCTGTGCAGCTCTGGCTTGCCGACCAAGGTCCAGAATTTGCGCCAGTGCGCTTGCGTGTAGGCCATCATGCAAAGATAGCCGTTTTTGGTCCGGTAGGGACGGCGCCAGCTCGCCAGCACGCGCGTATAGCCGAGCTCGCCGAGCGGCGGCACGAAATTGTGACCGAACAGATGCTCGCCGAGCACGAAGGACACCATCTGCTCGAACATCGGAATTTCCACGAATTGGCCGCGGCCGGTGCGTTCGCGCGCCAACAGGGCGGCGGCGAC
>JASHOX010000035.1 GCA_030038415.1 Xanthobacteraceae bacterium
AGACCGGAGGTCTCGATCACGATGTGCTCAATGCCGCCTTTCGCCAAAATTGCATCGAGCGCCGGCACGAATTCGTCCGCCACCGTGCAGCACAGACAGCCATTGGCCAGTTCGACAATATTGTCCTCTGGGCACGCGGCATTGCCGCAGCCTTTGAGGATTTCGCCGTCGATGCCGACATCGCCGAATTCGTTGACGATGACGGCAAGGCGGCGGCCCTGCGCATTGGCCATGACGTGCCGGATCAGCGTGGTTTTGCCGGCGCCGAGAAAGCCGGTGACGATGGTGCAGGGCACCCGCACAAGTTGGCCGTTGATCCCGTCGTTCATTGATCGACCTCTTGAAAATCAAGCGGCGGAACCCGCGCGATCAAGCCGCGCTTAAGAATGTCGGGCCGCCCGCGCCAGGGCAGGATGCCGTTGCCGGCCGCGGCAAGCATTCGCGCGCCCTCGATCAGCGCGCCAGCGTTTTGCTCGTCGAGACCGCCAAACACGTAGGTCCACGACCCGTTGGCGCGCATGGCGGCGCTCGGGCCCCGCGAGCAATTGGCGAAGCAGCGCAGCCGCCGCACCGTGACTTCGGTGCCGGCCGCCACGCGCTCGACGGCCTCTGCCAAAAGCGCGCCGGGACGCGGCTCGACATCTGACGCGCCGGCTCCGCGACAGGTGATGCAGACGTAAACGATCGGCGCCGCGGTCATTGCGCGACCTCGATGCGCTCAGCGAGCGCACGGTCGAAGCCTTGCCAGCGATAGATCAGATAAGAGACGATCCAGCTGACGATAAAAATGCCGATGACGAGATAGCCGAAATTGGCGAGCCCATCGTTGAGATTGCCGACCGCGCCCCAGAAGGTGCCGCCGAGGCCGAGCTTGTCGGCGATCAGGCCGAGCGCCTCGATGCCGCCGATCAGAAAAGCGACCAGCGCCGAAATCGCGGTGATGGTGAGATTGTACCAGATTTTGCGGAGCGGATTGAGGAACGCCCAGCCATAGGCGCCGACCATCAGCATGCTGTCGCTGGTATCGACCAGTGTCATGCCCGCGGTGAACAAGGCCGGGAACAACATCACGGTGCTCAAGCTCATGCCGCCAGAGGCTTGAGTCGCAGCAACGGAGAACAGTGTGATCTCGGTCGCGGTATCGAAGCCGAGCCCGAACAGAAAGCCAATCGGGAACATCTGCCAGCTGCGTGATACCATGCGGAACAACGGCCGGAAGATGCGGGCGAGAAAGCCGCGGCCGGAGAGCAGAAGATCGAGCTCATGGTCGGCGACCGCTTCGCCGCGGCGCGCGCGGCGGAAGCTGCGCCACACCGCGCGCAGAATGACGAGATTGATGGCGGCGATGGCGAGGAGAAAGAACGCCGATGCGCCGGTGCCGATGATGCCGCCGATCACCTTGAAGGGGTGCAGCCGGCCTTCCAGCGCGAAGGCGAGCCCGACGATCACCGCCACAGCAATCGTAACAACAAGCGAATGGCCGAGCGAGAAGAACAGGCCGACCGAGACGGGCCGCTTGCCTTCCTGCATCAGCTTGCGCACAACGTTGTCTATGGCTGCGATGTGGTCGGCATCGACGGCGTGGCGCAATCCGAGCACGTAGGCGAGAAACGCGGTGCCGAGAAGCGCCGGCCGGCCGGCGAAGGCAATAATTGCCCAAGTCCAGACCGCCGCGTTGGCTGTCAGCAGCAGAACATAGATCGCGATGATTTTCGGACGCTGGTCGGCCGATGCGTCATCGACCGCGGCTTTCAGGAAACTGAGCACGAAAACATCCTCGCATGCCTGCCGTCGGCGCGAGCGAGGACCAAAAGACTTAATCGTCTTTTGGATCATCCACGGATACACCCCGACCCGCGTTTGTCGCGTCGACACGGCCGATGGCAGGTCTCCTGGCTCGCGGATCGTCGCCTCGCCCCGCCTTCCCGGCATTTGTTTGAACATAATCCGTTCGGAAACATCCTTCCGGATCATGCTCGAGCGCCAGTGGCTCAACCGGACGAGACTACCCGCTCACAGTTGCGGGGGCAGCTGCGGATTTGGCTTAAGGCTTGCGCCCAGGCCGCACCGAATTCCCTATTCACCCTCGGCATGAGGGACCATCGATCCGCTAGTGATAGATTTCGCCGGGCGCCCCTGTCAATCTGCCGGCCAAGCGCCTGATGGCAAAGGAACATGTCGAGCGCAGCAAATCTCACTCTCGTCCTCGGTGGCGCCCGTTCGGGCAAAAGCCGCTATGCCGAGAGCCTGATTGCGGCGCTGCCGCCGCCGTGGCAGCCGCCTTGGACCTATCTGGCGACGGCGGAAGCTGGCGACGCCGAAATGGCGGCGCGCATCGCCGCGCATCGCGCCCGCCGCGGCCCGCAGTGGCGCACCGTTGAGGCGTCGCGCGATCTCGCCACCGCGCTCAATTTGTGCCGGACCGCACCGGTGCTGGTCGATTGCCTCACGCTGTGGCTGTCGAACCTGATGCTGGCTGACGCTGATATCGACGCCGAGATCGATCGGTTGGAACGGACGTTGGCGAGTGTGCGCGCGCCAGCGGTGCTGGTCGCCAACGAAGTGGGCTCCGGCATCGTGCCGGATAATCCGCTCGGCCGGCGCTTTCGCGACCTGCAGGGCCTGCTCAATCAACGCATCGCCGCGCGCGCCGATCGCGTCGTCCTGGTCGTCGCCGGATTGCCGCTCGCGGTGAAAGGAATGCTGTAAGGTGCCGTCATGACGCAACCGATCGATGACGCCGAAGCGGAACGGCATCGCGCCAAGATGGCCAAGCGCAAGGCCGTGCAGGATGCCGAAGTTGCCGAGAAGACCATCGAGAAAGGCCTGCTCATCGTCCATACCGGCACCGGCAAGGGCAAATCGACAGCGGCCTTCGGTCTTGCTTTGCGCATGCTCGGACGCGGCCATCGCGTCGGCGTGGTGCAGTTCATCAAGGGCGCTTGGCATTCGGCGGAGCGCGACGCGCTGCAAAGATTCGGCGAGCAGCTCGTGTGGCATACGATGGGCGAAGGCTTCACCTGGGAGACCCAGGATCGCTCCCGCGATATCGCCGCCGCCGAGCGCGCCTGGGGCAAGGCGCAGGAACTCATTGCCGATCCGAGTCTAGCGATGATCGTCCTCGATGAGCTCAATATCGCGTTGCGCTACGATTATCTCGATCTCGATTCCGTCGTCGCAGCGCTGACGGCGCGGCGCCCCGGCCTGCATGTCGTGGTCACCGGCCGCAATGCCAAACCGGAACTGATCGCCGCCGCCGACCTGGTCACCGAGATGACGTTGGTGAAGCACCATTTCGCCGCCGGCGTGAAGGCGCAAGCCGGCATCGAGTTCTAGCGCATGATCCGGAAAAGTGGGAACCGGTTTTCCGAAAAGATCATGCGCCATCAAAAAATCGGCGTCACGAAGTGGGCAGGGTCTTAGCGTCATGGCGGCGCGCGCGCTGATGTTCCAGGGCACCGGCTCCGACGTCGGCAAGACGCTCATCGTCGCCGGGCTGGCGCGCGCTTTTACGCTACGCGGGCTTCGCGTGCGGCCGTTCAAGCCGCAGAACATGTCGAACAATGCAGCGGTGACGGCGGACGGCGGCGAGATCGGTCGCGCGCAAGCCTTGCAGGCGCGCGCGGCGCGAGTGCCGCCGAGCGTGCATATGAATCCGATATTGCTCAAACCGCAGAGCGAAATCGGCGCGCAAATCGTCGTGCAGGGCCGCGTTTACAGCAGCGCCAAAGCCGCTGCCTATCAGCATATCAAGCGCGAGCTTTTGCCTTATGTGCTCGACAGCTACCAGCGGCTGCGCGGCGAGGCCGACGTCGTTCTTGTCGAAGGCGCCGGCAGTGCATCGGAAGTCAATCTGCGGGACAACGACATCGCCAATATGGGCTTTGCGCAGGCCGCCGGCGTGCCGGTGGTGCTGATCGGCGATATCGACCGCGGCGGCGTGATCGCGAGCCTTGTCGGCACCAAGGCCGTGATCGCAGCGGACGATGCCGCTCTGATCCGCGGCTTCATCGTCAACAAATTCCGCGGCGATGCGGCATTGTTTGTCGAAGGTATGGCGAGGATCGCGCAACTGACCGGATGGCAGGCGCTCGGGCTGGTGCCGCATTTTCCGCAAGCCCGGCTGTTGCCGGCGGAAGACGCGCTGGCGCTCGAGCGACAAACCGACTTCCGCTCATTCCCGCGTAAGCGGGAATCCAGCGAATTGCGCAAGCATCTGCGCATCGCCGCGCCGATCCTGCCGCATATCGCCAATTTCGACGATCTCGATCCGCTCGACGCCGAGCCCGCGGTCGAACTCATTCGCGTGCGGCCGGGCGCGGCGCTGCCTGGTGATGTCGATCTGGTCGTCATTCCCGGATCAAAATCGACCATCGCCGATCTCGCCGCGTTGCGGGCCGCCGGATTCGATATCGATATCGCCGCGCACCGGCGCCGCGGCGGCACGGTTTTGGGCTTATGCGGCGGCTATCAGATGCTGGGGCGCAGCGTTGCCGATCCCGACGGCATCGAAGGTCCGCCGGGCAAGGTCGACGGGCTCGGCCTGCTCGATGTCGAGACAACGCTTTCCGCGGAAAAGCGCCTGGAGCCGGTGCGCGGCGCCACCAGCGATGGCGTGCCGTTTGCCGGCTACGAGATGCATATGGGCGTGACAGCGGGACCCGACTGTGACAGCCCCTTTGCCCGGCTCGCCGATGGCACGCCGGAAGGCGCGGTGGCACCTGATGGCCGCGCGCTCGGCACCTACATACACGGCTTGTTTGCCGACGACCGCCAGCGCGCCACCTGGCTGACGCGATTCGCCGCCGGAGCACCAAACATCGCTTATGACGCCTCAATCGAGGGCACGCTCGATGCGCTCGCCGTGCATCTTGCCGCGCATCTCGATCTGGAAGCGCTGCTTAAGCTGGCGCGATGAAGAGCGCCGCCAAAGCGGCGAGAGCAGCAATCAGGATCGCATCGGCGGTGCGATAAAGCGAAAGCGCGCGGCGGATATCGGCCGCGGTCGCGTCCCAGCGCCCGCCGCCCATGACCGCATCGTCGACGCGCACGCCGCCATACAGCCGTGGGCCGGCAAGCGACAGTCCGAGCGCGCCAGCCATCGCGGCTTCGGGATAACCGGCATTGGGCGAGCGGTGCCGCGGCGCATCGAGCCACACGGTTTGCCATGCCGCCGCCGACGCTGCATCTTCGCGCAGGGCGGCAGCGGCAATGAGAAACAGTGCCGCAAGCCGCGATGCCGGCAGGTTGACCAGATCGTCAAGCCGGGCCGCCGCCCAACCGAATGCCGCGTGGCGCTCGGTACGGTGGCCGATCATACTGTCGGCCGTGTTGATGGCTTTGTAGACTGCGATGCCAGGGAGCCCGGCAATGGCAAGCCACAGCACCGGCGCGACGACGGCATCGGAGAAATTTTCGGCAAGGCTCTCGATCGCCGCGCGGGCGACGCCGGCGGCATCGAGCGCTGCAGTATCGCGGCCGACAATGTGTGATACTGCGCTGCGCGCGGCGCCGAGGCCATCGGTTTCGAGCGCAGTGGCGACGGCGGCCACGTGGCGGTGCAGGCTGCGTTGCGCGACGAGCGTGCTAGCCGCAAGCGCGACGATGAAAGTGCCGAACGGCAATCGGAACAGTTCGCGCTCGATGATGAAGGCAATCAAGCCGACCACGACGATGACAATCGACAACGCCGCCGCACCCATCAGCCGCCGCGTCCTCACGCTTGCCGTATCGCGATTGAGCGCGCGGTCGAGTTCCCCGATAAGACTGCCGATCCAGGTCACCGGATGGCCGATCGCACGTGTAAGCGGCTGCGGATAACCCAGGCAAAGCTCGACCAGCATGGCGAGAAGCGCAAGCGCGACGGACATGTTCCCCTTTGGCGGTGCGAGCGGACCGCGTCTGCATGGCAGCGAGCACGGTGGCGACCTCGCCGCCGCGCGGCGGCTGTTCCCGGACGCCGCCGAACCTTTCGTCGACCTTTCGACCGGGATCAATCCTAACCCATATCCGCTGCCGCGTTTGCCGGCCGAGATTTTTGCGCGCTTGCCCGATTCCGCCGCTGTGGAGCGGCTCGCCGATGCTGCGGCAACGGCTTATGGCGCGCCGTCCGCGACTTTTGTGGCGGCGGCGCCGGGAACCCAGATTTTGCTGCCGCTGGTCTGCGGCCTCGTCCGGCCGAGCCGCGCCGCGATATTGACGCCAAGCTATTCTGAGCATGCCCGCGCCGCGGCGCTTGCCGGGCATGTCGTTGCCGAGGTCGGCGATCTCGGCGCAGTGGGCGATGCCAATCTCGTGGTCGTCACCAATCCCAACAACCCGGATGGCCGGCTGTTCGCCAAAGGCGATTTGCTGGAGCTCGCCAAGACGCTAAAGGCGCGCGGCGGCGTGCTCGCGGTCGATGAGGCCTTCATGGATGTGGGGCCGGGCGGCGCGAGCCTCGCTCCGGAAATCGCGCGCGGCAACATTGTGGTACTGCGCTCGTTCGGCAAATTTTTCGGGCTTGGCGGGCTGCGGCTCGGCTTTGCGCTGGCCGCGCCGCCGCTTGCCACGCGCCTATCAGTGCTGCTCGGCCCGTGGGCGGTTTCCGGTCCGGCGCTCGCCGTCGGCGCCGCGGCGCTCGCCGACCGGGACTGGATCGAGAATACGCGGCGTTGCCTCGCCGCGGCTGCGGCGCGGCTCGATGCGATTTTGAATGGCGCGGGTCTCGACATCGTCGGCGGCACCACGCTGTTCCGGCTGACCCGCACGCCGGCGGCCCACGCATTGTTCCATCATCTCGGATGCGCCGGCATTTTGACGCGGGCTTTCTCCGATCACGCCGAGTGGCTGCGCTTCGGCTTGCCCGCGGCCGAGCCGGACTGGCAGCGTTTGCAGATTGCGATGGCCGAGTTTCGCGACAGCCGCTAGGCTTCGAGCGATGAAAGCGCGCTTACGTCCGCACACCGAAGCCGCCGAAACCCCGACGCGGCGAACGGTCGAATTCGATCACGCCTTCCGCGCGCGCTTGCGCGAGCTTCTGGTCTGGCGCCGCGACGTCCGGCGCTTCCGGCGCGATGGCTTGCCAAACGGCGCCTTGGAGACGCTGATCGACCTCGCCTGTCTCGCGCCATCGGTGGGATTGAGTCAGCCGTGGCGTTTCGTGATCGTCGACGACTGCGCTCGGCGCGCCGCCATCCGTGAGAACTTCGCTACTTGCAATGCGCAGGCGCTGGCCGCTCAGGATTCCTGCCGCGCCGGCACCTATGCGCGGCTCAAGCTGGCCGGCTTGGAAGAGGCGCCGGCACACTTCGCCGTCTTCGCCGATCGGTCGACGACGCAGGGCCACGGCCTCGGCCGGCGCACCATGCCGGAAATGATCGAATATTCGGCGGTGACCGCCGTGCACACAATTTGGCTCGCCGCGCGCGCCCAGGGCATCGGCATGGGCTGGGTCTCCATCCTTGATCCCGCGGCGGTCGCCGAAATTCTTGACGTGCCCGCGGAATGGAAATTCATCGGCTATTTTTGTCTCGGCTATCCGCAGACCGACGACACCACCCCGGAACTCGAGCGGGCCGGCTGGGAAGAGCGGCGGTCCGCAGCGATCGTCATCCGACGTTGAGCGGATTAATTCCTGAAACGCGCAGGTCGTGAAACGTGCAAGTCTTGAAACGCGCAAGGCTTGAAACGCACAAGGCTTGAAATGCACAAGGCTTGAAACGCACAAGTCTTGAAACGCACAAGTCTTGCGCCGTGAATGTGCCAAAACAGGGCACCTGCCCTGGCACTTTGCTTGCTCGCTCTCCAGCCGACGTCTGCGTCTGGCCCGGAACGACAAAACGCGTCTTTCGATCAGCTCGCGCAGACGCCCTGCAACGGAGCGCCGGCCGATGTCACGAGATCGGCGCGCTTAAGGGAGAGAGCGGTGTTAACCTTGAGCTGTGCCAGAATGGCTTTGACGGCCCGCATCGGCGGCGCCAGCCTGTTGATCATGGCGATCACGACGATGTGCGGCGCTGCCCACGCCGACGGCGTGGCGGCGGGCGGCTGTGTCGGTGACTGGAGCTCGTTAAACTGCGTTGCGCGTTGGGGCGACGCCCGCGATCCTTATGTCAGGACCGTGCCGCAGCCGGCCGACGACGCCGAACGCAATCATGCCGCCGAGCGCGACCGCAAATGGGAGGCGCGTTGCAAGCCGACGATCGCGCAGGATCGTTATGGCGTTCCGCGCTACCAATATGCGGCGCCGGGCTGTGAGTTCGGCGTCATTCAGTAAAGCCGCTAGCGGCGGATATTCAGCGATAGGTGTTGGCCGATTTCGCGGTCCGCTCCGGATGCCGCCATGCGGCGACCGGGGTCTTGACCGCGCCCGGCAGATATTTGGCGACGACCGCCGGATCGAGCTCGGCGGTCGCGCTGTCCGGCAAGCGATACCAGGTCTCGTCGCGACCGAACAAAGCGATGCCGAGATAGCCGCGAACCGTCAGCGTCTGACCATCCGGGCTCACCCGCATCATCGCGCTGTAGATGTTGCCGTCGCGCGGATCGAGGATATTGCCGTCGTGATATTCCAGGCCGTTGCGCTTCATGTCCCGGATCAGCGGCAGCCCGAGCAGCGGCTGATCCTTGCGGTCGTCGCGGCAGCTCGAACAAATCGGATTTTTCGGGTCGTTCGGCCGCAGGAACAATTTTGCGATGACGCCTTCATAGGAATCATTCTGGTCGACAAACAAAAACCAGCCGACCGGTTTGCCGGTGTCCGGATCGACCTTCTGCCACAGACCGGCAACTGACGGTTCCGTCGCCGGCTCGGAATAGGCGATGCCGACCAGCGCGACGAGTGACGCTACCAGCGTCGCCATAAGCAGCTTTATCGATTGCCTTAACAAGGGTCCTCTCCGTTCGCCGTCGTCGATCCGAATCGCCGCGCCGACATTGATGGCGGAGAATAATTACTCGTTCCACAATGCGGTGATTTAACGACGCCAGCATGGAGGTAACGCCATAGTGTGCGGCCGGGAACCGCAGGCCGCCGGCACAATTGGTTGCGGCAACGCCCGTGCGGGAACTTTGTCCAGCGCCTCTCGTTCCAACCCGGGGACGGTCGTTTCCGTCTCGCCGGATTCTTGCTTGCAATCGCCCGCGTAGCTTCTCATGATCGTTGCCGATACTGACGTTTTGTTATTTGAGCTTAGGATTTGAATATGCGGCGCATCGATTCCATGCCGCGTTCCGGTTCGCGCACGAGTCTGGCGCTGGCAAATCTGCGCGGTATCGTGATCCTGATCGTGCTCGCATTCCATGCCATGCTGGCCTACCTCAACTGGATTCCGGTAACCGGTTCCGGATTCGACAGTCCGCCCTACGACTGGCGCGCGTTCCCGATCATCGACCGCCATCGCTTCTTCGGCTTCGACCTGATCTGCGCCTGGCAGGACGTTTATCTCATGTCGCTGATGTTTTTTCTCTCCGGACTGTTTGTCTGCCAGAGTTTGGCGCGCAGGAAGGGCTGGGTTTTCCTGCGTGACCGCGCGCTGCGGCTCGGTCTGCCTTACGCTTTCGGCGTCGCCGTGGTCATCCCGGTGGCGCTCTATCCGGCCTACCGTTTGACCGCGGCCGATCCCGGCATCGCGGACTATTGGCATAGCCTGCTCGCGCTGCCGTTCTGGCCGAACGGGCCGCTGTGGTTCCTCTGGCAGCTTCTGGCTTTAAACGTCATCGCCGCCGGCCTGCACTTCACCGCGCCCAATGCGATACCGGCGCTCGGCCGCTGGTCAGCCGCGGCCGATAGATATCCCGCCCCCTATTTTGGCACTCTGCTCGCCGCGTCGGCTGTGGCCTATGTCCCGCTGGCGATCGCCTTTACGCCTTGGGCGTGGTCTAATTCCGGATTGTTCGCCATGCAGTTTTGCCGGCCACTGCTCTATGCGGTCTATTTTTTCGCCGGCATCGGCATCGGCGGCGCCGGCATAGAGCGCGGCCTCCTCGCGGTCGACGGCATTTTGGCGCGACGCTGGACTTATGCGCTGGCGGCCGCGCTTGTTTCATTGTTTCTCTGGATGGGCTTGACGGCGTTGACCATGCCGCGCGGCGCCTCGCTCGGTGTCGAGATTGCCGCCGATCTGAGCTTCGTACCGGCCTGCGCCGCCGGCTGCTTTTTCCTCATTGCCGTCTGCCTGCGGTTTGCGACCGGCCATTCGCGGCTTGTCGGTTATCTGTCGGCCAACGCCTACGGCCTCTATCTGGTGCACTATGTCTTCATTGTCTGGTTGCAATATGCGCTCCTTGCCGCGCCGTTGTTCGCCATCGTCAAGGCGGCCATCGTTTTCGGCGGCGCGCTGCTCTTGAGCCTGGCGACGACGTTTGCGGTACAGCGCTTTTCCTGGGGCGCTCGCCTCATCGGCACGTCGCCGCGCGCGGTTGCCACCTCGTGACCTCCGACCGCAAGCGCGATCCCGTCGGGACGTGACCGCGGGAACGTCCTATAATTCATATATCGTTCGACGATTGCGTCGGCAGGCGGCCGCCACGCTTGCCGCCGACCGGCGCCGAGGCTGTGATGATTGCCGCGATGCGACGACACGCAACCGCGCTTTTGGCCATTCTCTTCGCGCTGCTCGCCACGCCGGCCAGCGCCGCGCACCGCGCGCTCGTCCTGGACATCAACGGCCCGATCGGGCCGGCCATCGCCGATTACATCGTGGGCGAGATCGATGCGGCCTCGCCCGGCGAGACCGGCTTGATCGTTCTGCGCATGAATACGCCGGGCGGCCTCGATTCGTCGATGCGCGAGATCGACAGCGCGATCCTGGCTTCGCCGGTGCCGGTCGCGACTTTCGTCGCGCCGAGCGGCGCGCGCGCGGCCAGCGCCGGCACCTATATCGCCTATGCCAGCGCGATCACCGCCATGGCGCCCGGCACCAATATCGGCGCCGCCACGCCGATCCAGCTCGGCGGCAATCCGCTCGCGCCCGGCGCCGGCTCGGATCAGAAAACCCAGCCTCAAGGCAAAGTCGGCGAACCGGCCGACACCGAGTCGCGCAAAATCATCAACGACGCAGTCGCCTATATTCGCAGCCTTGCCGCCGTCAACGGCCGCAATGCCGACTGGGCCGAGGATGCGGTGCGCAACGCGGTGAGCCTGCCGGCTGACGAGGCGCTCAAGCTTCATGTCGTCGACGTCGTCGCCGGCGACGTGCCCGATCTTCTGCGCCAGATCGACGGCCGCACCGTGACCGTGGCCGGCAAACCAATGCGGCTGGCGACCGCCGGACTGCAAGTCGTGACGACGCCGCCCGACTGGCGCATCAAGCTTCTCGCGCTGATCACCAATCCGAACGTCGCCTTTCTCCTGATGTTGATCGGTGTCTACGGCCTGATCCTGGAATTCTTCAACCCCGGGGCAGTGGCACCGGGCCTGGTCGGCACCATCAGTCTTCTGGTTGCGCTCTACGCGCTGGCGCTCCTGCCGATCAACTATGCCGGCGCCGCGCTGGTGCTCGTCGGCATCGGGCTGATGATCGCCGAAGCGCATATCGGCGCGTTCGGCGCGATCGGTGTCGGCGGCATTGTCGCCTTCATCATCGGCGCGCTGATGATGTTTCCGTCGCAGGCACCGGGCTTCGAGCTTTCCTCGGCGGTCGTGATCGGCGCCGCCATCGGCAGCGCCGCCTTGTTCCTGCTCGCGCTGGCTGCGCTGTTGCGTTCGCGCAAGCGTCCCGTCGTCACCGGCGGCGAGGCGCTGATCGGCGCCACCGGCGAGACGGTGTGGTGGCAGGGTCAAGAGGGCCGCGTGCGGGTCGAGGGTGAAATCTGGCGCGCGCGGGCCGATGCGCCGCTCTCCGACGGCGCGCGCATCAAAGTGGTCGGCCGCGATGGCCTCCTTCTGCACGTCCGGTCGGCCTAATCCGAACTTCATTGCGCGGAGAACCTGCGCGCCCCAAGCCCTTTTGAGCGAAAACCCGCCTCCCCACGTCTAACAAGGACCGATTTGACCCGCCGCATAGCTCAAAGGAGCCAGCCATGTTCTTCACCGTCGTTATCGCCGTCGGCGTTTTGGTTCTGATTTTCCTTTACGCCTCGATCCGTATCCTGCGCGAATACGAACGCGGCGTGGTCTTTACGCTCGGCCGCTACACCGGCACCAAAGGTCCCGGCCTATTTCTCCTGATCCCGTTCGTGCAGCAAATGGTCCGCGTCGATTTGCGCGTAGTGGTCGATGAAGTGCCGCCGCAAGACGTGATCTCCCGCGATAACGTCTCGGTCAAAGTCAGCGCCGTCATCTATTTCCGCGTCGTCGACGCCGAGCGCGCGATCATCCAGGTCAGCAATTATCTGGCGGCGACCAGCCAGCTCGCGCAGACCACGCTGCGCTGGGTGTTGGGTAAGCACGACCTCGACCAGATGCTGGCCGAACGCGACAAGCTCAATGCCGACATCCAGGAAGTGCTCGATAAGCAGACCGAGGGCTGGGGCATCAAGGTCTCCAATGTCGAGCTTAAGCGGATCGACCTCGACGAGAGCATGGTGCGGGCTATCGCGCGCCAGGCCGAGGCCGAGCGCGAGCGCCGCGCCAAGATCATCAATTCCGAAGGCGAGTTTCAGGCCGCGCAAAGACTGGTCGATGCCGCCCGCCTGCTGGCGCCGGTGCCGCAGGCGATGCAGCTTCGCTACCTCGGCACCTTGTTCGACATCGCCAACGATCGCAGCAACACCATCGTGTTTCCGTTCCCGGCCGAGCTGACCCAAGCCCTCTCGGCCATGGCGGCGCGGAGCGGCTGAACGCGGAGCAGCCTTCTGCTCGGGCAAATCCCGCGCGGAGTTGCCACACATTCGCAAAAAGGTTTGAACCCGGCCACGCCAATGTTATGTGGTCGCGACAAGGTCGCGGCCGCATGCTTCCCGGCCGCGATTTCTACGACAATTCCGTGACACCGAATCCTCCATTGCTGGGCACGAAGACATGCGGGTGATCGTCCCAATTTCCGTCGGGAGCTGGGCCCGCCTGTTCAGCCGTTGGGACGTGCTCGCGGTCCTATTGATCGTCGGACTGTTAGTCTTTCTGGGCGAAGCGAGCCGCCACCTGTTCGAGCCGCTCGCCGAGCTGGAAAAGCAGCCGCCCTCGCTCGACCCGCGCTTTCTGCCGGAATACGCCGCGCGCACCACGTTGCGCATGCTGGTCGCGATGGTGTTCTCGCTAATCTTCACCTTCACTTACGCCACGGTCGCCGCCAAGAGCAAACGAGCCGAGCGCATCCTCATCCCGCTGCTGGACATTCTGCAGTCAGTGCCGATCCTCGGCTTCATCTCGGTCACGGTGGTGTTCTTCATGGCGCTGGCGCCCGGCCGCGTGCTCGGCGCCGAATACGCCGCCATCTTCGCCATCTTCACCAGCCAGGCCTGGAACATGGCGTTTTCCTTCTACCAGTCGTTGCGTACGGTGCCGACCGAGCTGGAGGAGGCATCGCGCAATTTCCGGCTCAGCGCATGGATGAAGTTTTGGCGGCTCGACGTGCCGTTCGCCATGCCGCAGCTGATCTGGAACATGATGATGTCGATGTCGGGCAGCTGGTTTTTCGTCGTCGCGTCCGAGGCGATCAGCGTGGGCAATACCACGGTCACGCTTCCCGGAGTCGGCTCCTACATTGCCTTGGCCATCGAGCACCAGGATCTCAAGGCGGTGGCCTGGGCGATCGCAACCATGCTGGTGGTGATCCTGATCTACGACCAGATCCTGTTCCGGCCGCTGGTGGCGTGGGCCGATCGCTTCCGTTTCGAACAGGAAGCCGGCGTGCTGCCGCCGCGCTCGTGGGTATTCGACGTTCTGCGCCGATCCCGCATCATCGAACGGCTGATGCGGCCTTTTGCGGTGCTGTGGCGGCTCACGCTGCGCCCGCGCCGGCCCGACAAAGTCGACTCCGGCAAGCACACGCTGCCGCTGGCGCAGAGCCGGATCGCCTTCCAATTCGGTCTCATCATCGTTGCGCTCGGCGCGGCGGCGTTGTGGCAGATCGTACGCTTCATCGTCGAAGGCATAACGCTCGCCGACGTGGGCACCGCGATATTGCTCGGTTTCGCGACGCTTGCCCGCGTCGTCGTTCTCATCGCCATTGCCAGCGTCATCTGGGTCCCGGTCGGCGTCTGGGTCGGCACCCACTCGCGCGCGGCCAATATCGTGCAGCCGGTGGCACAGTTCCTCGCGGCTTTCCCGGCCAATGTGCTGTTTCCGGTGGTCGTCTCGCTGATCGTTCTCTGGCGGCTCGATCCGAATATCTGGCTCAGCCCGCTGATGATCCTCGGCACGCAATGGTACATTCTGTTCAACGTCATTGCGGGAGCGGCGGCGATCCCGGCCGAGCTGCGCGCCGTCGGCGTGAACTTGCACGTGCGCGGCTGGCTATGGTGGCGGCGCATCGCGCTGCCGGCGGTGCTGCCCTATTACGTGACCGGAGCGATCACCGCGTCCGGCGGCTCATGGAACGCGAGCATCGTGGCCGAGGTGGCATCCTGGGGCCATGAACATCTGCAAGCCTTCGGGCTCGGCGCCTATATTGCGCAACAGACCGATGCCGGCGATTTTCACCGCATCGTGCTCGGCATCGTGGTGATGAGCCTGTTCGTCGTCGTCATCAATCGCTTGTTCTGGCGTCCGCTTTATTTCTACGCCGAACGCAAATTCCGGCTGGGATGAGGATCACCATGACCGCCGCCCTCCTTGACGTTCACGCGCTCCGCCAGTCGTTTCCGCGCGCCGACGGCGGCGAGCATCTGGTGCTTGAGGGCGTCGAGCTGTCGCTGGCTCAGGGCCAAATCGTCGGACTGCTCGGCCGCACTGGCTCGGGCAAATCGACCTTGCTGCGCTTGATCGCCGGTTTGGCGGAACCATCGGCGGGCACGATCACCTATCTCGGCGAGCCGGTTCATGCTCCGGCGCCGGGCATCGCCATGGTGTTCCAGTCCTTCGCGCTGTTTCCTTGGCTGACGGTTCTGGAAAACGTCCAGCTCGGACTCGAAGCGCTCGGTCTTCCCGAGGCGGAAATCCGCAAACGCGCGCTGGCGGCGATCGACCTGATCGGCTTGGACGGTTACGAGTCGGCCTTCCCGCGCGAACTGTCCGGCGGCATGCGGCAGCGCGTCGGCTTCGCCCGGGCGCTGGTCGTGCATCCCAATATTCTCTTGATGGACGAGCCGTTCTCCGCGCTCGACGTGCTGACCGCGGAGACGCTGCGTACGGACTTTCTCGAACTGTGGGGCGACGGCAAATTGCCGATCAAAGGCGTGATCCTGGTCACGCATAATATCGAGGAGGCGGTGCTGATGTGCGACCGCATCCTGCTGTTTTCCACCAATCCCGGCCGCATCATCAGCGAGATCACCGTCGATTTGCGGCAGCCGCGCAACCGGCTCGACCCGCAGTTCCGCGAACTGGTCGAGAAAATCTACGTGGCAATGACTGCACGCACGCCGACGCCGCTGCAAATCGGCACCGGGCCGGCGGCGACGATCTATACCGTGCTGCCGCGCGTGTCGGCCAATCTGTTGTCCGGCCTCATCGAGACGCTGGCCGCGCCGCAGTTCCACGGCAAGGCCGACCTGCCGGTGCTCGCCGACGAACTGCATATGGATTTCGACGAGCTATTTCCCGTCGCGGAATCGCTGCAACTGCTGCGGTTCGCCGAGGTCGAAGGCGGCGACATCAAGCTCACCGATACCGGCAAGCAATTCGCCGAGCTCGGCACCGACGACCGCAAAAAGCTATTTCAGCGCCAGCTGTTGGCCTATGTCCCTCTCGCCGCTCATATCCGGCACGTGCTGCAGGAACGCGCCCATCACGGGGCGCCGAAGTCCCGCTTCTTCGACGAGCTCGAAGATCACATGACCTCCGAGGACGCCGAGCTCACCTTGCGGGCGGTGATCGCTTGGGGCCGATACGCCGAGGTCTTCGCCTATGACGACGATTCCGGCACGTTCAGCCTGGAGAATCCGACCTGATCGTTTCGTCGGCTGCGCCAGCGTCACGCCGGCGGCGGTAGGAAAACGACCTCGTGTTTGGCCGACAGCGCGACGACCTCGTCCGGCTTCTGCTCTTTCATGCCGTGAATCGCCCAGAACAGATCGTATAGCTTGCGCGTCGGCGCCACCCAGAAAAAGCATTTCACCGCCTGGTCGGACTTGTTGAAAATGCCGTGCGGCACGCCCATCGGCAGTCGGATGAGATCACCTGCGGTAGCGACGAAATCCCTGCCGTCGAGCAGCAAGTCGAAGCGGCCCTCGAACATGTAGATGAATTCGTCCTGGGTCGGATGAATATGGGGCGGCACGAAAGTGCCGGGCGGGAATGTCGCGTGCCAGGAGAACGACGTGTCGTTCACCGCTTTTGGCACGTAAGTCTGCCCCAGAATATTCCAGACAATTCCGTCGATTCCGGTGCCCGCTTTGGTGATTCCCGCGGTCAACGCTTGCATGCCTTGGCTCCGGTGCTTTTGCAGGCTCGGTTTGCCGCTCCGATGGCGCCATTCAAACACGAATGCAGGACTGCAGAAACGATTCCGTGAGGCGGCCGATTGGCCATTTCGCAACAGCGTAAACGTCGCTACGATGCCGCGGACGGGCCGCCGGCGGCCGCGGCTAGCGGCCGCAACCGGACGGCTAGCGTCTTGACGGAGCATGGTCTTTTCGGAAAATCGACGCCTTCCACGCGGCTGTGGCGGGCAATTTTCCCGAACAGGCGCAAAAAACGAGGGCGATGATGTCAATACTGCCGAGGACGGAAGGCGGCCCGCATTGGCGCTGGCTGCTCCTGGGATCGTTGGCACTGAACCTGTTCTTCGTCGGTGCGGCGGGTGCCGTGGCCATCCGCTTTTCCGGCCCCGTGCCGCTGGCGCCGGTGGCGCGGATCGACCACAGCCTGGCCGGCCGGCTCGACCACATCGCGGCAAAGCTGCCGGTTGCCGACGCCGGAGTGTTGCGTGCGCAGCTCCGCGATGAAGCAGTGAAGGTCGCCACCGCGGAGGCCGATCTTCGTCTGGCGCAAGAGGAAGTGCGCAAGACGTTGCGCGCCCAACCCTTCGACGCCGGGGCGATGCGAAACGCAATGGCGGCGAGCCGCGTCGCGCACGACAATTTCGATCAAGTCCTCCACGACATGATTGCTGCCGCCGCCGCCAAAATGTCGGTGGTCGGCCGCACCACGCTCGCGGATTGGCGGACCGAACGAAAGAACGACGGACGCACCGCTAGAACTTATTGAGTTTCACGCTGCGCTGCGCCGGCCTTGCGTCGCGATCGCCAATAGCGCGCGTTCGGCGATGCTATCGGCGAGCGCCGGTCGGCGCCGCGATTGCAGCACGGCGTCGGCAAGCTCGGCCATAGCCGTGGCGAGCCGCGCCGCATTCCAGGCTTTCAACGCCGCGTCGACCAGCGCCTTCCTGCGGAAATGCAGCGGCGGCTGCACGGCTTCGAGCGAGAACGGCGTGCCGTCTTCGATTGCAACGCGCCATTTGTGCAGCTGTGCGAGCTGGCGCTGGGCGTTGAACAACAGCGCTCCGGCGCTGGCGCTCGCGGTCCGCGCTTTGCCAAGCTGCGCTTCGACCTCGGCGGGACGGCCGGCGAAAGCGGCGTCGATGATGTCTTCCAGCGCCAGCGCCGAGGCGTCGGACACCACTGCGGTCACGTCCTCGACGTCGACTTGATCGCGGCCGCGGGCGTAAAGCGCGAGTTTGCGAATTTCGTTGCGCGAAGCGGCGCGATCGCCGCCGAGCAAGGGGATCAGAAGTGCCCGCGCCTCAGGCGTCAGCGTCAAGCCGGCGGCCCGCATCTCGTCGTCGATCAGCCGCCCCCGGTCGCGTTCGCTGTCGGCATAGCACGGCAGCGCCACGGCGTTCTTGGCGCGCTCGCACAGCGCGCGCAGCGGCGCATTGCGGCGCAAATCGCCGGCCTCGATGACGACGCGGCATCCACCGGGCGGCAGGGCGAGCACCGCTTCGACCGCGGGCGCGATGTTGCGGCTCCCGGCCTTGAGCCACACCGCGCGGCGGCCGCCGAACAGCGGCATGGTCTGCGCCTCTTCGACCAGGCGCGTCGGCTCGGCGGCAATCGCCTCGCCTTCGAGGCGGGCCAACGCGAACGGATCGTTTACGTCGTCGACCGAAGCCTTGACGATGGCGCTGGCGCGCTCGCTGACCAAGCCGGCGTCCGGACCGAACACCAGGACCACCAGCCGGGCTGGATCGGGACGCGCGACGAAGGCGTCGACATCGGCGGCTTTGACGGCAACCATGGAAATTATTTTTTCGCGAGCATGATCTGTCCCGAAAACCGGCGGCCACTTCTCGCGAGCATGCTCTAGGTCCCGGCGACGAAATACGACGCCAAGCGGTTGCGGATCGTATCGGCGGCCGTCTGAATCGCGCGGTCTTCGGCGTCGCGCTGCGCGCGCTGGACGGCAAAACGCTGCTCCGGGCCGGGCGCGTCGTAGTCGACGTTAGCGAATGTGGAATCTTTCAGCACCACTTTGCCGGTGGCGATTTCCACGAGCTGATAGCTGACCTGCACGCCGGCGACTTGCGCGGTCGGACGGCCGCTGGACGGGTCGACCATCACGGTGAAGCCGGTCTGCGACACGGTGATATCGAGCCGATGGGTCGGAGCATTGGCGCCGGCGCCGCCGTTGAGATCGAACTGCAAGTCATTATGCATTCCGACGGCAAGCCGGGCTTGCGGCGTGCCCTGGCGCGTCGGGATCGGCGCGATCTGCACTTCGGCGAGCTTGTCCTTGATGCTTTCGCCGCCGACTGACGGATGCGAGCCATAGAGCGGCTCAAAGCAGCCGGCAAGCAGGCTCGCGGCGCCCAAAATGACGCCCAGCCGCACGGCGGCGCGCCGCGCGGCTCGGGACGCTGCCTGGTTACGCCACCACATTGACGATCCGCCCCGGCACGATGATCACCCGCTTTGGCGCCTTGCCGCCGAGCGCCAATTTTACCGCATCGAGCGCGACCACGGCAGCCTCGATTTCGCCATTGCCGGCGTCGCGCGCCACGGTCACCTCGGCGCGCTTCTTGCCGTTGACTTGCACCGGCAACGTCACCGTATTCTCGATCAGAAGGCCGGGCTCGACTTGCGGCCAGGCCGCCTGCGCGACCAGCGTGTCGTGGCCGAGCGCGACCCAGCATTCCTCGGCCAAATGCGGCATCATCGGCGCAAATAATTGCACAAAGATATTAACCGCCTCGCGCATCGCCCAGCGGAAATCGGGCGTGGGAGCGGCCCCCTCATCTGATCCGGCCTCAGTCCCCGTTTCGCCGATTACCTCATTGAGCGTATTGGCGAATTCGTAAATCGCCGCCACACAAACATTGAAGTGTAGCTTTTCAATGTCATCGCTGACCCGGGCCAAGGCCCGGTGCGCCGCCTTGCGCAGGCGAAGCGCCGCCGGCGAAAACTCGGCCGGGCGCGAAGCTGGCGCCTGTTTGGCGATTTCGGCCGCCTCGCCAATGAGCCGCCACAGCCGCTGGGCGAAGCGCCAGGCGCCCTGGACGCCGCGCTCGGTCCATTCCACGTCGCGATCCGGCGGCGAGTCCGACAGCATGAACCAGCGCGCCACGTCGGCGCCGTAACTCTCGATGATCTCGTCGGGATCGACCGTGTTGCGCTTCGACTTCGACATTTTCTCGATGGCGCCGATTTCCACCGGCTCGCCGGTGGCGGCCAGAGTGGCGCGGCGCGTATCGCCGTCGCTCTCGATTTTCACTTCCGCCGGCGCAACCCATTCGCCGCTCTTAGTGCGATAGGTCTCGTGCACGACCATGCCTTGCGTGAACAGGCCGGCGAACGGCTCGTCGAGGCCGACATGGCCGGTCGCTTTCATGGCGCGAGTGAAGAAGCGCGAATAGAGCAGATGCAAAATGGCATGCTCGATGCCGCCGATATATTGATCGACCGGCATCCAGGCATCGACAACGGCTAAGTCGGTCGGCGCGGTTGTGATCCACGGGTCGGTGAAACGCTCGAAATACCACGACGAGTCGACGAAAGTATCCATCGTGTCGGTCTCGCGACGCGCCTTGCCGCCGCACTTCGGGCAAGTGACGTACTTCCAGGTCGGATGATGGTCGAGCGGATTGCCGGGACGGTCGAAACTGACGTCCTCCGGCAGCGTCACCGGTAAGTCTTGTTCCGGCACCGGTACGACGCCGCATGTGTCGCAATGGATGATCGGGATCGGGCAGCCCCAATAGCGCTGCCGTGAAATGCCCCAATCGCGCAGCCGGAAATTCACCTGGCGCTGCGCCACGGGACGATTGCCGCGACTCTCCGTCTCCAGCCTGCGGGCTACCTCTTCCTTCGCTTCCACGATCGTCATGCCGTCGAGGAAGCGTGAATTGATCATGCGGCCGTCGCCGTCATAGGCGGTGTCGGTGATGACGAAGGTTTTCGGATCCTGCCCCGGCGGACACACCACCGGCACATTGCCGAGGCCGTATTTGTTGACGAAGTCGAGGTCGCGCTGATCGTGCGCCGGACAGCCGAAAATCGCGCCGGTGCCGTATTCCATCAGAATGAAATTCGCGACGTAGACCGACAGCTTCCAGTCCGGATCGAACGGGTGGATCGCCTTGATGCCGGTGTCAAAGCCGAGCTTCTCGGCGGTATCGATCTCGGCCTGCGCGGTGCCGCGGTGGCGGCACTCATCGATGAATTTCGCCAGCGCCGGATTCTTGGCCGCCGCGGCCAGCGCCAGCGGATGATCCGGCGCCAGCGCCATGAATTTGGCGCCGAATAAGGTGTCCGGCCGCGTGGTGAAGATTTCGAGCTCGCTCTCGCCCTGCGGCGTCGTCTTTGCATCGAGCGCGAAGCGGATCAGCAGGCCTTCGCTG
>JASHOX010000036.1 GCA_030038415.1 Xanthobacteraceae bacterium
TAAAGCTGGCCCAGCGCGAGATCGGACCGACCCACATCAGCGCCGATATCGGCTGCCATTCGTTCACGACCTTCGCGCCGTTTTCGCTCGGCAACTCCATTCTCGGCTACGGCATGTCGCTGGCGAGCGCGGCCGCGGTCGGCCCGAACATGAACAAGCGGCCCATCGCGATAATGGGCGACGGCGGTTTCTGGCACAACGGACTGATCACCGGCGCCGCCTCGAACATGTTCAACAAAGGCGACGGCGTTCTTGTCGTGATGCAGAACGGCTACGCGTCCGCCACCGGCCAGCAATATCTGCCGTCGAGCAAGGCAAACCGCTCGGGCACGCCGACCGGCATCAGCATCGAGAACACGCTGCGCTCGCTCGGCGTCACGTGGCTGCGCACGGTGCGCAGCTACAGCGTGGCGAAGATGACGGCGACGCTGAAGGAGGCGATGCGCACGGCCGAGCGGGGGCTGAAGGTGATCATCGCCGACGGCGAATGCATGCTAGCGCGGCAGCGCCGCATTCGCGCCGAGGATGCCGAGAAGCTCGACCGCGGTGAGCGCGTGGTGAAAACGCGTTTCGGCGTCGACGACGAAATCTGCACCGGCGACCACTCCTGCATCCGGCTTTCCGGGTGCCCGTCACTGACGGTCAAGCCCAATCCCGATCCGCTGCGCTCCGATCCGGTGGCGACGGTGATCGACAGCTGCGTCGGCTGCGGGCTGTGCGGCGAAGTCGCCCATGCGGCCGTGCTCTGCCCGTCGTTCTATCGCGCCGATGTCGTGAGCAATCCGACGTGGTGGGACCGCGCGCTCAGTCGCGTGCGCGGTGCGGTGATTGGTCGGATAAGCGGCGCAGCTAAATTACCGTTGCCTCCCCCCTTGTTGGCGATGCAGCCAAGCGCAAGCGAGGCGGAACGGGGTACTTTCGCCGCGTCAAGCTCGCCCCTGCCTAACCTTCTCCCACAAGGAGGGGGGGAACAGACGAGAGTTCGGCCGCTCACGCTCCTGATCGCCGCGCTCGGCGGCGAAGGCGGCGGCGTGCTCACCGACTGGATCGTCGCCGCGGCGGCGAGCCAAGGCTTCCCGGTACAATCGACGTCCATTCCCGGCGTCGCGCAGCGCACCGGCGCCACTACGTATCATATCGAGCTGGTGCCGGCGCCAGGGTCCGCCTCCGATCCCCGCCCGATCCTGGCGCTGGCGCCCGGCGTCGGCGATGTCGACCTGGTGGTGGCGAGCGAACTGATGGAAGCCGGCCGCGCCATTGCCGGCGGGTTTGTTACGGCAGATCGCACGACAACCATTGCTTCGACGAGCCGCTCCTATTTGACGGTCGAGAAGATGGCGATGGGCGACGGCCGCTACGATCCGGACCGCCTCATCGCCGCGGTGGAGAAGAATTCGAAGAATGTCCTGCTGCTCGACCTTGAAGCGGTCGCCAAGCAGAGCGGCGCCATGATCAATGCGGTAATGCTCGGCACGATTGCTGGGGCTGGCGCGCTGCCAATTCCCGCCGAAGCATTCGAGGCAGCCATCCGCGCCGACGGCAAGGCGGTTGCCGCCAATCTGCGCGGCTTCCGGGCCGGCTACGAGGCGGCGCGCGCCGGATCGCAACGTCGCGCCGAACCGCCCAAACGTGCGCGCGCAGCATCCACTTCGCTTGCCGAGCTTGAACGGGCGATCGCGGATATGCCCGAGGCAGCCCGCATGTTCATGACCGAAGGCGTGCGCCGGCTCGCCGCTTATCAGGATCTTGCCTATGCGCGGCTTTATCTGGATCGTCTCGATCCGATCCGCCTGGCCGATGCGAAATCCGGAGCCAACGGACGGCTTCTCGCCGCGACGGCGCGGTATCTCGCCGTGCGGATGTCATATGAGGACGTGATCCGGGTGGCGCAGGTCAAGATCGATCCGGCGCGCTTCACCCGCATTGCGCGCGAGCTTGGCGTCAAACCGCAGCAGACTTTCACGGTTACCGAATTCCTCAAACCCGGAATCGATGAGTTCTGCTCGGTGTTGCCGTCCTGGCTGGCGCAGCCCATTCTCGGCGTCGCAAAACGTCATCCTGCGTTCGGCAGCGTTCATTGGGGCATGGCGGTCAATACCGCATCGGTTTCCGGCTATCTGCGTTTCAAGTTGCTCGCCGCGCTGCGCCGCTTCCGGCGCAAAACCTTCCGCTTCCAGCAGGAGCAGCACGAGATCGAAGCGTGGCTTGAGCTTATCGTGCGAGCCGCTCCACTTTCCGCCGAGCTTGCCATCGAGATGGCCGAATGCGCCCGGCTTATCAAAGGCTATGGCGATACTCACAAGCGCGGCAGCGGCAATTACCGTCTGATCGTAGAGCACGTGATCGCGCCTGCGCTGGCGGGTGACATGCCCTCCAATTCGGCTGTCGACGCCGTCGTGAGCGCGCGCACCGCCGCACTGCTCGATCCCGACGGCGAAGCATTGGCAAGATGTTTCGCCGATCTTGCTTTGGCGCCGGCCCGTGCCATAGCCGCCGAATAGAGGCGCCTCCATCGGGAACAAAGACCAATCCCCGTTGTTCTTATCGAACGCGTAGGTGACGAGCAGGGTGTTGCCGTGGCTAAAACTTCCGCTCGAAAATCGCTGCGGCGCAAGATGGCGCGACGCAAACCGACACGGCGTAAATCCGCTCGGCGCGCTTCAAAGCGCCCTTCAACAAGTCGTCGTTGGTCCGCGCGGGTCACCCGCGAAAGTGATGCCTTGGACTTGGAGCAGGGTGTATTCACCCAACGCGATCCAAAGTCGATCGCCGCCTCGCTGAAGCGGTCGGCGGAGCTCAGCCACCGGCGCAAGTCCGACCCATATCGTTCGGCGCTGTCGATGCTGACGTTTTATATCAATCGCGCCGGCAAGAATCTTCCGGCCGCCAGGCGCAAGACGTTGGAACGCGCCAAGCTGGAACTTCGCCATCAGTTTGGCCGCGAGTAAGCGAAACTTCTGACGCGCGGCGTGATCGCGCCGTGAGCCGCATCCGTTAGGGGCCGGGTTTCACCGGACAAAAGAACGTTCCTTCCACCTCGACGATGTCATCCTGATTGAGGCGGCTCACCTCGACGATCGTGCGCGGCGGATAGGGGCCGCCGGCCCAAAGCTCTTCTTGAATCCTGTTTACGATCGGCCGATTGCGATCCATATCGGTGACATAGACCACCAGCCGTACGGTATTGCGCAGCGTACCGCCGGCCGCCTCGACGATGGTTTTCATGTTCTGGAACGCCTGGCGAATGCGGGCCTCGGCGCCATCGACCAGCCGGTTCGTCACCGGATCGATGCCGCGCATGCCGGCAACGAAGACGAAATCGCCGGCGCGCACGCCGACACTCCAGGTGCCGGTCGGGGCAATGGCGCCGGGTGGCGAAAGAACCTCGATGTCATCATCTGATGGCATAGCAGTAACTTTTGATTTCCGGCTGAACTTACCTGCGGTTCACCGGGAGAAGAGAGCCGTAACGCTTGCCGCGCGCTGCCGGATTTCGGTATTCTAGCCCACGGCGCGGGCGTAGTTCAGTGGTAGAACATCAGCTTCCCAAGCTGAGTGTCGTGGGTTCGATTCCCATCGCCCGCTCCAGTTGATCGGATATTGCAGTGCGGTGGTAAGCGGGCAAGTCGGATTAGTTTGCTCCGCTGCCGACGATATTTTTTTCTTGATTGGCATGATGCGCGGGCTATCGTGCCCGGTAAGCGCCTCAAATGGCGCGTCTTGGGAGGAGCATAACCATGGAACCGCAAACCGAAAGGCGTGGCTGGAGCTGGTGGTACCTGCTCTTTGTCCTACAGTTCGTCGCGGTGCTGTGGCCGCCGTTTTACAACGCGGCTGAACCGTCCTGGGCCGGGATACCGTTCTTCTACTGGTATCAGATGCTTTGGGTCATCGTCGGCGCGGTTCTGACCGCGATCGTCTATTTCGCGACCGAGGCCTAGCGCCCAAAAGGGTGCGCGACGGCTGCGCGCCAGCGCGAGCCAATTGGCCACAGAAACTAAAGCCCGGGGAGGCTTGCCGTGCAGGAGATTAACTGGATCGCTCTCACCGTCTTTGTGCTGCTATTTGCCCTCATAACGTTGCTCGGTTTTGCCTCTGCGCAGTGGCGCAAGGGCGACCTCGATCAGCTGCATGAATGGGGGCTGGGCGGCCGGCGGTTCGGCACCCTCGTCACCTGGTTTCTGGTCGGCGGCGACCTCTACACCGCCTATACGTTCATCGCCGTTCCGGCGCTCGCCTTCGGTGCCGGCGCCATCGCTTTCTTTGCGGTGCCGTACACCATCATGATCTATCCGATCCTGTTTCTGGTGTTTCCGCGGCTCTGGCACGTCTGCCACAAGCACAACTATATCACGCCGGCCGATTTCGTGCGCGGCCGGTTCGGCAATCGCTGGCTCGCCTTGGCGGTGACGATCACCGGCATTGTCGCGACCATGCCCTACATCGCGCTGCAACTGGTCGGCTTGCAGGTGGTTATCGGCGCCATGGGCGTTTCGGGGACTGGTTATGTCGCCGATCTGCCGCTCATTCTGGCGTTCATTATTCTTGCGGCCTTCACCTATACGAGCGGCTTGCGGGCACCGGCGTCGATTGCCATCGTCAAGGATATTCTGATCTACGTCACGGCCTTCGCCGCGATCATTGTTGTTCCGATCCATATGGGTGGCTTCGACGCGATCTTCGCAAAGGTACCGCCGGCGAAATTGCTGCTGGCCATGCCGGGGGCCAACACCACCGGATTGTACGGTGTCTATGCCACCCTCGCGCTCGGCTCGGCGCTGGCGCTGTTCCTGTACCCGCATTCCATCACCGGCATTTTGGCCGCCTCCAGCGGTCACGCCATCCGCCGCAATGCCGCGATGCTGCCGGGCTATTCGTTCATGCTCGGACTATTGGCGCTCGTCGGGTTCTTCGCCATTGCCGCCGGCGTAGCGACCATGCCCGAATTCGCCGGCGGCTTTAAGCAGTTCGGCAACAATTTCGCCGTCCCGGCGCTGTTTCTGAACACCTTCCCATCGTGGTTCGCCGGCGTCGCCTTCGCGGCGATCGGCATCGGCGCGCTGGTGCCGGCCGCGATCATGTCGATTGCCGCGGCTAACCTTTACACCCGCAACATCCATCGCGAATTCATCAATAAGAATCCGACCGACAAAGAAGAAGCGCAGATGGCGAAATGGGTGTCGCTGATCGTGAAATTGGGTGCGCTGATATTCATCATCGCGGTGCCGACGCAGTACGCGATCTATCTGCAGCTTCTTGGCGGCATCCTGATCATCCAGACGCTGCCGTCAGTCATGCTGGGCGTTTATACGCGCTGGTTCAACGATTGGGCACTGCTCGTCGGTTGGGCCGTGGGTACCGCGGTTGGCGTTTGGATGTTCAATGCGGCGAACTGGGCGCCGAACTATGCGCTGGCAATTGGCGGCCATACCTTTCCCGGTTACGCGGCGCTCTACACTGTGGTCCTGAACCTTGTGGTGACCATCGTGCTGACGCCCTTGTTCAATGCCATGGGCGCCAAGCAGATCGACGCAACCGTGCCGAGCGACTACCGCTGAACCGAATCATTGCCGTCGCCGCATTGATCGTGGCACATTAACGGTGGCCGTGCGGGCGGCGGCCCGCGGCGAGAAATATTGCAGGGAGTGTGAAATGGCCTGGGCTAAGGTAACGGACATCGCCTATGGGCGGCTGCGGTCCCCCGATCTTGATCTCGCGGAGGAGTTCCTGACGCGGTTCGGCATGCATCGGACCGAGCGCACCAGCACCGCACTCTATATGCGCGGCACCGATCCCAATCACCACATCCATGTCACCGAGAAGGGCGACCCGAAATTCGTCGGCTTGGCCTATTACGTCGACAGCGAAGACGATCTAAAGCGGCTGACCAAGGCGCCCGGCGCCTCGGCCATCGAAAATATCGATGAGCCCGGCGGTGGCAAGCGCGTACGGTTGACCGAGCCGAACGGTTATCAGATCGAGGTCGTTTGCGGCATCGCTCCGGTCGATGCAATTGCGGTCAAGCGACAAAAGCTCAATACCGGCGAGGCGCCGACCGCGCGTGCCGGCGAATTGATGCGGCTGCCGAGGGGGCCGGCGCACGTCAAACGCATCGGGCATGGCGTGCTGATGACGCCGCGTTTCCGCGAGACGGTCGATTGGTTCCGCGACACGCTGGGAATGATCTGCTCCGATGACGTCTATGTCGAGAACCAGGACAATCTGATCGGCTCATTCAATCGCTGCGATCGCGGCGACACCTATGTCGACCATCACGTCTTCTTCTGCCTCCGGCACGAGAAGACCGGATTGAATCATCTTTCGTTCGAGGTGCCCGATATTGACGACGTGTGCATGGGCCACGACTATCTCAAAGGCTTCGGCACTTACGAGCACATGTGGGGCATCGGCCGGCATGTCCTCGGCAGCCAAGTCTACGATTACTGGGCTGATCCCTGGGGACGCGTCCATGAGCATTGGGCCGATAGCGATCGCCTCAACCTCGCTAACGGCTCTCATCTCATTCCGGCGGACGAAGCGCTGCGGTCGCAATGGGGCGAGCGGCCGCCGGAAAAATTCATCAACCACGCCAGCCCATGATCGGTAGGGTGGGCATAATCGTCCGTTCGTGGCATTCCGCGTGGGCATTGCGCGCGAGCGATTTTGCCCACGCGGAGACGCATTGCCGGCGCAATGCCCACCCTGCAGCTACAGCTTGGTAACGCGCACGTGCAAGAGCGCGGTGCGGCCGCCGCGGACCTCCTTGACGCAGCGCGCTAGCGCCGCAGCGACGTCGGCAGGATCGCTGATTTCCTCGGCATAAGCACCAAACGCTTCGCCGATTTTGGCGAAGTGGACGTTCGGCGCGAGTTCCGCCTCGAAGGAATTGACGGACTTGGCCTCGCCCTCGGGAAATACGCGCAGCGTCGATTGCTTCACCGCGTTCCAACCGGTGTTGTCCATAACGATGGACAAGATCGGAAGTTTGTATTGCTGCGAGACGGCGAAGACCGAGGGCGGGTTGCCGAAGTAAAAGCCGCCGTCGCCGCAAATCTGCACCGCAAGGCGATTGGGAGCGGCCAGCTTGGCGCCGAGCGCCGTGCCGCCGGACCAGCCGAGCCCGCCGCCGCCGGCGCGCACCGTCGTGTTGGGCATGCGTCGCGGGATTTGCATGAGGACCGCGGCGGCGTTGGTTACGCCCTCGTTGAAGATCATGTCCTCGTCGTCGAGCAGCTTGCCCAACTCCGCCATCAGATAATGCGGATTGATCGCGCCTGGCTTGCCCTTGTCCGCCGCGAGCTTGGCGGCGCGCGCGATGCGTTCGTCACGGGCGGCCTTGATGCGCGTCATCCGCGCCGCAGCCGCTTCCTTGAATCGCGGCGTCACTTTCGCTTTCAGCTCCGCCAGCACTTGGTCGAGGATGTGGCCGCTGTCACCCTGCATGCGGATATTGCCGGGAAAGGTCCACATCGGCGAAGCGGGCTTGAGAATATCAATGTCGATATGCGCCCAGAATGTCTTCTCGTCGGCATGCACGGCGCTCGGGAACCACGGCACGTCGACGTCGACCAGCAGCCCCACATCGGCCTCGGGAATCGCCTTGTCCGGCGAGAAACCGACGAAGCACGGGCTGTCATGCGAGATATTGTTGGTCATGTTTGCTTCGTACACGGCGATGCCGGCGAATTGCGCCAGCTCGTCGATGGCGCGGGACGCGTGCGCGTGGCGCCCGGCATAGCCGGTGATCAGGATCGGATTTTGCGCCGTGAGCAGCTTGTCGGCGAGCGCGGCGACAAGCTTCGGATCGGCGTCCCCGCCGGACGCCGCCGCAAATTGCTCGGCCGTATAGCGCCGGATTTCGTCGGCCTTCCAATGCTGCGTCAGCGTCTCGCGTTGCATCATCAGATAAACCGGGCCGCGCGGCTCGCTTTGCATGATCGAGGAAGCTCGCCGCAGCGCCTCCTTGACGACTACGCCCGACGGCAGCGTCCATTCCCACTTCAGATAGGGCCGCACCAGGCTCGCCTGATCGAACGGCTCCTGCACGAAATGTACGTAGGTGTCGCGCGAGCCGACGAGCTCGTCGTTCGCCGTATAGGGCGCCTTGCCGGCCATCAGCAGGACCGGCAGGCGGCTGCGAAACAAATTATGCATGCCGTTTGCGGTGTTGGCGGTGCCGACGTCGACGTGGACCAGCACGCCCTGGCCGCGCCCGGTGACCAGCGCATAGCCGGCCGCCATGTGGGCGGCGGTGTTTTCGTGCGGGCAGCGCACGACGCCGGGCATCGCCTCGCCGCGCTTCTTTCGATGCGCCATCTCGTCGATGATCGGCGCGTGATCGGTTCCAAAATTACAAAACAGATAATCGACGCCGATCTCGTTCAAACCTTCCAGCAGGTAATAGGCCGTGGCGAAATCCGGAACATTGGATTGCTGAACCGACTTGCGCGCAACTGACGTTTCCATGTGTGAGCACTCTTTTCGCGGTGTTTTGTCGAACGGGTGATTGATCACGCCTGCATGGCGTCCCCCGACTTCTTATAGCATTCCTTTCCGCGCGCATACGCGCCGTCGGCGAGGATCAATTTTCGGCATGAAGACGGGGAATCCCCGAACTCTTGCCACAATGCCGGGAGATATCACGGACGATTGAGCGGGAGAGGGTTACTCCATGAAATGGCAGGCAGTTTTTGCCGGCGCCCTGGCGTCGGCCCTGGTGACCTCTGCAGCATCAGCCGATGTTCGCATCGTAAGCGATCCGGGCGGCGAAGTTTCCTCTTATATCCAAAAGTTCCATGCGATGCGCGCTTCCGGCGAGCGCGTGGTTATCGACGGACCCTGCCTTTCGGCCTGCACCTTGCTGACCGGGATTATTCCGCAAAATCGCATCTGCGTCACCCGGCGCGCCGTACTGGGCTTCCATGCGGCGTCGTACTACGACGACGTATCGCGCTCGCTGGTGCCGACGCGCCGCGGCAGCCGCTTGGTGATGCGGCTCTATCCGCCGGCCATCCGGGCCTGGATCGATCGGCACGGTGGGCTGACGCCGCAACTTATTACGTTGCGCGGGCGTGAGCTGTCGGCGCTCTATCGCACCTGTCAGTAGGCCAGCGGGCAGGGCGAGGCCTGGGCCGCCGGCGTCCAGACGGCTTGTGATGCTGTTGTCGGTGCTCGGGTTCCGGCCTATTTAAGGCTGCGGAACTTAAGCCATGCCCGATATCGTTGCCCGCTCCCACCTGTCCATCCCGGTGCTTGCGACGGCTGCTGTCGTCGCGCTGGCTTTGATCGGCACTGTCTTACTCTGGGCACATTACGGAACCACGGTCTTTTTCGAGACCATCCGCGTCGGGTTTTCGGCGTGCTTTGGCTAACCGGACGAGACCGATGAATGCGAAACCGAATGCTCAAGCCTCGCGGCTGATGCTGTTGCTGGCGGCATTCCTCGGCAGCCTTTTGCTGCTTATGAGCGTCATTTTTTTCGTTACCGGGAGCTCCTTCTCGCCGATCGGACAAGCGGTCGCCGCCATCGGCGGACCGCTCGATCTCGAAGACCAGAACGGCAAGCCGTTCACCGATACGCAGATAAAGGGCCACCCGTTCCTTGTGTTCTTCGGCTTCACCCATTGCCCGGACATCTGCCCGACCACGTTGTTCGACATGTCGCAGATGATGAAGGCGCTCGGACCCGATGCCGATCGCGTCGGCGCGTTGTTTATCACGGTCGATCCGGATCGCGACACGCCCAAAGTGCTCAAGGATTATCTGTCGAACTTCGATCCGCATCTGCGCGGGCTGACCGGCAATCAGGCCCAGATCGACACCGCGATCAAGGAATACCGGGTCTACGCCAAGAAGGTTCCGCTCGAAAACGGCGGCTACACGATGGACCATACCGCCATCGTCTATCTCATGGACAAAGACGGCCGTTTCGTTGCGCCGTTCAATATGACTCGCACTCCCCAGGCAGAAGCTGCCGATCTGCGGCGCTATATGTAATTTGCCGGCTTAGCGGGCGAGCAGCGTTCCGCGGGCCGTCTCAATGATCCTCATCGGTGCGATAGGCATGCCGGGGCCGATCTGTGCGATGGGCGGGCTACGCGCTCGGCCGGTGGTCATTCTTGGGCGCGGCTCATTCGCCGGCCATTGCCGCGATTGCTCGGGTGAACGTCGGCGCTGCGGCTGCAAACGGCGCGATCCGGCGACACGCGACGTTGTCGCCATTCCATGCTCGGTTTTTTCCCAGCGCTGCGGATCGTAGATCAGCTGAAACAGCGCCCGCCACGCCGCGACTGACAGCAGTAACCAGTGTAGCGGTGTCAGAATGAGCACCCAGGCATTGCCGAGCAGTCCGCGGCGCCCCAAGCCGATCACGTCAAGCACGATCGTTGAAGCGTAGCCGGAGAGAAGGCTGGTCACGAAGATTGGCGCGGCATTCTCCATGACCGTGTTCGCCCACGGCGTCGGCAGCGCATAGAGCGTAATGCCGAGCCCGGTCATGAACAGAGGGTGGATCAAGGCCGCCAGGACGTTGGCGGCAAAAAATATTTGAAAGGCGATGGCGCCGGCAGGCGTTAATTCACGAAATAACCGGCCGGGGCGACGCATGTGCACCAGCCAAGTTTGCATCCAGCCCTTGTACCAACGGGTGCGTTGCTTGAGCCAAGGCACGAACCGCGCCGGCGCTTCCTCGTAGGTTGTCGATGCTATGGCGGCGGCGCGATAGCCAAGGCGATAAAGGCGGATGCCGAGGTCGGCATCTTCGGTGACGTTGTACGAGTCCCAGCCGCCGGCCTTGCGCAACGCGGTGGTGCGAAAATGATTCGATGAGCCACCCAGCGGAAACGGCAGGCTCAGTGTCGCTAGTCCGCGAAGAAAGACGTCGAACTGGCCCGCATAATTGGCGGTGAACATGCCCGCGAGCCAGTTATCGGCAGTGTTGTCGATGGTCAGGCTGGCCTGCACGCAAGCGAGCCGTTTGCCGCCTTTGCGAAACGCGTCAAGCGCACGGCGAGGCTGATCGGGCTCGGGCTTATCCTCGGCGTCATAAACGACGGTGAACGCGCCACGCGCCAGTGGCAGAGCGACATTGAGCGCCTTGGGCTTAGTGCGTGGACCGATTGGCGGCGCGACGATGATTTCGAACGGCGGTCCGAGATTGAGGTCGAGGAGGGCGCGGCGTGTCCCATGATCGTCGGCTTCGAGTACGAATTTCACGTCGAGCTTTTCCGGAGGATAATCAAGGGCGCGGATGGCGCCGACAAGTTCCTCCACGACCGCCGCCTCCCGGTAAAGTGCGCAGACGACGGTGTAGATCGGCAATTCGCGGTCGTCGCGATGCGTGGGTCTGTCCGCGGCCGTCTCGCCGAAGCACGCGCTCAGCAGCCGCAGGATCGCTGCCGCCAAAAACAGCACGCAGCATAGACCGCT
>JASHOX010000037.1 GCA_030038415.1 Xanthobacteraceae bacterium
TCGGCACCGGCGCCACGTTATTGCCGGACGCTCCGGCAACCGGCACCGGCACAGTCAGCAGCCTCACTGACGCCACCACGCTGACGTCGCTGGGTATTGCCGCTACCGACACAATTTCCGTCGGTGATGGCACAAACACGACGGTTTACACGGTCAGCGCTTCCAGCACCGTGGGCGATCTGATCAACGCCATCAACTCCGGAGCTTCCGGTAACGCCGCGGTAACTGCGGCACTGACCGGTGGCAGTATCGTGCTCACCGGGAATAACGATACCAGCACCATCTCGGTGACTGGCAGCGGCGCCAATGACGCCGCCGATCTCGGTTTCGGTGCCACGAACCACACGTTCTCGCCGACCAACCTCTTGACCCAGGGACTGAGCGGCGAAAACCTGAAAGTGTCGGTCGGCGGCGGCGCGGCGCAAACTATTACCTTCGGCACCGCAGCCGGTGACGTCGAGACGATGAGTCAATTGCAGACCGCCATCAGCAACTTGACAGGCGTGATCGGTTCTGTGGACACCAGCAACGGCAACATCAGCCTTTTGGCGACCGACCCCACGGCGTCGCTCCTTGTCAGCGGCACCGCGTCGCCGTCGACCTTCGGTATTCAAACTCCGTCTGTCTCGCCGGGCAACGGCACTGTCATCGGCAGTGACCTTACGACCTTTACCGATCAATCGATCTCCGGTGGCTCCATCACCGCCTACGACAGCGAGGGCAATCCGCTCAATATTCAGTTCCGCTGGGCGCAAGTGAACAATACGAACGGCGAAGCCACTTGGAATTTATTCTATCAGAGCAATTCGAGTGCAAGCGGCACGCAGTCGGCTTGGCAGAACGTCGGTCAGAATTTCATCTTCAATTCCAGCGGACAGATGGTCCAGCCGACGTCGAGCGCATTCAACATACCGGCGTTAACCGTCAACGGCGACACGCTGAATAACGTTGAGATCAATTTCGGCAGCAACGGCTTGACCCAGTTTGCCAATACCAGCGGCACTGCGCAGGTCACCCAGCTCCAGCAAAACGGTTTTGCTGCCGGGCAATTGCAGTCGGTCGCGGTCGATAGCGAAAATCGCGTGGTCGGCACTTTCACCAACGGCCAAACCATCCCGTTGGCGCAAATTACGCTTGCGACCTTCAACGGCGAGGATGCGCTGCAGGCGCTCAACGGTGGCGCTTACGCCGCCACTGCCGATTCCGGGCCGCCGATCTACGGCGCCACCGGCAAAATCGACGGCAGCTCGCTGGAATCCTCCAACGTCGATATCTCGACGCAATTCAGCAACCTGATCGTGGCGCAGCAGGCCTATTCCGCCAACGCCCGCGTTATGACGACGGCGAACCAGATGATCCAGAGCTTGCTGCAAGTGATCCAATGATTTCATTCGATGAGATTGCTCGGCGGTCACTATGAGCATCAACCAGGCGCTGTCCGCCGCGGTGGCGGGCGTCAACGCCACCCAGCAAGCGCTGTCGGTGATCTCCGGCAACGTGGCGAACGCCAACACGCCCGGCTATGTCGACGAGAGCGTCGATCAGGTCGAGGTCGGGGTCACCGGCCAGGCCGGCGCGAGCGTCGACGTCAGCGGCGTCAATCGCAATCTTAATACGCTGCTGCAGAGCCAGCTGTGGACCGAAACGTCCGGCGGCTCCTATGCCGATACATCTTCGCAGCTCTACCAGCAACTGCAGCAGATTTACGGCACGCCGGGGTCGTCGACATCGTTCAACGCGATCTTCAACAATTTTACCAGCGCCCTGCAGGCGCTTTCGACCAGCCCGAGCTCGTATTCGGCGCAGAGCGCGGCGATCAGCGCCGCCCAGGGGCTGGCGCAAAACCTCAATTCCATGACCTCCGGTATCCAGCAGCTGCGCAGCCAGGCCGAAGCCGGCATCGCCAACGATGTGCAGACTGCCAATAACGCCTTGCAGCAGATCGCCCAGATCAATCAGCAGCTCGTGGCCGCTTCGCCGGACAGCTCCGCGGCGACGCTGGAGGATCAGCGCGACCAGGACATCACGCAACTGTCGCAGCTGATGAACGTGACTGTGGTGCAGGGGAGCAACAATCAAGTCTCCGTCTTCACCGGGACCGGCCAGCAATTGGTCGCTAACAATCAAGCCGGGCAATTGTCCTTCAACGGCGTCGGCACATTGACGGCAACGTCGCAATGGAGCGCCAATCCCAGCCAAGACACCGTCGGCACCATAACTCTGACATCGCCGAGCGGCGTCACGACCGATCTGGTCGCCAGTAACGCCATTCAATCGGGGCAGATTGGCGCCTACCTGCAAATGCGCGACAACATTTTGCCGCAGGCGCAAACCCAGCTCGATGAGCTCGCCAATCAGATGTCGCAGTCAGTCTCGAATCAGACGACGGCAGGCACTGCGGTGACGGCGGGCTCGCAAGCCGGCTTTAGCGTCGATGTCGGCAGCCTGTTGCCCGGCAATACCGTCCAGCTCACTTACACCGACGCGCAGAACAACAGTCACACCGTCACTATCGTCGCTCTCGGCGCCGGCGGCACGCTGCCGGCGCAATCGGGCAGTACGACCAATCCCGTCGTGGGCGTTAATTTCTCCGCCGGCATGAGTTCGGTCGTGTCGCAGCTCAATGCCGCGCTCGGCACCAATCTGCAATTTTCTAATCCTTCCGGCACGGTGTTGCAGGTGCTTAACAATGGCGCCGGCAACGTCGTCAATTCGATGTCGGCGACCTCGACCGTTACCTCTTTGCAGAGCGGCAGCGCGCAACTGCCGCTGTTCACCGACAATAGCCAGCCGATTACGGGCGCGATTACCAGCGCCGGCTCGCAGACCACCGGCCTTGCTGGGACGATTCAGGTCAATCCGGCGCTGGTGTCATCGCCGTCGGCTTTGATCGCCTATGCGGCAAATACCGCCTCGGGGGATCCGACCCGGCCGAATTTCCTTCTCAACCAGATCAACGACGCGGTGCTGACCTATTCGCCGGCAACGGGCCTCGGCACCAGCGCGACGCCCTACACCGGCACGCTGACGCAATATATGAGCGCTTTCGTCGCCCAGCAGTCGCAGGCCGCCAACGCCGCGACAAATTTGCAGCAAGGCCAGGACACCGTCCTGACCGCCCTGCAGCAGCGCTTCAACGATCAGTCCGGCGTCAATATCGATACCGAAATGTCGAACCTGATCGCGCTGCAGAACGCCTACGGCGCCAACGCCCGGGTGATGTCGACGATCCAGCAGATGATGTCGGCCTTGATGCAGGCGCTTTCGTCATGAGCATTACCGGACCCGGATCGATAACCGCGGCCAACGTCGCGGCTCAGACCAATATGATGAACCAGCTCAACACGCTGGGTCAGGAACTAGCGAGCGGGCAGGCGGCGCAAACATATTCGGGATTACAATCGCAGGCCGGCGTCGCGCTGGCGCTCAATGCGCAACTCTCAGCCATCAGCGCCTACAGCAACACCGCGACCACGGTCGGCACCACGCTGAGTCTGGCGCAATCAGTGCTCAGCCAGCTCGGTACCGCCAGTAGCTCGATGGTGCAGGCGATCAATCAGCAGGAGGCGTTTCAGCTCAATAGCAACGGCCAGACGACAACCCAGGCCACGGCTGCGGCGCAGCTCGATAATATTCTGTCCCTGCTCAATACCCAGGTCGGCAATAATTATATTTTCTCTGGCAGCGGGTCGAACCAGCAGTCCGTTGCCAGCGCGTCCGATATTCTCAACGGCAACGGCGCACAGGCCGGCTTGTCGCAGGTGATCACCGAGCGCCAGCAAGCCGATCTTGGTGTCACCGGGCTCGGCCATTTGAGCGTGACCGTGGGAGGCGCAGGTTCGTCCACCGTGACCCTCGGCCAGGACGGCACCCCGTTCGGCTTCCAGCTTGCCGGCGTCAATTCGAGTCTGACCGGAGCGACGGTTACCGGCCCATCCGGCTCGCCGCCCTCGATCTCGGTCGCGCTCGGGTCCAACCCGAACCCCGGCGACTCCATCCAGTTCCAGCTCACGCTTCCCGACGGCTCGACGCAAACCATTTCGCTGCAGGCCACGACAAGCTCGCCGACGGGAGCCAACCAGTTCACCATCGGTACGTTGCCCTCCGACACGGCGACCAACCTGCAAACGGCCCTGACGTCCGCTATTACCGGATTGACGCAGACCGCGCTGCCGGCCGCTTCCGCCATGGCGGCGGCCAACGATTTCTTCAGCGATCCGCCGCAGCGCGTCAACGGTTCGCCGCCCGATACATCCACGGCGTTGGTAAACGGCACGACCGCCAACACGGTCTTCTGGTACACCGGCGAAAACGGTTCCACGCCGGCGCGGCAGACCGCCACCGCGCAAGTCGGCCCTTCGATGACAATCGATTACGGCATGCGTGCCAATGAGCAGGCGCTTACCACTTTGGTCGAGAACGTCGCCGTGCTCGCGGCAACGACCTATTCGCCGACCGATCCGAATGCACAGGCCAACTATCAGGCGCTGAGTCAGGACGTGGCGGCGAATCTCGACGGCCAACCGGGCACGCAGCAGATCAGCGATATCGAGTCCGATCTCGCCAATGCCCAGACCACCGTCAGCAATGCCGGAACGCTGAATACGCAAACGCAGACGACATTGCAGGATATGTTGCAGAACATTGACGGTGTGAATCAGAACCAGATTGGCGAGGATATATTGACCTTGCAAAACAGCCTGTCAGCCTCGATGTCGGTCACGGCGCGGCTAGCGCAGCTCAGCCTGGTGAATTATCTGTCGGCGGTAAGCGGCTGATCGGCCGCCGCCGCGGCGGCATGTCTACCGGCAATCAGGCGGTGGCCTTCGCGGGCGCTGGGCTCGGCTGGACGAACAGACGGTCGGACTCGACCTTGTATTGCGCGGCGCCGGCGTGGAGCTTGGCATTGTTCGCCTCGCGCAGCGCGGGGGCGGCCTCGCCATAGAGGAAGGCGAGGAACGCGTAGCGGTGCCCGCGCGTCACTGGGGTGACCTGATGCAAGGCGTCGCAGGAGAATACGACGGCGCCGCTCATCGGCGGATGATAGGTCTTGCGGTCGAACTCCGGAAAGATGAGATCGGAGCCGTCGAAATCCTCGTTGAGATTGATCGAGACGGCGAAGTCGTGATGCTGCGCGCCGATATTCTCGTTGTCGCGGCGGCGCTGGAAATCGCCGCCGACCTCGCTGTCGTAGCAGGCAACGATATAGCGATCCATGCGCGTGGCCTGGAATTGAAAGAAGCGCTCGATGGGCGGCAGCAGCCGGCGGAGGATCTGGTCGCGGATGGCTTCGCGCAGCACCGGGTGAGCGAAGATCGTTGCGGCGTTTCATCAGGTAGTCGACGACTTGTGCGGTTTTCGCGTCGACATCGACCAGAAAGCCGGAATCCTGGCCGCCGATCTTGTCATAGAATTGGACCAGCGTTTCGCAGAGCGGAAAGTCGAACACCCGCGAGACAATCAGGATCGGCGCCGTCAGCGGCACGCCGGCGGAATCGTCAACCGATGGCAGACTGCGCAGAAGGTCCGGCACGGCGGACGCGTGATTGCCGCTGTCACCCCATGCAACGTTGGCGATGGCGCGCAGCATCGGATCGAGCACGGTGGTGCGTGGCCCCGCGCCGGCGCCATACGAGCGGCTGATGGCGCCGTCATAATCGGCGATGAAGGCGATGGCGGACGTGCTGCGGGCCAGGAACGGCGCCGGATCGGCGGGCGGTGAAGTGAGCACGCCGCAAAAGATCAGCTTGTCGCTGCCGAACAGATCGGCGTCGCGGAGCAGCGCGTCCAAATCACGTTCGACCCGTGGATCGGCGGGAGAGCCGAGAAAGCCGAGGACGATCCAGCGTCCGGCGGCGACTTGAAGATGGAACGAGCCAGTGCCGAGCAACGGGGCGCCGAACCAGGGCACCGGGTCGCCAAGAACGATGGCGGGGCTTTGCATGTCGGCCATGGCGGCGCTTTCGGCTGATAACCGGCGCAATGATTGGTGGCTATGGTGAAGAATGTCTTAACCGCGCAGACCGCACGCGCCTGCACGAGCGGCGGAAGATGGAATCGGCGACGGCACAGATGGCGTTGCGGCCGAAAATGCAGCTGTAACGCGTATCGACCAGGTAGTTTCACGGATGCGGGCTCAAGAAACCGCGATCGGAATCAAAACTGCGTCGCTCGGTAATGGCGGTCGCTCTGATAAAGGCATACGGGATCTCAGTTGCTTGCTAGGATCAACGGCGATTCGCAGTCCGGATTTCCTCGCATGACCATTGCAACAGTGGAACCGCAGCCCAAATCGTTCGACCCGGCTGCATCGCTCGCCGAGGCGATGGCGTTGCATCAAGCCGGCCGCTTGGCGGACGCGGAACGGCTCTACAATCAAATTCTCGCCTTTGATCCTGGGCAGTGTGATTGCCTGCATTTGCTCGGCGTGATTTTGCGTCAGCGCGGCAAGCCTGCGCAGGCGGTAGCGCAGATCGATCTGTCGCTGGCCCGGAATCCCAATAACGCGGCGGCCTGGAACAATCGCGGCACCGCGTTCTATGAGCTTGGACGTTTCGACGACGCAATCGCGAGCTACGACCGCGCGCTTGCCATTGTGCCGAACTTTATATTTGCGCTGTCCAATCGCGGCGTCGCCTTGTTCGCGATCAAGCGCTTCGACGAGGCGGTGGCGAGCTACGACCGCGCGCTGGCGGTGCAGCCGGACTACATCGAGGCGCTGTCGAACCGCGGCAACGCGCTGAAGGAACTCCAACGCTTGGACGAGGCGCTGGCGAGTTTCGATCGCGCGCTGGCCGTGCAGCCGCGTTACGCCGAAGCCCATGTCAATCGCGCTGTGGTGCTGCAGGAACTCAAGCGTCTGGATGAGGCGCTGGCCAGCTGCGATCGCGCGCTCGCGATCCGCCCCGACTTCGTCGAGGCGCTGTCCAATCGCGGCTCGGTGCTGCACGATCTCAAGCGTTTCGACGAAGCGCTGGCGAGTTGCGATCGGGCGCTTGCGCTGCGGCCGCAATATGCCGACGCGCACGCCAACCGCGCCAGCGCTTTGCACGCGCTGAAGCGGTTTGAGGAGGCGCTGGCATGCTGCGACCGGGCTGCGGCGCTGCAGCCCAACCTGCCCAAGGCGCACTACAATCGCGGCAATGCCCTGCGTATGCTGGGCAGGTTCGAGGAGGCGGTGGCAAGCTACCAGCGCGAGTGCGCGGCGCGGCCTGATTTCGCCGAGGCGCATTATAACGAAGCGCTGTGCCGGCTCTTGATCGGCGATCTTCGTCGCGGCTGGGACGAGCACGAATGGCGGTGGCGGACCAAGGAACTCGGGCAGGGCGGGCGCGACTTCCCGCAACCGCTGTGGGCGGGAGGGGAAGAGATCGCCGGCCGGACCATTCTAATTCACGCCGAGCAAGGTTTCGGCGACATCATCCAGTTCTGCCGCTACGTACCGCTCGTCGCCGACCGCGGCGCGCGTGTGATTCTTGAGGTCCCTCCGGCATTGTACGAGCTGATGGGCTCGCTGCGCGGTGCGGCGCAGGTTGTCTGCACGGGCCATCCGCTGCCCCGGTTCGATCTGCACTGCCCGCTGTTGAGCGCGCCGCGCGCATTCGGGACGGACCTTGCCAGCATCCCCGCGGCCATGCCGTATTTGCGCGCAGCGGAGGAACGGAAGGCGCATTGGAGCGCTCGCCTTGGCTCCAGAACGCTTCCGCGCATAGGCATCGCATGGTCGGGCTATCAGGCGCATAAGAACGACCATAACCGCTCGATCGCCCTAGATGCGTTCTTGTCGATCTTTGCCGGCTCGGACGTGTCTCCCGTCAGCGTGCAGCGTGAGGTGCGCGACGCCGATGCGGCGACGCTCCGCGAGCGGAGCGATGTCCTCCACTTCGGCGATGAATTGACCAGCTTCGCCGACACAGCCGCGCTGATCTCCGCGCTCGATCTTGTGGTCTCGGTCGATACCGGCGTGGCACACCTTGCCGGCGCGCTGGCGAAACCGGTGTGGGTGCTGCTGCCGTTCATTCCCGACTGGCGCTGGCTGCTCGATCGCGACGACAGCCCTTGGTATCCGACGGCGCGGCTGTTTCGGCAGGACGCCACGCGCGCGTGGGACACTGTGTTTGCGCGCGTTCGCGCCGCGTTGCGCGATCAAAGTCTTGCGCGGACGACCTCGTCAGCCCGTGCGGACGCGGTTTTCGATAAATTGACGGCAGCGCCTTGAGGCATGAAGAAAAATTCGAAAATCCGATTTGGCGATGAGCTGAAGAGATCGCGTCGGCCGCACGGGCCGGAATTGGCGCGGGTGCTGCTGACGAACGCCGTCGCCCTGCATCAGTCCGGCCGATTGGCGGAGGCGGAAAATGTCTACAAACAAGTGCTCGACATTCAACCCGATCAATTCGACAGCCTGCACCACCTCGGCATTATTTTTTTTCAGCGCGGCGATCCGGCCGCGGCGATCGCCCAAATCGATCGCGCGCTGAAACGAAACCCCAATGATGCCGCGGCGCTGAACAATCGCGGCAACGCGCTGCTGGCGCTGCGGCGCTTCGACCAGGCCCTGGCAAGCTACGACCGCGCGCTGGCGCTGCAGTCCGCTTACGCCGATGCGCAGTGCAATCGCGGCGCCACCCTGCACGCGCTCGAGCGCTACGACGAGGCGCTTGCGGCCTGCGATCGCGCCATCGCGTTGCAGCCGGATTACCCCGAAGCGCACTCCAATCGCGGCAACACGCTGAGGGAGCTGCGACGCTGCGATGAGGCGGTCGCGGCTTGCGACCGGGCGCTGGCGCTGGCGCCGGGCTTCGCCGAGGCGCACTGCAATCGCGGCAGCGCCCTGCATGCTTTGCGGAGGTTCGACGAGGCGCTGGCGAGCTATGACTGGGCCTTGGCGCTGCAGCCCGCCTATGCTGAGGCGCACTGCAATCGCGCCGTGACCCTGCATGCGCTCAAGCGTTATGCCGAGGCGCTCGCGGCCTGCGACCGCGCCGTCGCGCTGCAACCGGATTACGCCGAAGCGCACGCCAATCGAGCTAACACGTTGACGGCGCTGCGGCGCTACGACGAGGCTCTGGAGGCTTGCGGCCGGGCGCTGGCGCTGGCGCCGGACTACGCCGACGCCCTTTGCTACCGCGGCAATGCTCTGCATGGTTTGCAGCGGTTCGACGAGGCGGTGGCGAGCTTTGACCGGGCCCTGGCGCTGCGGCCCGCTCACGCCGGTGCGCACTGCAATCGCGGCGCGACGCTGCACGCGCTCAGGCGCTACGACGAGGCGCTCGCGGCCTGCGATCGTTGCATCGCGCTGCAGCCGGATCACGCCCAGGCGCACTGCAACCGCGGCGTTACGCTGCAGGACCTGATGCGCTGCGATGAGGCGCTGGCGAGCTACGATGGGGCGCTGGCGTCGCGGCCGGATTTTGCCGCCGCCCATAACAATGCGGCGCTGTGCCGCCTGCTCGTCGGCGACTACGAACGCGGCTGGCGAGAACACGAGTGGCGTTGGCAGACCGACCAGCTCGCGGACGAAAGCCGCAACTTCCCGCAGCCGCTGTGGCTTGGTTCAGGCGAACTCGCGGGCAAGACCATTCTGCTGCATGCCGAGCAGGGCTTTGGCGACACGTTGCAATTCTGCCGCTACGTCCCTCTGGTCGCGGCGCATGGCGCCCGCGTCATTCTAGAGGTGCAGCGGCCGCTGCGCGAGTTGATGCGCTCGCTCGATGGCGCCGCACAGGTGATATCCCGCGGCGAGCCGCCGCCCGCCTTCGATCTGCACTGCCCTCTGCTCAGCCTGCCGCTGGCGCTGCGCACGCGGCTCGACACGATACCGGCGCGGACGCCCTATCTGGCCGCGCCGGAAGACAAGGCGCGCGCGTGGCACGATCGTTTTGCCGGGCACGAGAAGCGCAGAATTGGCCTCGTCTGGGCCGGCAATCCGAGGAAGGAACTGCCCGGCTGCAATCGGATCGACGCCCAGCGCAGCATGGAGTTTGCGCAGCTCGCGCCACTGCTGGAAGTCCCGGGCTGCGACTTCTACAGTTTGCAGAAGGGCGGCGATGCTGCCGGCCAGTTACGCGACAGCGCCTTGCGCCAGCGTGTCGTGGATTGGACCGACGACCTGCATGACTTCTCGGATACTGCCGCGCTGATCGAAAATCTGGATCTGGTCATCGCGGTCGATACCGCAGTGGCGCACCTTGCCGGCGCGCTGAACAAGCCTTTCTGGCTGCTCAATCGCTACAACACCTGCTGGCGGTGGTTGCTCGATCGCGAGGATAGCCCCTGGTATCCGACCGCTCGCCTGTTTCGGCAGGATGCCGCCAGGCGGTGGGATGGTGTCGTGGTACGGGTTTGCGCCGCGTTGCGCGACACCGCTGGCGGTCCAGGAGCCATCCGCGCCCACTCCGGCCGGTCAAAACAGGCTCCGCATGGCGCGTAAACGCTTACATTCGCGAATCGGGTTTGCGCGCGTGCTCTAATGCTCAGACCAAAGATAGGTTATTTAAAAATCAGTCCCGATTTCTTGCTAACGACTATCCGACTTTAGACAAAATTAACCATGAGGGCCGATCAAAGTAG
>JASHOX010000038.1 GCA_030038415.1 Xanthobacteraceae bacterium
TATGGCGCTTTACTGATGTCATTGTATGAATTCGCTGTCCGACAATTTTACTTGCCTGTTCATGCTCCCCTCATTCCCTGTTCGAGCAATTAGCGAATTTGCTCGAACACTGCGATGCCACAAGCACTTTTCACGCCGATTGCGGCCGCAACGGCTTAGATTCACAAAAATACCTGTATTTATCCCTGTTAGCAGGCAATGGCCATGTTCCGGCCGATCACATCCGCAACAGCCGTTTGGCGTTGCCGGACAGGATCTTGGCCTTGTCTTCATCGCACAGCGGCACGCCTTCCATCCATTGCGTCGCCGGCGGGTTCATCACGAACGGCCAGTCGACCGCGAACAGGATATGGTCGATGCCCATCTCCATAACGCAGCACAACAGTGCCGGATTGGAGAAATTGCCGCTGGTCGTGATGTAGAAATTGCCGCAAAAGATGTCGCGGAAACTGATCGACTTTTGCCCCGGCCGCGCCAGCGCCTGATCGATGCGCCAGACCAGAAACGGCAGCGTCTCGCCGAGATGGCCCAGAATGATTTTCAGCTTCGGATGCTTCTCGAATACGCCGGAGAGCACGAGGCGGATGGCGAGCGTCGCCGTCTCGACGGTGTAGCCCCAGGCCGGCCGCGCCACCATCGGGAAGTCCTTGACGTAGTCCTCGTAATAGATGCGCATCACGTCCGCGTTCGGCAGCGACGGATGCAGATAGATCGGCACATCGAGCGCTTCGGCGCGCGCATAGATCGGCCAGAACCGCTTGTCATCGAGGAACGTGCCGTTGGCGAGGCCGTGCAGCATGGCGCCTTTGAAGCCGAGCTTGACGGTGCGTTCGAGCTCGTCGGCGGCTGCCTCCGGGACGGCGGTGGGCAACGCGGCAAACGCGGCAAAGCGCCGATTGCCGGCGACGACGGCGTGCAGCCGGTCGTTGACGCGGCGGGCCAAGGTGGCTGCGGTGTCGGCCGGCAGCTTCTGCGTCGACGGTGCGCCATGCGAGATCACCTGAATGTCGATGCCGGCCTCGTCCATTTCCTTGATGCGGACCGTGTCGAAATCGTGCAGCCGCTTGGATTGCTCGCCGGGCCGCCCGGCCTCGCCGCCGGTATAAGTCTTGGCGAGCTCTTCGTCCCAATAATGCTCCTCGATCGCGATGACCGGACAATGCGGTTTCTTGAACATCGGTCCTCCCCGGTTCCGTTTTGCTTGACGGCGGCAGGTGTTAGCAAGGCGCCGGCAAAGAGTCACCTGAGCGGGCGGACGCGGAAACTCCGCCAATGCCGGGAATAAAACGTCGCTCTCAGCGTTCGTAATGGCAGAGAGCCGGTCGAACACAAGTCACGAGCTTGCCGCCGACATGGCTGGCGATCAGGATTGGAGGCGCTGATGCGCATGATCATGTCAACGATCGCGCTCGCGACCACCGTGGCGGCGTTCGGCTCCTCGAGCGCGTCCGCTCAGTCAAGCGCGAGTTACCCTTATTGCCTGTTTACGGAGGATGCGCAGGACTGCACCTACACCTCGATGGCGCAGTGTCAGGCATCGAAGCGCGGCAATGCCGATTTTTGCGAGCCGAACAATTGGTATTCCGGTCCGCCGGGCCGGTCACGCGGGCGGCAGTAGCGCAGCAAGCCCGGTACGTGACCTCCTACGCCACCGGATGTCGGCGGTAGTAATCGACATCCTCTGCGCTCTGCCTCCAGCCCGGCCGGCCGCGCCAGTCCAGATGGCGCGCGGCCATGTCGCTGCCGTAGCGGACGCGGAATAACAGCGTGCGCTGCGGGCCGTTGGCATATTCGTGCACCTCGCCTGGCGGGTGGACGACGAAGGCGCCGGGAACGACGGCAACGTTCTGTGTCGGGGTACGCATGGTGCCGCCGCCTTCGAAGCAGAAATAAATCTCGGTGGCGTGCGGGTGGCAGTGATAGGGACTGATCTGCCCCGGTTCCCAACAGGCGACGGTCACGTCGCCGGCTTCGATCTTGCCGAGTATTTTCTCGACGTGTTTCCTTGGGTCGAACTCGGCTTCCCTCACCACGCTGAACACATGCATCGCACGCCCTCCTCGGTAGGGTATTTTTGTTCGGCCGTGAAAGGTTAGGCCAAATCCATCGCGCTTGCGATGGGCGGCTTATTCCACGGCCGCGGCCATGGCAGCCACGCGGCGATTGCAATGCTGGCTTGTTTGGCCGAACGATGCTAAAAAGCTTCGAGTCGAACTAAATTTGGTTGGGGAGGGGCGTCGGATCGAGGGCAGCTCACTAACTGCCAAGGGACGGGGATTATGGCCCATCTCGCCGACAAGACTCATTTCGACAAGCACACGCTTGCGCGGGTGAATTCGGCCATCATGCTTGGCCTGATCGGAGGCGGCCTCTTGGTTTGCGTGCTCGGCGCCGTCATCTACGATCTCGGCCGGCTGTTGTCGGTGTGGTGATTTCGGCGCCAAACCGCCGCCGGATCATCCACCTAACTGTCTGATAACAAATCAATATTTGCTCATCGCGCTGGTGATGCCACGGTAAGGCGGCATTAAACCTCGCGGGCGTATTATGCCTCGTTCACTTGCGCGCGTTCACTTGCGCGCCGATGAGGGGGACAATGGGCGAACGTCGCGGATCGAGACGCAGCAAAAGTTTCTTGCGCGGCTTTGTCTATGTCAGCCGCAAGCGCGGGGCGCTGGCCTGCCTGATCCGCGACCTCTCCGAGAAGGGCGCCCGCATCATCTTTTCCGACACCGTAACGCTGCCCGACGTTGTGGAGCTCTACATCCCGCAACGCGAGCAGACGTTGCGCGCGCGGGTGCAGTGGCGCCGCAACGACGAGATCGGCCTCGCCTTCACCGCGGCCGAACGCACGCCCGACACCGCACCGAGCGCCGCCGAAGTCGTCCAGCGGCTCGCCATGCTGGAGGCCGAGATCGTCTCGCTGCGCGCGCTGCTTAAGCGGCTCAAAGGCGAAAAGAGTCCTGCCGCCGACGAAGCCGCGGCCTAACGCAGCCGCCTGGCGTCCGCCCTCGCTTTCTGCTCGGCCGACCTGCTAATCTGCCGATCGAAACAGCGGGAGATTGTCATGGCCAAGGGCTATTGGATTGCCACCTATTTTTCGGTTTCGAACCCGGATGCGCTTGCCGAATATGCCAAGCTCGCGGGTCCCGCGATTGCCGCGGCGGGCGGCCGTTTCCTGGCGCGCGGCACGGCGGCAAAAGCCTACGAAAAGGGCCTCAAGCAGCGCGTGGTGGTGATCGAGTTCGACAGCGTCGAAAAAGCCGCCGCGGCCCATGACAGCGCCGGCTATCAGGCGGCGCTCAAAGTGCTCGGCAATGGCGCCGACCGCGATTTGCGCATTGTCGAAGGACTGTCCTGAGCGCCGCGCCGGCGCGCCTGCGGTTCAATCGAAAATCCGCTCGCCCTGCAGATCGATGATCTGACGCGCCTTATTGATGGTGAAAGTCACCGCATCGTCGTAGGACGCATAAGAGTCGGCGCGGATGAAGCGGTGCTCCTTGCGCTCGCCGCCGACGTCGCGCGCGATTACGCCTGCGGTTTGATAGTGGCCGTCGTTCTTGTACGGCGCGGCGCGGATGATATAGCCCTTGTATTCGACCGGATCGGATAGCTTTGCGGCGGGCGCCGACTTGCCGCGGCCGAACAACGCGCTAAAAAACGACATGGCACCTTTTCTCCCGCTGCACTGCTATCGCGAAACAACCGGCATCATAGCAATTTTCGGCCGTCCTTTGCATCATTCGGACAAGTCGAACTGCAATTCGACCTGAACCTTATGTCTGTCGGGATCGACCAATCGATCGGTTATGCCCGATTTGTCGCCGCCGAAAAATTCACGTGTTTATGACGTATACTTTTACGTCGCCGGCGGCCCGCGCCTCTTTCTGCGTAATCCCAATCACGGTATCGCCGTCGACGATGACGGGATCGCCTGGACCAGCAATGGCAAGACGCATCGGCAGGCTTTTGGCACCGTCGCCGCGGTGCATCTGCAGACCGCCGCGCTCGGCAATGCGGCCAATGTGATCGACCGGTGTAAAATCGAATTCACTGACGGTCCTGCCGTCACGGTTTCCAATGCGTCGTCGAGCGGCCTGCCGGACAAGACGCAAACGCCGCTGTATCGCGACTTCGTCCGCGATCTGCACGCGCGTCTCGCCGCGCACGGCTGCGGCGCGACCCGTTTCACCGCCGGCATGGCGCAGTGGCGCTACAGGATGCTGTTCGGCGCCCTGATCGCCGCCGGGCTCATTTTTGTCGTTACGCCAATCGGGCTCCTGATTGTGACCGGCGATCTGCACGTCCTGATCCCGATGGCGATGGGCCTATCGCTGTGCTGGCCTTTGACCCGGCTGATGATGAATAATGCCCCGCGCGACTACACGCCCGACCGGCTCCCCGAGGAGTTGCTGTCGTGACGTGCCGTCGCGCTTCGACCCCAGTCATCGCTGCACGGAGTTTGCAAAATGCCGAAAGCCTATTGGGTAACTGTTTATCGCTCGATTTCCGACCCACGAAAACTCGAAGCCTACGCCAAGCTGGCGCCGCCCGCGGTGACGCCGTTCGGCGCCCGCTATATCGCGCGCGGCACAGCCGCGGCGGCCTTCGAGTCCGGGCAGAAGGAGCGCATCGTGATTTCGGAATTTCCGAGTCTCCAGCAGGCGATCGCGGCCTATAACAGCCCCGCCTATAAGAAGGCCCTCGAAGCACTGGGCGATGGCGCGGTGCGCGACATCCGCATCGTGGAGGGAACCGATTAACGCTGGTTGCGGCCAGCAAGTCGGCGCGATTGCCAAATCGGCAAAGCGCCACTATATACGCGCCATTCGCGATTTAGCCTGCCTTGCCGTCTCGCCCTGAAGGGCCTTTCCCAAGCAACGCAAAATCCGGATTGAAGACCGTGCGAATGGTTCACACGGCCGCAAAACGCATGATGCGTTTCAAATGGAGGGCCATATGGCTCAAGGTACCGTCAAGTTTTTCAACGCCCAGAAGGGTTACGGCTTCATCGTCCAGGACGCGGGCGGCCCCGATGTGTTCGTTCACATCTCCGCCGTCGAGCGCGCCGGGATGAGCACCCTCAACGAGGGCCAGAAGCTCAGCTTCGACATCGAGGCGGATCGGCGCAGCGGCAAGTCCGCCGCCACCAATCTGCAAGCGGCGTAACTGACGCCTTGATATGAAGCGCCGGCGTCATAATGGCGCCGGCGTTTTCGTTCAAGATCGCCCCTGAGCATGATTCGAAACGGGGCAAGTCGCGGTTCGCGATAATCATGCTCCAACAAGACGGAGAACAATGATGCCGAGAAAACCGGGACTGAATTCGGAATTCGTCATGTTCGACGTCCTCTACGAGGACGGCACGCAGCGCTCCAACCGCAAGGTGCCGCGCGCGCTCCTCGGCGGCATCGACGGCGACAAGCCGGCGCACGGCTTTCTGATCGAGCAGGATCGCGAGATCGCGGAGAAGTCCGGTCGGCCGCCCGCCAAGATCAAGAGCATCACCCGCTCGGGCGCGAAGAAGAAAGCGCGCGACGCGGACTGGAAAAAGGCCTGCTGAACCCGCCACGTCACTTGCATCGTCATTGGCAAGTCGCTGGCGAGGCTCAATAGCCGACCCGAGCGAAGTGCCGGCGCAGCAGCGCCACGTTGCGCCGGTTGGCGCCGAAGAACTCGCCAGCATGTCGAGCCGATCGAGCGCGGCGCGACGCCGCGTCGTCAGGGTTGGCATCGGCGAACGCGAAAGAGGCGAAGCCAGCGCGTGAAAAGCTCATTGCGTCGATCCTTTATGTCCCGCCTCAGATGGGAAGATCAACGCGGCGCGCCAGTGCTGGTGCGCTGGCGGCCGTGCCGCGATAGTCTGCGGTTCCATTCACTGCAAGCGCCGCGGAGCACGCCATGGCCCAAATTCAAATTCTCAATCCTGAAACGCTCGGCAAGCCGCTCGGGCAATATTCGCAACTGACGCGGGTCAAGGCGTCGGAGTTCCTGTTCATCGCCGGCCAGGTCGGCGCCGGCAAGGACGGCAAGGCGCCGCCGGATTTCGACGCGCAATGCAGTCTCGCCTTCGCCAATATTGGCGCGGCGCTGGCTTCGCAGGGCGCAAGCTTCGCCAACCTGGTCGAGTTCACCACCTATCTGGTGCACTCGCAGGACATCCCGAAATTCATGGCCTATCGCACGCGCGAATTTCCCAAGCTGTTCAAGGACGGCGCTTATCCGCCGAATACCCTTCTGATCATCGACCGCCTGGTGCAAGAGCAGTTTCTGATCGAGGTAAGCGCGATCGCGGCATTGTAGACCGCGTCACTCCGGAAATCTCTTTCGCGCCGTGGTGGTGGCCAGCACCGTGCCGTTCGGGCCGAGCGCCTTGATGGTGAACTGGTAAGTGTGAATCTCGCCCGGCGGCGGCGCCGGACCGACAAAGCCCGAGGCGAAGGCGCCGCACGGCACTTCCGGCTGACCGCGGTAACCGACCGTACCGCCGCCGTGGTGGAATGACGGCTTGTCGAGATCCGTCATGGCGAACTGCAAGTTTACCGTTCCGGCCGGGACGTCCCGGAGCTGAAAATTCGGCGAAGCTTCGCGGCACCAGGCGAAGGACGCGGAAAAGGCAAATGCGCTCGACGCGCCGAGAATCTCCGCAAGCACGAGCGCGGCGCCGCCCAGCGCCGCGGCGCGACGGAAGCGACGGCCGGCGGACATACCCGGCTTCTCCTCATTGCTGCACAGCGTAGTAATATTAGCACGGACGAGGTCTGGATGCTTGCAATGAGAAGGCGGAAAACCAAACTCAGCCGTCCGCGCTCTCAGCCGGCCATTGCCGCGCCGCCGCTTCCGCGCCCGCTTTAAGCGCGACCATTTCAAGGAGGCAGCCGATCGAGGTAAGCCCGGCGTTGCGCGCACGGTCCGCCAATTCGAGCACGGCGATGCCGATATCTTCGGCGACCTTGCCGCTGTCGGGCGCCGCCGCCGCGTCGATCGCGTCATCCCGGCAGCCGTCGGTCTGAGGTTTGAACTGGTTGGCCCGACTCATCGCCATTCCTCATTGCAAGCCTACAACCGGGCCACGAATGTTGCAACTCAAAGAATAGTTTATGATTATCATTGATTGTCAATGAAATCTAGACACAACTCAAATACTACATTGAAAATCAATGACTTGCATTTAGCTGCCATATCTCTTAGCCACCAAGCATGATCCTAGACCATGGCGGCTCGGCCGCCGCAAAGCGCATGGGCGACGCTGCGCAGCACTCGGAACGGCTGACGTTTGGTTCGCAAGCGGCGACGTGCTGCGACGATCATGCCCGGCCGCAGGCCTCGAGCGCCAATCGTGTTGCGGCGACGCGAGTGGCGCTGCGGCGCCGCCTTTGAGGCGAGGCGACGGCGATGGCCAAACGCGCGAAAGCCCTCAAAGCGCGATTTCCCCGCCTGCGCCAGATCAGGCAAGAGCAGCTCGGCTGGGAGATCGTCGACATTTTGAGCCGCTTGCCGGGTGCCAAGCCGAGCATTTCCTCGATCTATCGCCTTGAGCAGGGCGACGCCATCCGCATGTCGAGCGCGCGGCGCGTGTTCGACGTCGTCAACGGCGCGTTGCACAACACGCTGGACGTTTCCAAAGAATTGGAAATGAGCTGGTGAGCGCGCGTGAAGGCTTTGTCTTTGCCGCATTAACGCTTCCGTAATGCCGGTGACGACAAAGCGGCCGAATGGCCGCAGCGATCCCGCGCTTTTTTCGGGCGTTTGGCCCGATTGCGGCTTTTTGTAACGCCTATATTGCACTGCAACGTATGAGGCACGCGCATGGAATCTATGCACGGCAATGCATTGCAGCACGGGCGGCACTGATTATATTGCAATGCAACAAATCAATAAGGTTCGCGTGATACGCTGTTTGCGCGTCGGCGGCCCCTAAGATCCGGAGAATGATGCCATGGCCTACGCCCGCACCGCGGACGGACAGTACGAATTTTTCGCCATCCCGAAGCCGAAGCGCTGGCGCGGTCTGTTCGACCGCTTGTTCGATTCGATGGCGGAGGGGCGCCGGCGCGCCGCCGAACGCGAGATCGCGGCCTATCTCGAAGGCGGCGGAAAATTCCTGACCGACGAGACTGAGCGCGAGATCGAACGCATCTTGTCGCCATCCTCGCGTATTTGAAATCGGCGCGCCGACAGCCATCCAGGTTTTCTGAAAGACAGCTCACTATGACGACCTTATCCCTTTCCGCCAAATATCCGGCGCCTTTGACCCCTTGGCGCCGCGGCCTGGCGCGCGTTATCGCGGCGGTGGCGGACGCCTTCGAGACCGCGTTCGACGTGATCGACGAGGCGACCGAGCAATCGGCCGCCGCGCGCCGGCGTTTCCCTACCGCCGATTGATTGGCCGCGTGCCGCGAATGTTTTAATCGGCGCCGCCGGTTGGTCGGAGCCGCATCTATTTTATTTGCCCTGGAGTGACCAAGTTCGCTTTGGCGATCCCCAGCCGGTCTCGAATCGCCACGACGCAGCGGCCAAACCCCACCGCATCCCCCGCCCGCATCGGCGCGTGCCCCCACACCGGCTTCGGCCAAAGCGGGTCGCTCTTCCAGCGCGCGACGATGTTGACGTGAAGCTGCGGCACGACGTTGCCGATGGCCGCGATGTTGAGCTTGTCGCAGCGGTAGATGGCTTTCGCCCGATTGCGTGAAAATTGTCCGCGCTCCACGGTTGTGCTATCTTTGCGGTGCGATTGCGACACGCGACAAACTCCATGACAACGGCAAGTGGGCATCCGGAACCTGCATTGTTCGGCTCACCATGGAAGCAAGCTGTGGCAGGCGTTGTCCTGGCAGCGTGGTTCTATTTCGCCGGCTGGGTCTATTCCTATTATTACTTCCGATTTTTCCACATCGACATTTTCGAAATCGACATGTCGCTCGAATTCATCGTCGTGCAATCGACTTCGCCTATCCTGTTTGCGACCCGTAATTATTGGGGTGCCTTCGCGGCCGCCGTCGCGCCGTTTTTGATAATTGTGTGGTTGATCGCTTACGGTCCGGAAGCGCCGATGCCCGCCCGCCGCCGATTTCTCGGTAGGCACAGGCAAAAGCTCGACGTCGTTTTCGGATTGGCCGTCGCCGCTATCCTATATTTCGGCGGTCTCTCGGTCGCCAAAATCGCCGCTAATCACCAAGCGCGCGAGGTCTGGGTGGCGGACGCGCCAGAAATTCAATTCGTCTTCGCCGGTGGCGAAAAAGATGCGATCACTGGCTCGCGACTACGCGCGGCGAACGACGCCCTTGACCTCCGCAATTTGATAGCAACCAAGGATTTCTACTACGTGTTCATCGCGGACAAACCGCAAGTGCGGGACTATGTGCCCGACGGCGTCGTATTCAAGGTCAGGAGTGACGCTGTCGATTCGGTTTGGATACGAAGACGAGGAGGATTCATCAATGCGCCCTAAGGGAGTTACATCCGGGACTCCGCGTCACGCATGTCGGTGCGGGTTCCTCGCTATTCTACTCGGTGCTGCCCTGCCGCAGCCTTCGGGGTATGCCCAATCGTCAAACCAATTGAGCACGGCCTCGCCCGCCGATTGGGCCTCAGTGGCCAAAAAGAGCCCACTCATGCTTATGACGATGGCATTAACCTCAAGGACGGCTATAAAGTCCCGCCGGTCGCCTACGCCGGCAAAAACTTCCTTGAGTGTGACAAATCTCTGGTTCTGGTCGATGAAGCAAAACTTAAAGTGGCGAAAACGACTGACTGCGGCGACGGTGGCGGCGACTGGAAAGGCGTACTCGCCGCATACATCAATGCAATCGGTGCCAACGGTGACGTCCACCTGATAACGCCGCGTGGCCATCAGGTCATCGCGAAATACAAATGGGACGAATTGGTGAAGTCCGTTTCACCCGCGACCGGTTCGAACACCAAGGTCGATGTTAAGGTCGGCGACTTCGCCGCTTTCACGAAAGACGATAAGGGCCACTTCGCGACCATGTTCAAGTTGGCGCCCGACACGTCGAGTGACAGCCACCAGATGTAAGCAGAGCCGATGGGAAAGCCGGCTTCGCGCGGGTGCCTCAGCGTGACGGTATAAGGGGAAGGCCGAATCGGTCTCGAATCTCACCAAGAAAGTACGCGGAGGCCGCCGGATTGCCTTTGCGCTGAGCACTAGCACCCCACACCGGCTTCGGCCACAGCGGGTCGCTCTTCCAGCGCGCGACGATGTGGACGTGAAGCTGCGGCACAACGTTGCCGATGGCCGCGATGTTGAGCTTGTCGCAGCGGGTGATGTCTTTGAGCGCGCGCGAGGCCAGCGCGATCTCTTCCATCAGCCGCGCGGCGTCGGCCGGTTCGAGGTCGGCGATTTCCGTAATGGCGGGCCGGCGAGGAACGAGGATCAGCCACGGATAATCGGCGACGTTCATCGCCAGCACGCGGCAAAGCGGCAGGTCACCGACCGCGCTGGTGTCGTTCTCAAGCTGCGGATGCAGTGACCATTCGGATGAGGGCATAACCACTTTCTATAGCGTCATGGCCGGGCTTGTCCGGGCCATCCACGACTTGCTACCGGCGCATAAGATGCGGTTGCCCCCCGGGCATGACGTAGGGAGGAGTGCTGCGCCGGTCTCAAGACGTGGATGCCTGGGCCGCCGCCCGCCGAAGGTTTATCACGCAAGCCGCGCTGGAATGCGCTATGGCCCGCAGACGGGTCAAGCCGGGCATGACCAAGTAGCGGCGTAAGCCTCTACGACTTTCACTTGCCGAGCTTCGGCCGCGGCAATTCGTTCGATTTGCCCCAGCTGTCGATCCAGGCTTTGACTTCGCGCCAGCGCGCGTCAGGCGGGGTGGTTTGCCCGCTCGGCGCGTCGCTCGCAGCGGCTTGCGCGTCACCATTTACGGCGGGTGGCGTCGCGGCCGGTCCGTTGCCGGCGATTGCGGCGATGAATTCTGCGACGCTCATGCCCAGGGCGGCGGCGCGCGCCGCCAAAAGGTCGGCGGTCTCGCCGTTAACTTCGATTTTGCGCCCCTTGGCGCCCTTTCTGGCGGCCATGCGTTTACGCCCCACACTACGCAAACACGCTTCCATGCAGCGGGAGCGGCCAACGCCGGCCCCCGATCCAGCGTTATCGTCAATTGTGCCGGGTATTTAAGTCTGCACAAGGGCCTTGGCGCGGCGAAATCCGGGGGGAGTTGCGGACGAAATCGCGCCGCCTGCTCTTCGTTGCCGCTCATTCCCGCGCAAGCGGGAATCCGGGCTGGATCCCCGCGTTCGCGGGGACGAGCGGGCAAAGATCAGTTGTCGAGGAAGCTTCAGAGTTTGCGCGAGCGGCTCGGATGCTTGATCCCCGGGTCAAGCCCGGGGACTAACGGCCTCAGTTGTCCAGAAAACTACGAAGTTTTCTGGAACGAGAAGGATGTTTTAATTTGCGCAGCGCTTTGGCCTCGATCTGGCGGATGCGCTCTCTCGTCACCGAGAACTGCTGGCCGACTTCTTCCAGCGTATGGTCGGTGTTCATGCCGATGCCAAAGCGCATGCGCAACACGCGCTCCTCGCGCGGGGTCAGCGAAGCAAGAACCCGCGTCGTCGTCTCGCGCAGGTTCGATTGGATCGCGGCATCGATCGGCAGGATCGCGTTCTTGTCCTCGATGAAATCGCCGAGATGCGAATCCTCTTCGTCGCCGATGGGCGTCTCCAGCGACAGCGGCTCCTTGGCGATCTTGAGAACCTTGCGCACCTTCTCCAGCGGCATGCCGAGCTTTTCGGCCAATTCCTCCGGGGTCGGCTCGCGGCCGATCTCGTTGAGCATCTGGCGCGAGGTGCGCACGATCTTGTTGATGGTCTCGATCATGTGCACCGGGATGCGGATGGTGCGCGCCTGATCGGCGATCGAGCGGGTGATCGCCTGGCGGATCCACCACGTCGCATAGGTCGAGAACTTGTAGCCGCGGCGGTATTCGAATTTATCGACCGCCTTCATCAGCCCGATATTGCCTTCCTGGATGAGATCGAGGAACTGCAGGCCGCGGTTGGTGTATTTCTTGGCGATGGAGATGACGAGCCGCAGGTTGGCCTCGACCATTTCCTTCTTGGCCTGACGCGCCTCGCGCTCGCCCTTTTGCACCATGTGCACAATTTTTCGGAACTCGCCGATCTCGAGCCCGGTCTCGGTGGCGAGATTGTGGATGTGGGTGCGCAATTCCTTGATGCGGTCCTTGTCACGGGCGACGAAATTCTTCCAGCCCTTTTCGGACAGTTTCGACACGCGGTTGAGCCAGCGCGGATCGAGCTCGGAGCCCTGATACTGCTTGAGGAAACCCTCGCGGGGAACGCCATGGCTTTCGGCAAGCCGCATCAGCCGGCCCTCGTGACCGACGAGCTGCTTGTTGATGCCGTAGAGCTGCTCGACCAGCGCGTCGATGCGCGCCTGATTAAGCCGCAGCGACTTCACCTCCTGGATGATCTCATCCTTGAGCTTCTTGTATTTGCGCTCCTGGTTGGGGGACAGCTTCTCGTTGACCAGCCGCCGCTCGATGTCCTGGTCCTGCAGCCGGCGCAGCCGCTTGAACGCGTCGGCGATGTTGTCGAAGGTTTCGAGCACTTTCGGCTTGAGCTCGGCCTCGATGGCCGCAAGCGACATCGAATTCTCGAGATCGTCCTCGTCGATATCGGCATCGGCGATGGCGGCCTCTTCGCCGCCTTCCTCGCCATCGCCTGCGGCTGGCTGCGGCTTGAACGGCGTGGCGCCGGGTGGCGCCGAGGGCGGAGAAACCGCCTGTACCGGCTGCGGCACAAAACCGCCGTTGCCGGCCGGCATGCCGTTCACGGCGCCGGACGCCGGATTGGCGCCCGCAGGTCCGCCCGGCCCCATGGCCGACGGATCGCCGCCCGGCGCCATTCCCGGCGCCACTTGCTTGGCGTCGGGGCCGGCATAGGTCGCTTCGAGATCGATGATGTCGCGGAGGAAGACTTTCCCCTCGTTCAATTCGTCGCGCCAGATGATAACGGCCTGGAACGACAGCGGGCTTTCGCACAGCCCGGCGATCATCGCCTCGCGGCCGGCCTCGATGCGCTTGGCGATGGCGATTTCGCCCTCGCGGGAGAGGAGCTCCACGGAACCCATCTCGCGGAGGTACATGCGCACCGGATCGTCGGTGCGCTCGGTCGGCTCCTTGGCCTCGGATTTGGCGGGGGTTTTGGGCGCGACCTCGACGATCTCGCCGCCTTCGCTCTCTTCCTCCTCGGCCTCTTCGGCTTCCTCGCCGTCGGTCTCGGCTTCCTCGGTCTCCACGACGTTGATGCCCATCTCGTTCATCATCGCCAGGATGTCTTCGATCTTCTCCGAAGTGACTTCCTCCGACGGCATCACCGCATTGAGCTGCTCATAGGTGACGTAGCCGCGCTTCTTGGCGGACTTGATCATCTTCTTGACGGCGGCGTCGGACAGGTCGAGCAGCGGCAGCGGGGCGTCGGGCGTTTCCGGGGTTTCCTTTTCCGGCGCCTCGGCATCCTTTTGCGGGACCGACCCGTTTGGTCGCACTGGTTTGGCCTTGGTCGCGACGGGTTTGGAGGCCACGCTCTTGGTTGCCATGTCTCTGTCTCCACGGGGCGCGATCTTGCGTCCCCCTACTCTATGTCGTGAGTCTCACCCCAAGGCGGGGGGAGTACACACCGGGAACCACGGGGCTTAGACCCTGCGGTCCCTTGTTGTTGGGCCGGCTCCCTCCCCCGGCGGAACGCTGGGGGTGCCAGGGCTTCGGCCAAAAAGGGCAGCGCGAAGGGGCAAAAGCCCGTCCGCACCGCCCGAATCGAGGCCAAATGTGGCGGAACTCCGTTAAGCTCCGACTAACCCTAACCGGGAAGGCGACCTCTTATTCCCTCGCCGGCGGCTTCGAGTCCAGCACCCGCTACCTCCTTTCCCCGTTTGGGGAGGAAGAGATAGCGGACTACAGCGACCTCGTGGCTCGGCCCGACGAGGCACCGAAGCCCTCGACCAGGGCCTCGGTTCCATCGAGCGAGGACAGCCGGGCTTTGACATCGCGCAACCGCGCGTAATTAGCCTCGGTATTGTCCGCCCCGAGCGCAGTTTCCGCGTCTCTAAGTTCCCTAGTTAGGGAATGCCATTGCCGATGCAAGGCAACGAGCTGCTTCCAGGTCAACAAAACATCGGCAGCGGCGGCGTTCGGCCGCGCGCCCCAGACCGAGGGGGTGGTGATGCTGCGGTGGATACGCTCCAGCAGATCGCCGAATCCGCGCTTGCCGAGTTCGGCCGCGAGCGCCGCGCGCTCGCCGTCGCCGTCCGGACCTGCGTCTTTCGCAAATTCTTCGGCGAAATGATGGGCGAAGACGTCGATCAGCGCGCCTTTAAGCTTCTGCGTATCGACGTGGCGGAACTCGGCGGCGGCGAGTTCCTCCAGGTGGTCGTGGAGGAGCCATGGGTGATTGAGCGCGGCTTGCAGGATTAGCGCTTCGCGCCGCGGGATCGCGACACGGTGTCCGCGATGCAGCGGGCTTGCTGCAAGGTGGGCGCTCGCCGCCACATAGGCCTCGTCGCGGCCGAAGCCGCCGGCGCTTGACCGCGCCGCGCCGCCGCGCCGTCCCTTGTCCTCGAAGCGTTTATCGTTGAAGCCCCGCCGGCGCGTCGAGATTTCCGCCGGAGCGAACATACGGCGAAGTCTTTCGGAAAAGTCCTGCCGGTAGTAACGGCGCACTGTTTCATCGGCAATTGCTGACGTCACTTCGCCAAGGCGCGCCTCGAAGGCCGCGCGTCGTTCCGGCGTATCGAACGGACCGGCTTCGCTTTCGCGCGCCCATAGCACTTGCGCCAGCGGGCGCGCGGCGGACAGCACGTCCTCGATCGCTTCGCGTCCGGCGGAACGGGCGAGGTCATCGGGATCCTGGCCGTCGGGCAGCGTCGCGAGTTTCAGGCTCTTGCCGGGCTTGAGCAGCGGCAGGGCGACATCGACCGCGCGGTAGGAGGCGCGCCTGCCGGCCTCGTCGCCGTCGAAGCACAGGATCGGTTCGTCGGCCATCCGCCACATCAGCGCCAGCTGCTCGGCGGTGAGCGCGGTGCCGAGCGGCGCCACGGTCGCTTCGTACCCCGCGGTGACCATGGCGATGACGTCGATATAGCCCTCGACTGCGATGACGCGCGCGCCGTCGTGGGCGGCTTTGCGCGCGGCGGCGATGTTGTAGAGCGTCGCGCCCTTGTGAAACAGCGGCGTCTCCGGCGAATTGAGATACTTGGCGGGAGCGTCCTTATCGAGCGCGCGGCCGCCGAAGGCGATGACGCGGCCGCGAGCGTCGGCGATCGGGAACATCACACGCTCGCGAAAGCGATCGTAGGGCACGGCGATGTCTTCGCCGGCGACGAGAAGCCCGGCCTCGACCATGTCCTCGACCGAAATTTTCGCCGCGCCGAGATGCTCCTTGAGCGTGTACTGTTCGGCGGAAGCGTAGCCGATACGGAACTTTAATTGCGTCGCCGGAGCAATGCCGCGGTCGGCGAGGTAGCCGCGGCCGCGTGCGCCGGCGCGCGCAGCGAGATTGGTCTCGAAGAATTTGGCTGCAAGCTCGACGACCTCGTGCAGCGTCTTCCTTCGCTCTTCGCGCGCTTGATCCTCGGGCGAATAGGCCGGCAGCGGTATGCCCGCCTGCCCGGCGAGCCGCTCGACCGCTTCCGGAAAGCTCACGCCCTCGGTAAGCATAACGAAGTCGAAGATGTTGCCGTTCTTGCCCGAGGAGAAATCGAACCACATCCCCTTTTGGTCATTGACGAAGAACGACGGCGTCTTCTCCTTGTTGAACGGCGACAGGCCTTTGAATTCGCGCCCGGCCTTGCGCAGCTTCACGCGCTTGCCGACGACCTCCGAGACCGGAAGCCGCGCGCGCAGCTCGTCGAGGA
>JASHOX010000039.1 GCA_030038415.1 Xanthobacteraceae bacterium
CTGCTGCTCCAGCGCCTTGGCCGACGCCGCGATCTCTTCGACCAGCGCCGAGTTCTGCTGCGTGGCCTCGTCCATCTGCGCTATCGCCTTGTTGATCTGTTCCAGACCCTCCGCCTGTTCCGAGCTGGCGGTAGCGATGTCAGCGACGATGTCGGCCACTTGCTTGATCGAGTCGACAATCTCGCTGAGCGAGGTCCCGGCCTGATTGACAAGTCCGACGCCGTCCTGCACCTGACCCGAACTGCTGGTGATCAGGTCCTTAATGTCTTTGGCCGCCTGCGATGACCGCTGCGCCAGGCTGCGCACCTCCGACGCCACCACCGCGAAGCCGCGGCCGGCGTCGCCGGCGCGCGCCGCCTCGACCGCGGCGTTGAGCGCCAGCAAATTGGTCTGGCGGGCGATCTCGTCGATGACGCCAATGATGTCGGCGATCTTGCGCGAAGATTCTTCGATCCGCGCCATCGCCTTGACTGCGTCGGCGACTACGGCGCCACCGCGGTCCGCAGTTGCACGCGAACCGGAAGTCAGCTCGTTGGCCCGTTGCGCATTCTCGGCGTTCTTCTTTACCGTCGCGGAGATCTCTTCCATCGAGGCTGAGGTCTGCTCCAGGCTTGCCGCCTGCTCCTCGGTGCGCTGCGACAAGTCCGTCGTACTCGCCGAAATCTCAGCCGCCGCGTTGTGAACTTCGCGCGCTCCGGCTTTGATATCGCCGATGGTCGAGCTGAGCTGCTCGGCCGTCGCATTGGCGTCGGACTTCAGCTTGGCGAATGCCCCTTGATACTCCGCGGTGATGCGCGGCGTCAGATTGCCGTTCGCCAGAGCGTTGAGCATGCGCGCGACATCGGCGAGCGCTCGGCCGGTGCTGTCGCAAAGATTGTTCATGGACGTAGCAAGATTGAGCATGAAATCTTTCTTGCCCTCGGTCGTCACGTGTTGCGTGAAATCGCCGGCGATCGCCGCCTTAACGATGGCGTCAATTTCTCCCTCGATGGCCTTCTCCATTGTCTCGTTTTGCCACTCCACGACGGTACCGGCACGCTTGCCGTCCTTGTCCATGACGGCAGTGGCAACGAGGTAGAACTTCTGCGTGCCGACGGTAATGCGCGTTTCATATGAACTCGTGAGCTTGTCGAGAATGCCGCGCTGATGCGACGGGTTTCTATGGAATGCGTCAATGTTGACGCCGATGAGCTTGCTGCTGTCGAAGTTTGGCAACGATTTGCGCAATTCCGTTTCCGAATCGCGCAACATCTGACGCAAAGAGTTATTCATGTAGATGATGTTGTACTGGTCGTCCGCCAACATCACGTTGGAGCGGACGACGTCGAGGCCGGTCTTGATCCGGTTGTTAGCCAATTCGGTGTCGCGCGAGGCACGGATCACGACGACGGCCTTGGCCAATGAACCGATTTCGTCGCTGCGCTCGGTGCCTTTGATTTCCACGTTGGTGTTGCCTTTTTCGATCTGAGCGAGCACGTCGACCAAGCGGCGAATTGGTCCGAGAATTGATTGTGCAACGAAGAAGGCGATCAAAGCGCCGAGGAGCAGCAAACCGCAGCCGACGATCTTTTGATTAAGAACAGTACTGGCGATAGAGCTCTCAACCTCACTTCGGGTCGCCTCGAAGTTTTGCTGCAATTGCTCCCGCAGGGTCGCAATCGTAGCCTGCATCTGCTTGATTTGAGGAGCGATCTGATTGCGGTAGAGGTCGCCTGTCTGCTTCATATTGTTCAGATACGGTCTCGACACGGCAACGTAGGCTGCGAGCGCAGTCTTGAGGGCAGCGGTCTGCCCGCGAGTGTCTTGCGGGCCGGTCTTTTCCAAGGCATCAATTGTCGCTATCGCCGCGGACACTGCGTCGTCGAAGGCCGCCAAGCCCTTTGCATCAAGAGTGAGCTGCGCCCGGAAATTGGCGAGACGCACTGTCAATAATTGAGAGTCGAGTTTTGCTGCCAGAAGCTCGAGTGATTGATCGGATGACGTGTGAAGATTATCAATCAATGCGTGGGTGGTGGCACTCAGAGCGTCCCCATGCTTGGCGAGCTCGACCTGCGCGGCCATTACCTTCTGTTCCGTCTCAAACAGCAATTGGGAATTCTGCTGCACGGTGGTGAGGCCCGCCAAGACGTCCCCATACATCTTTTTCCGTTCTTCGGACGGCGTCGCCTTTTGTGCCGCTTGTAGTGTGGAAAGCGCCAGGGCCGCGACTTCACCATTCTCCTTTCGTGACGGCTCGTCGTGATCGTAAGCATAACGAAGCGCGCTGCGGCGGAGCCTCTCCAAATAATCTTCGGTTAGCAGAGTCCGAGTCGTGTTTTCGGCGATGCCGTCCATTCTGGTGACTGACTCTGCAACACCGCCGAACACCTGCACCACGTACAGGACAAGGGCGAGCGTCAGGATGACGAGAACGCCAAAGCCGCTGTAGAGCTTGAATTTGATCGACATATTTCCAATTCCCCTGATTTGCCGTCCGACGGCCTTTTCCTGTTCATTGCGCCGGGAGGAAGTCCGCTAATTGATCGTGGCCGCCTCGTCCTCGCTCTGCTTGGCCAGAAGATTGTTGAGGTCGATCAGCGCAATCATGAAGTCGTCGATCGTGACGAGGCCCGCCAGGAAGGTGACGCGCGCGGCTCTCGCGATCTGCGGCACTGGCTGAATCTTGGCGACTTCCACCGACACGATATCCAGCACGCGATCGGCAAGGAGGCCGACCAGCCGGCTGTCGACGCTGACGATGATGACGATGTGCATCGGACCGGCGTCGGTCTTGCCTTGGCCGAAGCGACGGCGCAGATCGACGATCGGCACCATGACGCCGCGGAGATTGAGTACCCCGCGGATATATTCGGGTTGGCGCGGCAGGTGGGTGACGTCGGACCAGCCCTTGATTTCGCGCACCGACATGATGTCGACGCCATATTGATCGTTGCCGATGGCGAAGCTGATGAATTGCGTCAGGCCGGCCGGCGGCGCGTCAGTGGGCCGCCAGCTACCGCCGGCTGCTTCTTCCACAGTAGGTGTTTGCACGTTCGTCACCACCCAATCCAAATAATTGAGGAGCGGCCGAATTGGCCGTTGCCGCACACGCGCGTGGCGTACGTCGTCTATCTGAAGCTGGAGTAATTACTGCTCGGTAGAGGAATGTCGGAATGCGACGGCGAAAGTTGGCAATTCGCTTATACTGCGATAAGCGCGCGTGTTCAGACCCCGCGCCTTCGAACAATGGCCGTCCCAGCGATTTGTGGTTTGCTGCGCGCGCCGCCCACTGACCAGATTTGCGATGCCAGTGCGCGGTGGACGATCGGGCCGGAGGCGGCGCGCGCAAGGGACAGATTGCAGCGTCAGGTTTACCGACCGGTGAACAAAACCCTTTCCGGCGCGCTCGCCGGACGCATTGATCTTATACTGGGTTAGTAGCGCAGCATAAGACGGCCGGGCCGGTAGCTTAATTCGTTCTTTGCCGTCGCGCTTTAGTCAATCGGCGGCAGTGAGCAAAGGGCAGATATTATGTCGAGACCGGCGTCGCCGAGGACAAGGATCGAACCGGCCGCGCAGCGACAGATCAGGCTATTGATCATCGAAGACGACAATGTTCATCGCATGATTATCAAGCGCTTCGCTATTGCATTGGGCTTCGACATCGCCGAGGCGACCAGCTACGAAAGCACCGTGGCGTTATTCGACGCCAATCCGTTCGATTGCGTCACGCTCGATCTTTCGATTCGGGCGCGCAGCGGCATCGACGTGCTCTGCCACCTGCGCGATATCGGTTGCCGGGTGCCCGTCCTCATCATCAGCGGCGCCGACGAA
>JASHOX010000040.1 GCA_030038415.1 Xanthobacteraceae bacterium
GAGCGTGGCGCGCGCCCGAAAGGCATCATCATCTACGACGTTCACGGCCACATGGCCTGTCAGGTCGCGCCGGATCGCGACGTGCCGCGGGCCGGCAAGGAGCCGACCGGCGAAGAGGCGAAAGCCGCGCTCGCCGACCATATCGCCTATTTCGGCACCTACTCGGTCGACGAGCGGGCCGGCACCGTCACCCATCATCGCTAGGGCAGCGTGCAGCCCGGCGACAAAGGCGATGTCGTGCGCGGCTACGAATTCGTCGGCGACCGGCTTATTCTGCGCCCGGTCGGCACGACGCGCGAAGTGATCTGGGAACGGATCGGGTGAGGCGGCATAGACCATGGACATTCTGATGCCGCAACTCGGCGAAACGGTCGCCGAAGGCAAGATCACCAAATGGTTCAAGGCGGCCGGCGAGCCGGTCAAGCCGGGCGACAATCTGTTCGAGATCGAGACCGACAAGGTCTCGATGGAAGTGCCGTCGACCACGACAGGCGTGCTTTCCGAAATCCGCGTTGTGGCGGGTGAAATCGCTCCGGTCGGCGCGGTAGTGGGCGTTATTGCGGATGGATCGGGAGCGGCGGCGAACGCACCAGCCGCCCCGGCAGCACAAACTCCGCTCACTCCCGCGAAAGCGGGAGTCCAGCAGCAAGCGCCCCTGGATTCCCGCTGGCGCGGGAATGAGCGGGAGAAGTCGGCGCAACAGACTCCGATCAAGCTCGATCCGTTCTTCGAGGTCCGTACGCCGGAGCGCAATTACGGCCCGGCGCGTTTGTCTAGCGGCGTGACCGTCACACCGCTGGCGCGGCGGCTTGCCGGCGAAGCCGGCATCGATCTTTCGCGGCTGCATGGCTCCGGCCCGCATGGCCGCATCGTGGCCAGCGACGTCGCGGCAGCGCCGCGGCCCTCGACCGCGCTCGCCGAGGGACCGAGTACAGCGGACATCAAGGCACTTTACGCTTCGGACAGCTACCAAGAAGTGCCGCTCGACGGCATGCGCCGCACCATCGCGACCCGGCTGACGCAGGCCGCGAGCGTTCCGCACTTCTATCTCACCGCCGACGTCGAGATCGACCGGCTTATCGCGCTGCGCGAGGACGCCAATGCCGCCGCGGCCAAGGACAAAGATGGCAAGCCTGAGTTCAAACTTTCGCTGAACGATTTCGTGATCCGGGCGCTGGCGCTCGGCTTGCAGCGCGTCCCGGCGGCCAATGCGGTCTGGGCGGGCGATCGCATTTTGCGCTTTAAGCATTCCGATATCGGCATCGCGGTCGCGCTCGACGGCGGCCTGATCACGCCGATCGTCCGGAATGCAGAGACGAAGCCGCTGAGCGCCGTCTCGGCGGAGATGAGAGACCTCGCGGCACGCGCCCGCGACAAAAAGCTAAAACCCGCCGAGTACCAGGGCGGCTCGTCGGCGATCTCCAATCTCGGCATGCATGCCGTGCGCGAGTTCACCGCCATCATCAATCCGCCGCACGCGACCATCCTGGCGGTCGGCGCCGCGCGCCGCCAGGCGGTGGAAAAAGCCGACGGCGGCGTCGCCTTCGTGAGCATGCTGAGCGTGACGCTGGGCTGCGATCATCGCGTGGTCGACGGCGCGCTCGGTGCCGAGCTTCTTGCCGCTGTGAAAAGTTTTCTCGAAGCGCCGGTCAGCATGCTGGTGTAAACGGTGAAAAGCATGCCCGCCGATAAACCCGAAGTCGTGCTGCTTGGACCGCCGAAGCCGGTCATCGTCAGGGGCCTCGAGGCGGCCTGCACGCTGTACAAAGCGGCCGAAGCCAAGGACCGCGACGCTTTCATCGCCGAGCATGCCCAGGTGCGCGCCATCGCCTGCAGCGATACGGCCTATAAGATTCCCGGCGAGCTGATGGCGCGGTTTCCCAAGCTGCAGATCGTGGCGAGCTTCGGCGTCGGCTACGATCACATGGACGCCAAATGGGCGGCCGCGCACAACATCATCCTGACCAACACCGCCGGCGTATTGACCGAGGAGGTCGCCGACACGTCGCTCGGTCTCCTGCTCTGCACCGTGCGCGAATTTCCCCAGGCCGAGCGCTATTTGCGCGCCGGCAAATGGACCGAACGCGCTTATCCTTTGAGCAAGGCCTCGCTGCGCGATCGCACCGTCGGCATGGTCGGCATGGGCGCGATCGGGCAGGCGATCGCGCGCCGGCTCGATGCCATGAAAGTGCCCGTCGTCTATCACACGCGGAAAAAGCGCGGCGAACTTCCCTACCGTCACTATCCCAGCCTGCTCGACATGGCGCGCGACGTCGATGTCCTTTTGGTCATCGTGCCGGGCGGCGCCGCAACAGCGAAAATGATCGACGCGAAAGTGCTGGAAGCGCTCGGGCTGGACGGCATTCTGATCAACATGGCGCGCGGCTCGGTGGTCGACGAGCCGGCTCTGATCAAGGCGCTCAAAGACAGGCGCATCATGGCTGCGGGCCTCGATGTGTTCGCCAACGAGCCGGACGTGCCGGCCGAGCTGATGGCGATGGACAATGTCGTGCTATGGCCGCACGTCGGCTCCGGATCGGTCCACACGCGCGAGAAGATGGACCAGCTCGTGGTCGATAACATCCTGGCTTGGGCGGCCGGCAAGCCGCCGCTGACGCCAGTGCCGGAGACGCTCTTTACGTCGTGGGGCGCTTGAGGGTCGAAAGCAGCCGGTCATGAACAGTCGTGGCGCGATCATTGCGGGAGCTGTTGCGGCGAGCCTGTGGGGCGGCGCGAGCTTTGCGCAAAATTTGCCAAGCGGCGGGCAAAATGAGTCCCAGCCGCAAGCAGCGCCGGTGCAAACGAATCCCGCGCCAAACGCTGCGGCGCCGGGAGCGCCGCAGCCGCCGCAGTCGGCGAAACCGCAAAACGGCCTGAGCGACGCGGCCAATGCCATGATCGGCACCTGGGAATTCTCCAATGCCGATCACGATCGAATCTGCCACTTCACGTTCCGCGCCGATGCGGCGACTGGCGGCTATAAGCTCGATGTCGACAAGAATTGTCCAAACCTGTTTCCGTCGACCGTCAATATTGTCGGCTGGTCGTTGGACAATTACGGCGATTTGCGCCTGCTCGATGCCGATGGCAAAGAGGTCGTGGAGCTCAGCGAAGTCGAAGGCGGCATGTACGACGGGTTCACGCCGGAAGAGGGTCGTTATATTTTGCAGACCGCCGCGGCGGCGCCCACCCTCACCGCCGCCGATATGCTCGGCGATTGGGCGGTCGCGCGCGGCGCCGGCAAGCCCATCTGTGTGCTGACCTTGACCAATAATCCGGCCGGTGACGCCTTGGCGCTTACGGTCAAGCCTGGCTGCGACGCTTTCGTCATGGCCTTTGCGCCGAGCGCGTGGCGCATGGACGAGGGCGCTTTGGTTCTATACTCGGCGCACGGACGGAACTGGCAATTCGAGCAAAACGACGCCAAGACTTGGCAGCGCGTGCCGCAAACCCCCAATCCGATCCTGCTGCTGCGGCAGTGACGGACCCTCAATCCAAAGAAAATCACAACAGATCCAGGAATGAACAAACGGTATCAGGTCGTCATCGTCGGCGGAGGGCCTGTCGGCGTCGCGCTCGCGGTCGAGCTTGGCCTGCGTGGAATTTCCTGCGCCTTGATCGAGCGCCGCACCGAACCGCAGCGCATCCCCAAGGGCCAGAATCTGACCCAGCGTTCGATGGAGCATTTTTATGCCTGGGGCGTCGCCGATCAGGTGCGCGCCGCGCGGATTTTGCCGCCGGATTATCCGATGAGCGGCATCGTCGCCTATCGCGACCTCAATAACGAGTATTGGTACGCGCCGCCGCTGCGCGAGATCGTCAATTCCTATTATTTCGAAGAGAACGAAAGACTGCCGCAATATCTCGTCGAAGACGTGCTGCGCAAACGATTGGCGCAGCTCGGCGAGGTGACGACCCGCTTCGGCTGGGCTGCCGAGAAAATCGAGCAGGATGCCGGCGGCGTCCGCGTCAGCGCGGTCGAGCAAGGCGGCACGGCGCACGAGGTTATCGAAGCCGAATACGTGGTCGGTTGCGACGGCGGTCATTCCATCGTGCGGCGGCAAATCGGCATCGAGCGCAGCGGCGCGGATTTCGACCAGCTCATGGTGCTGGCGCTGTTCCGTTCGCGCGAGCTGCACGAGAAGCTCAAGCGCTTTCCGCCGCGTTCCACTTATCGCGTGCTGCATCCCGATCTGCAGGGCTATTGGCAGTTCTTCGGCCGCGTCGACGTCGGTGAAAGCTGGTTTTTTCACTCGCCGGTGCCGGCCGACACCACGCAGGACAATTACGATTTTCTCGCGCTATTGCACAAAGCCGCGGGCTTTCCCTTTGCCTGCGATTTCGACTATGTCGGATTTTGGGATTTGCGCATCGCCGTCGCCGATCGCTATCAAGTGGGACGCGCCTTCATCGCCGGCGATGCCGCCCATTCGCACCCGCCATATGGCGGATACGGTCTCAATAACGGCCTGGACGACGTCGCCAATCTCGGTTGGAAACTCGCGGCCAAGCTGCGGGGCTGGGGCAATGACGCTCTGTTGCAAAGCTATACCGCCGAGCGCCAGCCGATTTTCATGGAAACCGGCCGCGACTTTATCGAGGCGGGCATCCAGCGCGATCGGATATTCCTGGATCGCTACAGCCCGGATCGCAACCGTACCGAATTCGAAAGCGCTTGGACCGAACACGCTGGCGCCGCGGCGCCGCGCGTCCTGACCTACGAGCCGCACTACGAGGGCTCGCCGATCGTATTCGGCCCGCCCGGCGGCGCCAGCAGCGCGCGCGGCAGCCACACCTTCAAGGCCCGTGCCGGTCACCACCTGCCGCCGCAGCTATTGTCATCCGGCCGCAATGTCTTCGAGGAGCTCGGCCGGGATTTCACCTTGCTCGCCTTTGACGGCGAGGATCAAACGGTCGCGGGTTTCGATAAGGTGGCGCGCGGCCTCGGCGTTCCACTCAAAACCGTGTGCGACAGCTATCGAGACGGACGCGCGGCTTACGGGGCGAAGCTGATGCTGATCCGGCCCGACCGTTATATTGCGTGGACCGCAGACGCCGCACCGGCCAACCCAGCGGGCGTCATCGCCAAGGCTGTCGGACGGGCATAGTGCGGCCCGGCCGGATGCGGTTAAATATCGTCAGAGCAGGAAGCGCAGGCAGCAGGAGAGTAAGCAATGACCAAACTTCCCACGCGCAAGCTCGGTTCGTCCGGCATCCAAAGTTCGGCCATCGGGCTCGGCTGCATGTCGCTTTCCGGCGTCTACGGCAAGAGCAACGACGATGACGGGATCGCGCTCATTCGCGAGGCGCTCGATCGCGGCATTACCATGCTCGACACGTCGGACGCCTATGGCGCCGGCCACAACGAGGAACTCGTCGGCAAGGCCATCAAAGGCCGGCGCTCGGACGTGGTGCTGGCGACGAAGTTCGGCAATCTCGGCGGGCGCGGCGGCAAGGTCGCCGACGGGCGGCCTGAATTCGTCATCTCTTCCTGCGAGGCAAGCCTCAAGCGCCTGGGCGTGCACGTGATCGACCTCTATTACCAGCACCGCATCGACCCGACCGTGCCGACCGAGGACACGGTGGGCGCCATGGCGAAGCTCGTTGAGCAAGGCAAGGTCCGCGCATTGGGCTTGAGCGAGGCGAGCCCGCAAACCATTCGCCGAGGACACGCCGTGCACAAGATCGCGGCGGTGCAAAACGAATTCTCGCTGCTCTACCGCACCGAGGGCGAGGAAACGCTGCGCACCACGCGCGAGCTCGGCATCGCCTTCGTTGCCTATTCGCCGCTCGGCCGCGGCCTCCTCACCGGTGCGGTCGAAGATCCCGCCACACTCGCCGACAACGATGCGCGCAAGCGGCATCCGCGCTTCGCCGCGGAAAATATCGGCCATAATCTCGGCTTGGTGCAGAAGGTTGCGGAAATCTCGCGCAGAAAACACTGCACGCCCGGCCAGCTGGCGCTGGCATGGTTGCTCGCGCAGGGCGACGACATCGTGCCGATCCCGGGAACCAAGCACAAAGATCGCCTCATCGAAAACATCGGCGCGCTCTCGATCAAGCTCAGCGACGACGATCTGGCGCAGATTTCGAGTGCGATACCGATCGGCGCCGTCGCCGGCTTGCGCTATCCCGAAGGGCAGATGAAGAGCGTTTACGTCTGAGCGCGGTTCCCGCGGGGCGCCACGCGGCAGGTTGGAACTTTACCGAACGCTCTTGCAGACGCTACACTTAACCCCGATCAGGGCGACGAGTACGGGTGTGCGGCGCTGTCGCGCATGGACGAAGCGTCACACAGATGGCGCGAAAAGACGGCTGGGAGGAAAAATGTGGATCGCACTAGTCATCACGCATGGGCTTTTGGCATTTTTGCTGCTCGGCGCCGTCACCCATCAGGTGGTGAGCGTCTGGGCGCCGGTACGCGCCGGCGCCACAAATTTCGTGGCCCGCTACCGCGCGGTGGGATCTGCCCATTACGTCAATGCCATCATCGTGCTCTACCTCATCACCGCAACGTTGGGCGGCGTCCTCTACACCAAATACCGCATCACCTCCAGGCTCATGATGGAATTGGGCCATTACTGGAAATCGGTCGGCGCCTTCGAAATCAAGGAACACCTGATCGCTATCGGCTTGGCGCTGCTGCCGGCCTATTGGTATTTTTGGCGCCCGTCGACCAACGCCGGCGATTTGCGTACGCGTAAATTGTTGACCACGCTGCTTGCCTTCATCATCTGGTGGGCGTTTCTGGCCGGCCATGTCGCCAACAATGTTCGCGGCATTGGCACGTGAGAGGCGGAGCATGAGCAATCAGAGCCGGTTTCCCGTCTTCGCCGTCACTTTCGCCGTGGTCTATGCGGCGGTGTACTATTTCGCGGTCTATTACAACTGGCCGCTGTTCTCTTATGGTCCGCAGACCGGTCAATGGCTGCTTCTCAACCACCCTGCGTCGGACGGGCCTACCATGTATTGGTACGGCTGGATGGCGACGTCGGCGATTGCCGGCGCGGTGGCTGGACTGATCGTCTGTTATCTGCCGGGCAATCCCGGCCGTCGGCTGTGGTCCGGCCTGGCATGGCTCGTTCCAGTCTGTTCGATCGCGGCGATTGCGCACATGCTCAGCGGCTATTTCACGCGATGACGCGGCAGATCAAGCTTGGGAGAACCCGGGCCGCTTTGATTGTTGCCCTGCTGCTGGGCGGTCTGACCGCGGCGCGCGGCGGCGGTCAAATGACCTTCGGCGACGACACCAACACCAGCGCCAATGACGGGCCGCCGTTCTTCGGCTTCGTGCGCGATGCAGATGGCTCCGCCGTTGGCGATGCCCGGGTGACCGCCACGGTCAAAAGCGGCGGCGCGCTCGTCACCACCAGCAATAGCATCGGCGTTTACAAAATCGCGGGCTTTGCCAAAAGCATCAATCCCGACGACATTGTCATCTCCTGCGCCAAGGATGGTTACAAGCAAGCCAATATCGTGCGGCGTCCCAATGCGCCCGGCGACACGACGGATCCGATCGAAGTGGATTGCGTTTTGCAGAAAGAGTAGCCCATGACGCGGGCGCGTTACGCTGTCGCCGCGATAGCGCTGCTGTTCGCCTGTATCCAGGCGGCGCCGTCCCGCGCGCAGACGCTGACCGGCACCGTCGGTTCCGCCGAAGAAGGCGCGATGGAGGGCGTGCTGGTCAGCGCGCAAAAACTGGGCTCGCCTGTCACCGTGACGGTCGTCAGCGACGCGCAGGGCCGCTTCCGGTTTCCCGACGGTCGATTGTCGCCCGGGCATTACGCGCTGCGCATTCGCGCCACCGGCTACGATCTCGCCGGTCCAAAGACGATCGAGCTTGGCGACGCGCCGGCCGATATTGCGATCAAGCTTACCAAGACCGCCGACCTTGCCGCGCAGCTCACCAACACCGAGTGGCTGATGAGCATGCCCGGTACGGCGGAAGAGAAGCGGCCTCTGATGGAGTGCATGAGCTGCCACACACTGCAGCGAATCGCCAGTTCGACCCACACTGCCGAACAATTCGCTCCGGTGCTGGAGCGCATGGCGCACTATGCCAACAACACGATCCAAGCCCGGGTGCAGATGCGCGTCGCCCCGGTCAAGATCAACACCGGCGTCGTTGCCAAGCTCGCCGCCTATCTGGCGACGATAAATCTGAGCAACGGGCCGCTCTGGAATTATGATTTGCATACCCTGCCACGGCCGAAGGGCCGCGCTACCCGCGTCGTCATCACCGAATACGATCTGCCGCGTCAGACGATCGCGCCGCACGACGTGCGCACCGACCACGACGGCAATGTTTGGTATTCGGACTTCGTCGAGAATTTTCTCGGCGAGCTTGATCCCAAGACCGGCGGGCTCGAGGAATTTCCCATTCCGGTGCTGAAGCCGGGCTTTCCGGCGGGCTCGCTCGACCTTGAGCCGGACGCCAGCGGCGATCTGTGGCTCGCCATGATGTTCCAGGCCGGGCTCGCCCGTTTCGATATGAAAACCAGGACCTTTCAGCTTTTCCCGGTCGACGGTGTCGCTAACGACGACGCCATGCAGCAGTCTATGGTGATGCCGCGCAGCGACAACGTCGACGGCAAGGTCTGGACCAACGACGTCGCGCGGCACGCCATCATGCGCCTCGACCTAAAGACCGGGAAGTACCAGCGTATCGATCCCTTCAAGTTTCTGCCGCAAGGTCATCCGCACGCGCCTTATGGCATGGCGGCGGACGCCAGGAACAATCTCTATTTCATGGATTTCGGCGACGAGGATATCGGCCGCGTCGATGCCGACACCGGCGCCGCCACGATCTTTCCGACGCCGACGCCGAATTCCCGGCCGCGCCGGACCATGCTCGACGAGCACGGGCGGCTGTGGTTTGCCGAATTTGCCGCCAATAAGCTCGCGATGTTCGACCCCAAGACGGAAGCGTTCAAGGAGTGGGACGCGCCGACGCCCTATACGTATCCATACGATGTTTTTTGCGACAAGTACGGGGAATTATGGAGCGCCGGCATGGCGAGCGATCGCGTGCTGCGCTTCGATCCGCAAAGCGGGCGCTCCATCGAATACCTGCTGCCGCGGCCGGCCAATATCCGGCGCGTCTTCGTCGACAATTCGACCGATCCGGTCACGTTTTGGGCCGGTAACAATCACGGCGCCGAAATCTTGCGCCTCGAACCGCTGGATTAGGTTGGTGGCGTCGAGATGCCAAGCGCAAGTTACGGGAGCGATCCATGAATAAGAGTTCCGTGCTCGTTGCGACACTCGTGACTGCGTTCCTTATCGCCAGCCGAACCATCCTCATGGCGCAGCAACCGGCGCCGGCAGCGCCGCCGCCGAACGCGGCCGATGCAGCGCCCGTGCCCTATGTGCTGTCGATGGGCGATATGATGAACACGCTGGTGCAGCCGCGCCATGCCAAGCTCGGCTTGGCCGGCCATGGCGAAAATTGGCCTCTTGCGGCCTATGCGCTGGTCGAAATCCGCCAGGTCTTTGCCGGCATCAAAAAGGCGCAGCCGCGCTTTCGCGGGCTGCCGGTGGCCGAGCTGGTCGATGCGGCATTGGGTCAGCCGATGAATGCCGTGGAAGCGGCCATCAAGCAGCAAGATCCGAAAAAATTCGCCGTCGCCTACGATCAGCTGACCCAGGGTTGCAACGCTTGCCATCAGGCGGTCGACCATCCATTCGTTGTGATCAAGGTCCCCGACGCCTCGGCGTTCCCGAACCAGGATTTCAGGGCGCGACCCTAGAAGCTCGTCCTGCTATTGTGCCGTCCACGATAAACAGCCGATCGGGAATCGCATGTCTATTCGGATGATCGGGATGATCGGGGTCACGCCGCCCTCGAGCGCCGCGACATTGCACGTCATCGAAGGCGGTCTGTCGCCGAATTACGTGATCGAGGCCGCGCGCGCCCACGAAGCGGCTGGATTCGATCTGGTTCTGGTCGGCTATTCGTCGTCGTCGGCCGAGGGTTTTCTGGTGGCGCTGCACGCCGCCGCGCAGACCAAGCGGCTCGGTTACCTTATCGCCCATCGGCCCGGCTTCGTGGCGCCAACCTTGATGGCGCGCAAGATCGCCACCTTCGATCATCTGACCGGCGGCCGGCTCGCCGTGCACGTCATCACCGGCAAGACCGACGACGAACAGCAGGGCGACGGCGATTTCACTCCGAAAGCGCAGCGTTACCGCCGCGCTGCGGAATATCTCGAATTGATGAAACTCGCTTGGGCGAACGACAAGCCGTTCGACTTCGAAGGCGAGTTCTATCGCGTCAAGGGCGCGCATTCGGACGTGCATCCGTTGCAGAAGCCGCATCCGCCGTTGTTCTTCGGCGGTGCTTCCGAAGGTGCGCTGGACATGGGCGCCCGGCTTTGCGACGTCTATGCGATCTATGCCGAGCCGCTCGCCTCGACGCGCGAACGCATGCAGGAGTTTCGCGCCCGAGCGGCGGCGTTTGGACGGACGCCGGATTTCAACGTCTCGGTGCGCCCGATCATCGCGGCGAACGAAGGCGCAGCCTGGGATAAGGCCAACAAGATTTTGGCGGCCATGACCGGCGCGAGCGGCAAAAAGGGCTGGAGCCGGCAGGAGGCGATGACCGGGCCGGTCGATAATGCCGGGCGCCGGCTGATGAGCTTTGCGCTCGAAAGCGACGTCCACGACGAGCGGCTGTGGATGCCGATCGCGCGCGCAACCGGCGCGCTCGGCAACACCTCGTGCCTGGTCGGCACGGCGGAACAGGTGGCGCAAGCCATCCTGCGCTATTACCGGCTCGGCGTCGGCTCGTTTCTGATCCGCGGTTTCGATCCGCTCAACGACACGAAAGATTTCGGCCGCGAGCTCATACCGCGAATCAAAGTCGGCGCCGCCGAGATCGATCGTCTGCCGGCGGCCGGCTAATGCGACGGCCTTGCGGTGCGGCCGGGAAGTCCCAATACTGACCTGAGCAGTCGCGGTGTGGCGGTAAGGTGGTGTGGTGACATCGAGGCGTCGCAGCAGAGCGTTGAACCGGCGAGTGACCGTTCTCATCGCCGCGCTGATCGGCGCCATCGGTCTGACGGCAACTGGCGCGGCGCGCGCTCAGGGTTTTTTCGATTTTCTGTTCGGCGGCTCGCAGCAGCAGCAAGCGCCGCCGCCGAATCCCGAGCTGCCGCCGCCACCACCCGAGATCGGCCGCGTCGCGCCGGCCCCGCTGGGACCGGAACACGTCAATGAGGGTGCCGCCTCCACCGGCCACACCGTCGCCTTCTGCGTGCGACTGTGCGACGGCCAGCACTTTCCCTTGGAGCAAATGGCCGGGGTGACGCCGGTGGAGACCTGTCACGCGATCTGCCCGAGCAGCCAGACCAAAGTCTTCTTTGGCGCCGAAATCGCCTCCGCGACCGCCCGTGACGGCGCGCATTATTCCGATCTGAATACTGCCTTCCTTTATCGCAAGCAGCTCGTTGCCAATTGCACATGCAACGGCAAAGATGCTTTCGGTCTCGTGCCGTTGGACGTGAAGACCGATCCCACCTTGCGGCCCGGCGACGTCGTTTCGACCAAGGAGGGGCTTGAGACTTATGGCGGCAAGAGCGGCAAGTCCCCGGCCTTCACGCCGATCACTCCCGAAGCGCTCGGCCCGCAATTGAACTCCGTGGCGACGCCGCAAACCCCCGCCGGCAATCCGGCGCACCGATAAAAGCAATGCACAGCAGTCCGGCTCCCTCGCTTCGCGGCGCACATGCGCAATTGCCTGGCGTCAAGCTGTGGTTTGTCGACAGTGGCGGGCCGGGAGTGCCGATCATGCTGCTTCACCCCAATACCGGCACCTGCGCCGTCTGGGAGGAGCAGATCGTCGGTTTCTCGCGGGCCGGATATCGCGTCATCGCCTTCGATCGTCGCGGTTGGGGCAACAGCGTACCCGATCCGGCGTCGGGTCCGCAGCCGGGCAGCATCGCCGGCGACCTCGACGCGTTGGTCGATCATCTTGCGCTCGATAAGCTTCACCTGATCGGTGTCGCGGGCGGCGGTTTCGCGGCCTTGGATTATGCGGCCTGGCGGCCGGAGCGACTGCGCAGCCTCGTCGTCGGCGCCTCTACCGGAGCGATCGCGGATAAGGAAATCGCGGATTTCATCGAACGGATCGCCATTCCCGATATCAGGAAACAATCCGCGCATTACCGGGAGCTCAGCTCGTCTTATCGCGGCGCCAATCCGGAAGGCACCAAGCGCTGGATCGAAATCGACGAAGGCGCGCGCCAGCCGGGCGCCGGCTTTCAGCCGCAACTGCGCACACCCAATACTTTTGCCAAGATCGCAACGATACCGACGCCCACGCTGGCCATCGCCGCGGATGCCGATCTGTTGGCGCCGCCGGCCTTGATGCGGCTATGGGCGCGGCAGATGCAAAATCACGAATGGGCGGTGATTCCGGACGCCGGCCATGCCATGGCCTGGGAACGGCCGGGCACGTTCAACGACATCGTGATCGACTTCTTGCGGCGGCATTGATCGATTGTTGAGGCGAACATGGCGGCCCCGCCCCTCTACATACTGGTCAGACTCTGGATCCGCGGAGGTCTCGAGGCGGAGTTCGAGGCCTATGAGAGCAAGGTTTTGCGCATCATGGCCCGTTACGACGGCGTCATTGACCGTACTATCCGGACGTCAAGAGTATCGGAAGGATCGGGCGAGCCTTTTGAGGTCCATCTGCTCAAATTTCCCAGTCGCGCTCTCTACGACGCCTACCTGGACGATCCGGAGCGTCGTTCTCTGAGTGCGGAACGCGCTGGCATAATCACCAACAGCGATATTCTGATTGGCACGCCGGGACCGGCTTATGGCTCCTGATGGCGCCCGTCGCCGCTGACGCGTTTTACGCCGCATGCTAAGAAGCCAAGCATCAACGCCAAGTACCAACATCACCTCATCATTCAGGTAGTACCACGCCCATGCCAAAACTCTACGAAGCCCTCGCCGAAGCGTTCCTCGCGGAGGGAATAGACACCCAGTTCGTCCTGATGGGCGACGGCAACATGCACTGGTCCACGGCCTTTGCTAAACTGCCGGGCGTCCATACCGTCCACGTCAGGCACGAACACGTTACCGTAGCGGCGGCGACGGCTTACAACGTAGCGACCGGCAAGGTCGCCGTTGCCTCGGTTACCTGCGGCCCCGGCGTGACCCAATTGATGACGGCGCTGCCGGCCGCGGTGCGCGCCCGCCTGCCGATGGTGGTGTTCGCCGGCGAATCTCCGATCAACGCCAAGTTCTACAACCAGTATATCGAGCAGGCGCCCTTAGTGACGGCGACCGGAGCGCATTACATCGCCGCGCACAGCGTGCCGCGCATGATGGACTATGTGCGCGAGGCCTTCCACGTCGCCAAATACGAGCGGTGCCCGGTGGTCTTGGGCATTCCCTACGACCTGCAGAAGGTCGAATACATGGCCAACCAGCCCTACGAGACCTCGGCGATCTATCAGCCCAAGGTCGGACGCATGCAGCCCGATCCCGAGCTCGTGGCCGAAGCCGTCGAGCGACTGGCCGCGGCCAAGCGGCCCATCATCTTCGGTGGCCGTGGCGTGCTGTGGTCCGGCGCGCGCGATGCGGTGATCAAGCTTGCTGATCGTTGCGGGGCGCTGCTCTCCAACACGCTGCCCGCGCGCGGTCTTTTCCACGACCACCCGTTCGGGCTCGGCATCGCCGGCAGCTATTTCACCTCGTTGGGCAGAGAGATGTTCGAATCCGCGGACCTCGTGCTCGCGGTCGGCACCAGTCTGTCGTACTACGTCGGCGGCGGTCACTATTGGGGCAAGGCCCTCAAGATTCAGCTCGACGATGCCCCGCGCGGCTTGCGCGACGGGCAGAAGGCCGCCGACATCTATGTCAGATCCGATGCGCTCGCCGGCGTCGAGGCGATCCTTGCCGGCCTCGACAGGAAGCTGGGCGCCGGCAAGCCGACTGCGGCTGCGATCCGCTCGAAAGAGCTCGCGCATCGCATCGCCACCGAGCCGCCGGACTCGATGCCATTCGACATCGAGCCTGGGCTGCTCGATCCGCGCGAGGTGATCCGGACCATCGACGCGGTCGTGCCAAAGGATTGGGACTGCGTTGTCGGCGGCGGCCATCAGGCCTATTTCAACACCCAGATGCGTGGCCGGCCGGCGGAGCGCTACACGACGGTCCGCGAATTCGGCGCGGTCGGCAACGGCCTGTCCTATGCGCTCGGCGTCGCGGCGGCGCGTCGGCAGGGCCGCGCCGGCAAGATCGTGCTGTTTGAAGGCGACGGCGGGCTGTTGTTCCATATCCAGGAGCTCGAGACGCTCAAGCGCTGCGGACTTCGCATCCTGATCTGCGCCATGAACGACGGCGGCTACGGCTCGGAGTTTCACAAGCTGCGCGCCGACGGGCTGGACGACAGCCTGGCCGTGTTCGGCCGCCCGCCGCTGCACGACATCGCCCGCGGCTTCGGCCTGCGCGGCCACGAGATCCGCGATGTCTCGATCATCCCAAAGCTGTTCGCCGACTTCGCCGCGCAGGGCGACAGCGAAATCTGGAACATCCAGATCTCGGATAAGGTCACGGCGCCGGTGATCCGCCAGACCATCAAGCGCGGCCACGGCAATATGTGAACGTGACATATGAACGTGACCGGGCGAGGAGGTTCCCATGGCGCAGCGAAAGGACTTTCGTCGGATCGGTTTGTTGCTGCCATCCTCGAGCTCGGCACAGGAGTGGGATATCGGCCGAGCGCTGCCGGACGACATCACGCTGCACGTGGCGCGGATGCGGTTGAACAACGTCGATGCGGACTCGACGCTGCGGATCGTCCAGGAAATCGAAAGCGAGAGTCAAAAGCTGGCCGACGTCGACGTGGACGTGATCATTTTTCCGGCGACCGCCCCGTCGTCACGCAACGGCCCGGGATACGACCAGGAACTGATCAAACGAATAAGCGCCGCAAGCGGCAAGCCGGCCACTACGGCCTCGACGGCGCTGGTCGAGGCGTTGCGCGTGCTTTCCGTCAAACAAATCGTGCTCGGGGCGCCGTGGAGCGCCTCGATCAACCAGAGCGTCGCCGCGTTTCTCCAAGCAAACGGCGTCGAAGTCATCGCCCAGGAGGCGCTGGGGCTCGTCCGCAATCTCGATATCGGACTGCTCGATCCACAGACCGCC
>JASHOX010000041.1 GCA_030038415.1 Xanthobacteraceae bacterium
ATGCGGGTCGGGAAATTGGCCTTGATCGTGCCGGTGATGACGTCGACCGACGGCCGCTGCGTCGCCAGGATGACATGCAGCCCGGCGGCGCGCGCCATTTGCGCCAGCCGTTGCACGGCGCCTTCGATGTCCTTGCCGGCGACCATCATCAGGTCGGCCATCTCGTCGACGATGACGACGATGTAGGGCAGCGGCTCGAGGTCGAGCTCCTCATTCTCGTAGATCGCTTCGCCGGTCTCGCGATTGTAGCCGGTGTGGACGGTGCGGTTGAGCTTCTCGCCCTTTTTGTCCGCTTCGGCGACGCGCGCATTGTAGCCGTCGATATTGCGCACGCCGAGCTTCGACATTTTATTGTAGCGCTCCTCCATCTCGCGCACCGCCCATTTCAGCGCCACCACCGCCTTCTTCGGATCGGTGACCACGGGCGTGAGCAGATGGGGGATGCCGTCATAGACGGACAGCTCCAGCATTTTCGGATCGACCATGATCAGCCGGCACTGATCCGGCTGCAGCCGATAAACCAGGCTGAGAATCATGGTGTTGATGGCAACCGATTTGCCGGAGCCGGTGGTGCCGGCGATCAACAGATGCGGCATGCGCGCCAGATCGACCAGCACTGCTTCGCCGCCGATCGCCTTGCCAAGGCAGAGCGGCAACCGCGCGGACGTCTCGGCATAATCCCGCGAGGCGAGCAGTTCGCGCAGGTAGACTTTTTCGCGCGTCGGGTTCGGCAATTCGATGCCGATGGCGTTGCGGCCCGACACCACGGCGACGCGCGCCGAGAGCGCGCTCATCGAGCGCGCGATGTCATCGGCGAGGCTGATGACCCGCGACGATTTGATGCCCGGCGCCGGTTCGAGCTCGTAGAGCGTCACCACCGGGCCGGGTCGCGCATTGATGATCTCGCCGCGCACGCCGAAATCGCCGAGCACGCCTTCGAGCGCGGTGGCGTTTTCCTGCAACATCTCGGAGCTGACGGTGGCGCGGCCGCTTTTGCTTGCCGGCGTGAGCAGTTCAAGCGGCGGCAGGATATAGCCGTTACCGGAACGACGCGGCGCCTTGGCGGCCCGGGGCTTTCGCGCGCGTGGCGCCGACTCCGCCTCGTCGTCAACGTCCTCGTCCTCGACGTCGGACTCGGCTGCCGCGAAACGCGGCTCGACGCGGCGGCGGAGCATCGCGGTATCGTCCCGCGCCGGCATCGGCGCGCGCAGCCGGCTGCGGAACAGCCGGGCGAGCCGCGCGCGGAAACTCAAGACGTAATGCTCGAAAAAGCCAAGCGAGATCCAGCCGGTGTCGTCGGCGTCCTCCGCCGGCTCTTGCTCTTCATCCTCGTCAACTTCGTCATCGTCGATGGCGTCACGCCAGAGCATGCCGGCGGCGCCGGCGAAGGTGACGAGGGCGGCGGCGCCGAGCACGAGGGCGGCGCCGAGGCGATGGCTGCCGGCAAGCGGCGCATGCAGCAGATAGACCGGCAGCCGCAGCACGGCGTCGCCGATCACGCCGCCTAAGCCCGACGGCAGCGGCCAGCGCGGGCTCTTCGGCAGGCAAGAGGCGAACGCGGCGGTCAGCACCGCGCCGGCAAGCCAGAGCAGCACGCGGAGTCGCTCATGGCTGAGTGGGCGATGGCCGAGCAGCCGATAGCCCCACACCGCGATCGGTAACAACAGCGCCAGCGAGCCGAGCCCGAGGAGCTGCATCATCAGATCGGCGGCGATCGCGCCCGGCATGCCGAGCAGATTGCGTACCGGCGCGTCGGTGGCGTGGCTCAGCGACGGATCCTGCACCGACCAGGTGGCGAGCGCAAGCGCCGCCATCATGGTGAGGCTGATCAGCACAATGCCGCCAAGCTCGCGCAGCCGGCGCTGCAGGATGGCGCCGAGCTGGCCGGACAGATGTGCCACGCCGTCAAGGCCGCGATCGATCATCGACATTGCTGCGGTCGATCCATCTCTGTGTCAGTCAACTCAGCCGAGCACCGCCACGATGCGATGCATCGCTTCGGCGGTGATCTCGTTGTTATGCACCATGGCGACACGGATATAGTCGGCGCCGGGATTGCTGCCGTCGGCCTGCTCGCGCGCCAGATAACGGCCAGGCACGACGCGCAAGCCGGCTTCGCGCCACAGCCGCAGCGCCGCCGCCTCGCTGCCGCCCTGCGCCGACACGTCGAGCCAGAGAAAAAATCCGCCGGCCGGACGCCGATAGCCGTAACGATCGCCAATGATCTGGTCGGCGAGATCGAACTTTTCGCGATAGAGCCGCCGGTTCTCCTCGACATGCGTCTCGTCGTTGTAAGCGGCGATGGCGACGTGCTGCATCGGTGTCGGCACCATCGGCGCGGCGACGTTGCGCAGCTCGAGAAAGGTTCGCATGAAGGTGCGATCGCCCGCGGCGAAGCCGATACGCAATCCCGGCAGGCTCGATCGCTTCGACAGCGAATGAAAGACGGCGACGTTGGCGAAATCCGGCCCGGCCGCTTCGAGCATGCCGTGCGGCGGGCGCTCGCTGTAGATCTCGCAATAGCATTCGTCGGAGATGATCAAAAAGCCGAAGCGCCGCGCCAGCGCGGTCAGCTTCTCGAGGTAAGCAAGATCGGCCACCGCGCCCTGCGGATTGGATGGTGAGGCGATAAAGAACGCCACGGTGCGCGCTAAGAGTTCGTTGCCGAGCGCGTCGAGGTCCGGCAGGAAGCCGGTCGCGCGTGTGGTCGGCAGGAAAACCGGTTCGCAGCCGGCGCCGGCGGCGCCGGCGGCATAAGCGGCGTAAAACGGATTGGGAATAAGCATCGCCGGCCGGTCGGCGCGCGGCGTCACCCAATTCTTGGCGGCAAGCGCGGCGAGAAATAGGCCCTCGCGCGTGCCGTTGAGAACCAGCACTTCGTTGGCGGGATCGACGGCGCGCGCCAGTTCATAACGGCGGCCGAGCCAGCCGGCGACGGCGACGCCGAATTCGTCGAGGCCTTTATTGGCCGGATAGCGGCCGAATTCCGCGACATGCGCGGCGATGATCGGGCCGACAAAAGCCGGAATCGGATGCTGCGGCTCGCCGACGGCGAGGCTGATCGGCGGCTTGCCGGGCGGCGTATCGCCGAGCAATTCGCGCGAGCGCACGAACGGCGACCGGCCATTGGGCGCGCGCACAGACGCAGCGCCGGAATTGGCGCCAGAAGCGATGGAGGCAGACTCGCGGGTCATCCTGTACATCAGTCAACAGCGGGGCCGTCCGCCGTATTGCCGCAGCCAATAGCATAGGTGCGGCGAGGTTAAGACCCGATTAACCATCGTGTTGGGATCGCCTTCATCGCCCCGGGGGTCGCACGGGCAAATTGGCCTACGCCGCGATCTTTACGTATTCGAAATCGCCCGGCTTGTTGTCGATGCCGATGCGCGGCGGAGCGATCCAGCTGGCGAATTGGCCCGGCTCGGTGACCGGCTTCATCAGGCTGGCAATGAAATCGCCGTCGTCCTTGGACGGCAGCCATTGGCTGCGGTCGCGGTTCCAGGTCGCCTCGTCGACGATCTGACCCGCGGGCGAGACGCGCACGTCCTTGAACTCGCCGATCTGGCGGTGGAAGCCGACATGCGGCAGCTCGAGTTTGAAAGCGACGCCGGTCTTGTCGATGATCTTGTTCCAGCGGTCGAGCCCGCGCTGGCAGTCGGCGGTGTAATCGTCGCGCAGCCGCATATTGATCGCGGTCAGCGCCGGCTCGTCGACCCGCTTGATCTCGCCGTCGACGAATTTGAGCACCGGATAGGTCGCGTGTTCGAGCCGGTGGTCATCGTCGATCTTGGTCTCCTGGAAGCGGCCCTTCAGCCCCGCGGTGAAGCAATTGGCCGCGTTGGTCGAGACTTCCGAGCCGAACAGATCGAGCGACAGCGTGTAATGCAGATTGAGCTTCTTCTGGATCGTCGGCAGGTCGATGACGCCGAGCGCGCGGATTTTGTCGATGTCGGTCGGGTCTTCGATGCCGGCCGCTCGCATCGCTTCGCAGGTGCGCTGAATGGTGCGGCCGACGCCGGTCTCGCCGACGAACATGTGGTGCGCTTCTTCGGTGAGCATGAAGCGGCAGGTGCGCGACAAGGGATCGAAGCCTGACTGCGCCAGGCTTTCGAGCTGCATCTTGCCGTCACGGTCGGTGAAGAAGGTGAACATGTGGAACGACAGCCAGTCCGGCGTCGCTTCGTTGAACGCGCCGAGCATGCGCGGTTTGTCGGCGTCGCCAGAGCGGCGCTGCAACAGCTCGGCGGCTTCCTGGCGGCCGTCGCGGCCGAAATATTTCTGCAACAGATAGACCATGGCCCAGAGGTGACGGCCTTCCTCGACATTGACCTGAAACACGTTGCGCAGGTCGTAAAGCGACGGCGCGGTCTTGCCGAGATGGCGCTGCTGCTCGACGGACGCCGGCTCGGTGTCGCCCTGGATGACGACGAGGCGGCGCAGCATGGCGCGATACTCGCCCGGCACGTCCTGCCAGACCGGCTCGCCATAGTGGCGGCCGAACGGAATTGTGCGGCCTTCCTCCTGCGGCGCCAGCAGAATGCCCCAGCGATAGTCGGGCATTTTCACGTAATCGAATTTGGCCCAGCCCTTGGGGTCGACCGAGACCGCGGTGCGCAGATAAACCAGCGCCTGCTGAAAGCCCTCCGGCCCCATGTCCATCCACCAGTCGATGTAGCCGGGATGCCAGCTTTCCAGCGCGCGCAACACTTGGCGGTCTTCGGCGAGATTGACGTTGTTCGGAATTTTGGTCGTGTAATCGACGTTCTGAATGTCCATGGCTTTAGTCCTCTCATACCCTGCGCGTATCGAACACCGGCTTCTGGCCGGTGCCGTAGCGCTTGAGCGCGCCGTCCTCGCCGATGGCGTTGGGGCGCTGGAAAATCCAGTTCTGCCATGCGGTCAGCCGCGCGAAGATTTTCGATTCCATCGTCTCCGGCCCGGCGAAGCGCAGATTGGCTTCGAGACCGGTGAGCGCGTCCGGCGAAAAGCTGGCGCGCTCTTCAAGGAACACGCGCACCTCGTCGTCCCAGTCGATGTCGTCGGGCGCGAAGGTGACGAGGCCGAGCCGTTGCGCGGTCTCGGCATCGAGCATCTTGCCGCGCTCGGCTTTCGCCGCATCGGCATCGGCGGGATTCGCCAGGAAACGAGATTGCAGCCGGGTCAGGCCATTCGCCATCGGATAGGCGCCGAAATTGACGTCGGCGAGGGCCAATGCCGCCGCCGGCTTATTGTCCCCGTCGCGC
>JASHOX010000005.1 GCA_030038415.1 Xanthobacteraceae bacterium
GCGACCGCCCTGGGTTGTCTCTTGAAAGGGCGGACGCCCGTCACCGGGGGGCCTGATAGGATTGCGATCATGATGGACGTTTCGATCAAAAATCGTACGGTGCAACCGGACCAGGCCGAGTTCGAGCGTCAAGTATCCGATCGCAGGACGAAGCGTCGTGCGGATCAGGATGCTGAGTGCAAGGCGAAGCTCGATCGCGAGTTAGACCGCGGATTGGAGGAGACCTTTCCCGGTTCCGACCCCGTTTCGCTCACCCAACCGTGGCCACGCTGTTGCGACAAGCCGCGGCCCTAACGGCGGAGCTGCGCTTCCGACGGCTGCGCGCTATCATGGCGCATGTGATTGATTGTGCGTTCATTTCATTGATATGGTCATATGGTGAAGGAACCCGCAATTTCCTAAACAGTATTTTGTAATATTTTTTGTCACAAAGGACACGCAGAAGAGGGTAATATCGCTGCGAAAAGGGGAAGCTTCGGGGACAGCATGGCGCGTGAGTATTTCGGTACCGATGGCATTCGCGGCCGCGCCAATGGCGTCATCACGCCGGAGCTAGCGCTCAAGGTCGGACAGGCGACCGGTCTGGTTTTTCGCCGCGGCGAACATCGCCACCGCGTGGTGATCGGCAAGGATACCCGGCTCTCCGGCTACATGATCGAGACCGCCCTGGTCGCCGGCTTTACCTCGGTCGGGATGGATGTGTTGTTGCTCGGCCCGATGCCGACGCCAGCCGTTGCCATGCTGACCCGTTCGATGCGCGCCGATCTCGGCGTGATGATCTCGGCCTCGCATAATCCGTTCGACGACAACGGCATCAAACTGTTCGGCCCGGACGGCTATAAGCTATCCGACGAGGTCGAGCACAAGATCGAAGCGCTGATCGACGCCGACATGACCAAGCGGTTGGCCAAGAGCGCCGAGCTCGGCCGCGCCAAGCGCATCGACGGCGTCCACGACCGCTATATCGAATTCGCCAAGCGCACGATGCCGCGCAACCTCTCGCTCGATGGCTTGCGCGTCGTCATCGATTGCGCCAACGGCGCCGCCTATCGGGTGGCGCCGGACGCGCTATGGGAGCTCGGCGCCGACGTCATTTCGATCGGCGTCGATCCGGACGGTTTCAATATCAATCGCGAATGCGGCTCGACGTCGCCCGACGCACTGTGCCGCAAGGTCCGCGAGATGCGCGCCGATATCGGCATCGCGCTTGATGGCGACGCCGACCGCGTCGTCATCGCTGACGAGCAGGGCCACCTGATCGACGGCGATCAGCTGCTTGCGGTCATCGCCGAGAGCTGGGCGGAGGATCATCTTTTGACCAAGCCGGGCATCGTCGCCACCGTAATGTCCAATCTCGGCCTCGAACGTTATCTGCAATCGATCAAGCTCTCGCTCATCCGCACGCCGGTCGGCGACCGCTATGTGCTCGAACAGATGCGCGAGCACGGCTACAATGTCGGCGGTGAGCAGTCGGGCCATATTATTTTGTCGAACTACACCACGACCGGCGACGGCTTTATCGCGGCGCTGCAATTGCTCGCGGTGGTGAAAAAGAGGAACAAGCCGGTATCTTTAGTCTGCCACCGCTTCGAGCCGCTGACGCAGGTGTTGCGCAACGTGCGCTATCGCAGCGGTAAGCCGCTTGAACATGCCAAGGTGCGTTCCGCGATCGCCGATGCGGAAAGCCGCCTCAACGGCCACGGCCGGCTCGTGGTGCGGCCGTCCGGCACCGAGCCGGTCATCCGAATCATGGGCGAAGGCGACGACAAGATCATGGTCGAAGAGGTCGTCGACGGCATCGTCGACGCGCTCACCGCGCACGCGGTGTAAGGATTTTCCCTGCTCATTCCCGCCAAAGCGGCAATCCAGCTCGTCATCGAAGTTCTGGACTCCCGCTTGCGCGGGAGTGAGCGGATGAGAACTCTCACCCCTTCGCCTTCAAAAACTGCGCGAACGCTTTCAGCGTGTTCTCCGAAACGTAGTGCTCGATGCCTTCGGCGTCGGCCTCCGCCGATTCGGTCGGCACGCCGAGCGCGCGCAGCACGTCGACGACGAGACGGTGGCGCACCCGTACCCGATCGGCGAGCTCGTGGCCCTTCTCGGTCAGAAACACCCCGCGATAGGGCCGCGCCGTCGCCAGGCCGGCGCGCTTGAGCCGCGCAATGGTCTTGATCGCGGTGGCGTGCGACACGCCGAGGCGGCGGGCGATATCGGTGGGCCGGGCTTCGCCCTCGCCTTCCAGCAGATCGGCGATCAGCTCGGCATAATCTTCCAATAGCGCGGTCGACTGGGCCGACCGCGTCTTGCCGAAACGACGCGCTTGGGTGCCTTCAGCGGGGAGCTTGCCCACGTGACTTGCCTATCTGCGACCTAGTCCCGAACTTCGTCCCGCGAACGGCTAGCGCAGACCATATTTTCCTCAGGGCGTCAATATGTAGCCATTGGTACATATTATAGCCGTTGACTACAAAGCGACAATGCTTATACTGTAACCTATGCTACATTTTCGTGTAACTGCTGCATGAAGCCGAAAGCGATGACCGAGTCGGCGGTGCGTGGGACAATCGCGACCGAGACTCTCGGTCGGCCGGTATCGCTGACCGAGCGGACCGTGGCCACGGCGCGTGGGGCGCTGGCCGGACGGACCGGCGGGCTGCGCACCGCGCTGGCTTTCGCCGGCCCGGCCGTCATTGCCTCGATCGCCTATATGGACCCGGGAAATTTTGCGACCAACATCCAGGCCGGCGCCAAATACGGCTACGGGCTGCTCTGGGTAGTGCTCCTTGCCAACGTCATCGCCATGCTGTTCCAGGGGCTTTCGGCCAAGCTCGGCATCGTCACTGGCCGCAACCTCGCGGAACTGTGCCGCGATCACTTTCCGCGGTCGGTGGTGTGGCCGATGTGGGCCGTCAGCGAAGTCGCCGCGATGGCGACCGATCTCGCCGAGTTCCTTGGCGGCGCCATCGGTCTGTCGCTGCTCCTGCACTTGCCGCTCTTTGCCGGGATGGTCGTCACCGCGATCGTCACCTACGGCTTGTTGTTGTGCGAGCAATTCGGCTTCCGGCCGCTCGAGCTCATCATCGGCTCGATCGTCGGCATCATCTGTGTTTGCTATGTCGTCGAGATGTTCATTGCGCCGGTGGATTGGTCCTCGGCGCTATTCCATACCGTCACGCCGCAGCTTGCCGACGCCGAGGCGCTGTTGCTGGCGGTCGGCATCATCGGCGCCACCGTGATGCCGCATGCCATCTATCTGCATTCCGGCCTGACCCAGGCGCGGGTGCCGGTCCAGGACGACAACGGCCGCCGCACGGTGCTGCGGTTCTCCAACCGCGAAGTCGTCATCGCGCTGTCGGTTGCCGGTCTCGTCAACATGGCCATGGTAATCATGGCCTCAGGCGCGTTCCACGCCGGCCATCCCGAGGTGGCGGAAATCCAAACCGCCTATCACACGCTCACCCCGCTCCTTGGCGCGGCGGCGGCCGGCGTCTTCCTGGTTTCGCTGATCGCCTCGGGCATTTCGTCGTCGACGGTCGGCACCATGGCCGGGCAGATGATCATGCAGGGCTTCGTCGGCTTCCGCATTCCAATCTGGCTGCGCCGGCTCGTCACCATGGTGCCGGCCTTCGTCGTCGTCGCACTCGGCGCCAACGCGACCAGCGCGCTGGTCATCAGTCAGGTGGTGTTGAGCCTGGCGCTGCCGCTGCCGATGATTTCGCTCATCATTTTCACCAGCAGGACCGACATCATGGGGGCGTTCGCCAACAGCACGTTGACGCGCGCCGCCGCCGTGGTCGCCACGGCCGCGGTGCTCGGTCTCAATGTGGTTTTGATTGTGCAGACTTTGATGTAGCCCGGACTGCGCTCATGCAATCCGGGTTCACTTGCTGCCGGTTCCCGGACTAGCTTCCACCGTCCGGGCTGCGATTGCGAGGCGCCATCGCCGGCGGCGAGTGCGCCTCAGCGATTTACATCGTCTTCAGATTTTCAGCGGCCGACTTGCCGGTCTTGCGGTCCGTCACGACTTCGAAGGAAACGCGTTGGCCTTCCCTCAGCTCACGAAGACCGGCGCGCTCGACGGCGCTGATATGGACGAATACGTCCTTGCCGCCGCCCTCGGGTTGAATGAATCCATAACCCTTCTGCGCGTTGAACCACTTCACGGTACCGTTGTTCACGGGTCTCTCCTCATAGACATGTCGATGTGAGCCGCGCGAATGTGCCCGGCTCGGTTAGCTCGAGATTTTGGTGAAAGATCGTCAGTCAGGCGCGCTTGTCAGTCGCTGCAAGGCCAAGTCATTCGGCCGAAAACTCGATCCGACCTATTTAGCCGCAACGACGCGATTTCGCAAGACCAGTCCGGGCCGATTATGACACCGCGCTGACAGGCTTTAAGAAAAAAGAAAGCAAGATTTTCGGGCGGCGCGGCATCAAAAATCAGTTGCGGACGGCAACGATTTCACCGCGTTGCGACGAGTCCACGATGGCATCGAATACCGCCATACCATGCAGCACGTCGGCGATCGGAACCGGATACGGGGTGCTGTCGCGGATCGCGCGCGCGAACGCGGTCATTTCGGCGCGCAGCATGTCGAAGCCCGAGAATTGCAAGATCTCGTCCGGCGGCGCCGGCACCGGTCCGGTCGGCGCCGCGGTCGCGGTCGGCGCGAAGCGGAAGCGCGACAAGTCGGTGCGCGAAATTTCGATGAGGCCCTTGGTGCCGTAGGTCGTGAGCTCGAAATTGGTGGCGGTCGCGACCGAACAGAAAATCAGCCCGGTCGCGCCACTGTTGAACCGCAGCATGACCGTGGTGGTATCGTCGGACGGCCCGGGATAATTGCGCGCGGTGACAGAGCGCACGTCGCGCACGCGGCCGGCGAATTCGATCATGTTGTCGAGCGAATGCACGCCGACCGCGGTAAAGGCGCCGCCGGGCGCTTCCGTCGCCGATGCGCGCCAATTGTCCGGCGCAATGAATTGCACCGTCGAGGTGGTGTGCTGGGCGACCATGGCGACGACGTCGCCGAGCCGGCCGTCGCGCGCGCGGGCGCGCAGTTCGGCGATGCTCGGATGAAAGCGCCGGGCGAAGCCGACGGCGAGCACCAATCCCGCTTGGCGCGCGGCCTCGGCGACGGCGAGCGCGCTTGCAAGGTCGAGCGTCAGCGGTTTTTCGACAAAGACGTGCTTGTTCGCCGCTATGGCGGCCAGCGCCTGCGTCTGATGCAGAGTGTGCGGCGTGGCGAGTACCACGGCGTCGATATCCGTGGCGCCCAATATTTGATCGTAGCTGTCGACCAGGGCGACCTGCCGCTCGCGGCAGAATTCCTCGGCGTTTGCGCGCGTGCGCGTCGTGGCGCGCACGAAACGAATTTCGTCGCTCTTTCCGGCAACGGCGTTGACCAGCGAGCGGCCCCAGCGGCCAAGTCCGACGATTGCGGCGCGGATCATGGTCGGCAGCAACAAGAATGACATGCCATAACGCAGCATAACACGGCGAAACCGACTATGGCGCACGTTTGCGTCCGGCGCTTGCGAGACCGCGACGACAATGCAACAACGTCCGCCACCATTGGAGGAGACTGCCTATGCGTACCGTCGCACTCGAGGAGCACTTTTCGGTCCCGGCGCTGGCCAAGCGCATCGATCCGAAGGCGATCAGCGCCCGCGGCTTCCGGCCGCGAAACATCACGCCCGGTGCGGTCAATCCGATGGAGCTGCTGCCCGAGATCGGCGAGAGACGCCTGAAATCCATGGACGAAGCCGGTATCACGCTGCAGGTCCTGTCGAATGCCGGCCCGGCCGCCGATCTGGTACCCGGCCCCGACGGCGTCGCGCTCGCCCGCGCGATTAACGACCACCTTGCCGAGGCCATTGCCCGCCATCCCGACCGCTTTGCCGGTTTTGCCGCCCTGCCGATGCAGAGCCCGGACGCGGCGCCCGCCGAGCTGCGTCGCGCCGTGAAAGAGCTCGGCTTCGTCGGTCCGATGGTCAACGGCACGACCGAAGGGCGCTTTCTCGACGATCCGCGCTATGACGGCCTGCTCGCTGCCGCGGTCGAGCTCGACGTGCCGATTTACATCCACCCGCATTTGCCGCCGGAGCCGGTGCGCCAGGCGTACTATTCAAATCTGCCGGACGGCGCCGCACGCGTTCTCGAGACCGCCGGCTGGGGCTGGCATTCGGAGACGGCTATTCATGTGCTGCGGCTCGTACTCGCCGGCACGCTCGACAAGCATCCGCGGCTGAAGATCATCATCGGCCATATGGGTGAGATGCTGCCGATGATGATGGCGCGCATCGACGAGGTCTTTGTGCACGACATCGGCCATCTCAAGCGCCCGATCAGCCGCGCCATTCGCGATCAGGTCTGGCTCACCACCTCTGGCGTGTTCGACGCGCCGCCCTTCATCTGCGCGCTGCTGACTTTCGGCATCGACCGCATCATGTTCTCGGTCGACTATCCGTTTGCCACCAACGCCGAGGGCGCCGCTTTCCTCGAGCGTGTTGCGCCCGCGCCTGGCGACCGGGAGAAGCTGACCCACCGCAATGCGGATGCGCTGTTGAAGTTGAAGGTGAAGAGCAAATAGGACGCGCAGGATAACCAATCGCGGTCTAGGCCGCCACCGCCAAGTCACCGAGCTGCGATCCAGCGGGCGATTTGCGGCCAAGCTCCCGTCAGCGTGCGCGAGCCCATGAATAGGCCGATATGGCCGCCGGGGACGAGCTTCTTCTCGATCTTGTCCTTGGGCGTGCCAAGCAGGTTTTCCGAATTGAAGA
>JASHOX010000042.1 GCA_030038415.1 Xanthobacteraceae bacterium
ACATCGTCGAGGGCCTTGGCAGCCGCGACGGCCGCGAAGTCGCATTGGCGCTCGATGAATTGCGCCAGGCGGGGAAGCTCGGCCGCGACCGCGACGGGCGATATCACTTGACCGACTCGAAAGCCGGCGTCACCCGCATCATCGGCGAGATGTATCACGACCCGAATGCGGGGACGTGAGCGGCGCCTGACCTGCTGGTGCGCGCCGGGGACTATCGTCCGGTGATTTTGCGCGCCAGTCCCGTCAGCGCATACGCCACCGCCAGCAGGACGACAATGCAGGCCCACAGCGCGGTGTAGCCGCCGGTGAGGTCGTGCACGAGGCCGAGGAGCGGCGGGGCGCCGATGATGCCGAGCTGATTGAGCGCCATGGCGGCGCCGAGCGTGAGGCCGACTTTGTCGGCGGGCGCCACCTCGGCGAGATAGGCCACCCACGGGCCGTACCAGCCGAGACCGAAGAAGCCGAGCCAGGCGGCGAGCAGCGCCAAAGCCGGCTCCGGCGTCTGCGGTGGAATAAACAGAAGGACGAGCACGCCGCCGGCGACCGCGATCATGGAAAGGGCAAGCCAGCGAAACCGCGACGCCGGGGCGCGATCGCTCCAGGCCGCCAGCGCGACGCGGCCGCAGGCGCCGGCCAGTTGCGCCAGCGACAAAAACCAGGCGCCGCGGGTGAGCGCGATATGGGAATGGTCGCGCAGATACAGCATCAGCCAGGTGAGGATGCCGTATTGCGCGCTCACCAGAGCGAGCCCCGCCACCATGGCGTTGCGCATCCAGGATGCACGCAGCAATTCGGCAACCGCCGCCCAAGTGAGCGCCGCGCGCTTTCCGGCTGTATCGTCGAGACCGGGCGGCGGCCGATAGATCAGCGCAAAGGCGATGCCGCCGCCAAGTGCTGCCGCGGCGCCGACGATAAACGCGACGCGCCAGCCCGACGTCGCCGCGATGGCCGGCAATGTCGCCGCGGCGATCGCGCCGCCGAGCGGCAGTCCGGCCTGGCGAATGCCCATGGCCAAGCCGAGCCGGCTGCCGCGAAACCAGGCCGAGACCGATTTGCTGCCGCCCGGCTGCGTCGTGCTGTAGCCGAGCCCGACGACGACCAGCCAGACGAGCAGCATGACGAAATTGCCGCTGGTCGCCGCAACGAGCAGCGCGCCGCCGCCGATCGCGGCGCCGACGCCGATGATCAGCCGCTCGCTTTTGCGGTCGAGGAGGTCGCCGACGAACAGCAGCGAGAACGTCGGCGCCGCATAGCTCGCGGTGATCAACAGGCCGGTCTCGGCAGCGGACAGCTTGAAGTCCTGCTGCAGGAAGCCGGCCAGCGCCGCCACTCCAAGCATGGCGAAGGAAGCGGTGGCCTGCGCCAGCGTCGCCGCCGCGAGCACGATCCAGCGGTAGGCGATGTTCGGTTGCGCGGCGGCGCGTGGAGTCATGAGGGGTCCCGGCGGCAGGCGGCGAAGAGAGTGAGCTTACACAGAATTCCCTCTCCCTGCGTGCGGCCCGCCTTCGCTCGCTCGACGAGCTTCGGCGAGCGGGGCGAGGGGAACGCGAGCGCGAGTCTTACAGAATCTCGATAGCGTCCCCCGCCGCGACCTCCCCGCCCTCGATCACCTCGGCGTAAATTCCGCAATCGGCGTGGTCGAGATTGCGCATCAACGTTTGCGGAATATTGAGGTCGCGCAGCCCAGTGTCGGGATCGACGTTGGTCGCGGCGCAGCGGACGATGCGCTTGACCACCTTCAGCCTTGCGCGCAGTCCGGCCTTCAGCTCTTTGCCAACGAGGTCGAGTTCGCTCCAGGCCGGCCAGCCTTCGACATAAAGATTGGCGCGGAAGCGCAACGGGTTGACCGGAACGCCGACCATGTCCCCCACCGCGGCGACGGAAGCGAGGTTGATGATCGACACGACTTTCTTGGCGACGTCGGAAAAGCTGTGACCTTCGGAGTGCAATATTTTCGGCGGCCCGCGCAATTCACTGGCGCAATATGCGGCGAAGAATTTCTCGATGCTGAGGCGGCCAGCGGCGGTGCGCAGGTCGGCGCTTATCTCGCTCCCTTGTTGTGGGGAGCGGTCAGCGATGGTCAGCGTGTGGCTGTCCTGATCGAACGAGGTGCGCAACGTGGCGAGGCGCTCGTTCTTCATCAGCATCAGGAAATGCGTCTTCGCCAGATAGCCTGGCGCGGCTGGGTCGAAGCCGGACGGCCCGTTTTCGATGGCATAGAGGCGGTCGCCGGGGATGGTTTGGCCGGGGATCAACGCAGTGCGCGCCAGCGGTTCGGGCGTAAGGCCTTTGATTGGGTAGCGGTAAATGGCGGCAATCCGGGGCATGGGGGCGCCCCAGTCTTATCGTCCTCGGTTCCTTCTGGGGAGGGGTAGGAGTGGCGCCGGCGACGAAAAGGGGAAATGCTACCCGGCTCTTCCGCCGGCTGGTTCCGACACCATATCTCCTGGCGGCGGATCGCCATTACGGGATTTGCCGCGGTGTCGGAATTCCCTTGATCTTCGTCATGGAAACGCCGGCACCATGCCGCATAACCCAATGACGATGTTCCGGTTGCGCTTTAGAGGCGCCGGGATAGGCCGAGGGAAGGACCATGGATTTTGAGAAATATACCGACCGCAGCCGCGGCTTCATACAGTCCGCCCAATCGCTCGCGCAGCGCGAGGGGCATCAGCAATTCTCCACCGAACATCTTTTGAAGGTCCTGCTCGACGACCCGGAAGGGCTCGCGGCGGGGCTGATCGATCGCTCCGGCGGCAATTCGCGCGCCGCGCTGGCGGCGACCGAGGCTGCGCTTGCCAAGCGGCCGAAGATTTCCGGCGGCGGAGCCGGGCAGATTTACCTCGATCCGGCTTTGGCGCGCGTGTTCGATACCGCCGAGAAGATGGCCGAAAAATCCGGCGATAGCTTTGTCACCGTCGAACGGCTGCTGCTGGCGCTGGCGACGGAAAAGAGCAGCGAAGCTGGTAAGATTTTGGCCAATGCCGGCGTGACGCCGCAGAATTTGAATGCGGCGATCGAAGCGTTGCGCAAGGGCCGCACCGCCGACAGCGCGTCGGCGGAGAACGCCTATGACGCGCTTAAAAAATATGCCCGCGACCTGACCCAGGCGGCGCGCGACGGCAAGCTCGACCCCGTGATCGGCCGCGACGAAGAAATCCGCCGCACCATCCAGGTGCTGTCGCGGCGCACCAAGAATAACCCCGTGCTCATTGGCGAGCCCGGCGTCGGCAAGACTGCGATCGTCGAAGGCTTGGCGCTGCGCATCGTCAACGGCGACGTGCCGGAGAGCTTGCAGGACAAGAAGCTATTGGCGCTTGACATGGGCGCCTTGATCGCCGGCGCCAAATATCGCGGCGAGTTCGAGGAGCGGCTCAAAGCCGTGCTGCAGGAAGTCACCGGCTCGGCCGGCGCTTACATCCTCTTCATCGACGAGATGCACACCATCATCGGCGCCGGGCGCGCCGATGGCGCGATGGACGCATCGAACCTGCTCAAGCCAGCGCTGGCGCGGGGCGAATTGCATTGCATCGGCGCCACCACGCTCGACGAATACAAGAAGCACGTCGAGAAGGACGCCGCCTTGGCCCGGCGCTTCCAGCCGGTCTATGTCGACGAGCCGACCGTCGAGGATACCATTTCCATTTTGCGCGGCTTGAAGGAAAAATACGAGGCGCATCACAAGGTGCGGATCACCGACGGCGCGCTGGTGGCGGCGGCAACCTTGTCGCACCGCTACATCACCGACCGCTTCCTGCCCGACAAGGCCATCGATCTGGTCGACGAAGCGGCGGCGCGGTTGCGTATGCAGATCGATTCCAAACCGGAAGAGCTCGACAATCTCGACCGCGAAATCGTGCGCATGAAAATCGAGATCGAGGCGCTCAAGAAGGAGAGCGACCCGGCCTCGAAGGACCGGCTGAAGCGGCTGGAGAAGGATCTCTTAAGCCTGCAGGAGCAGGCCGACGCGCTCACCGCGAAGTGGAAGTCCGAAAAGGACAAGCTGTCGTCGGCCGCGGAATTGCAAAAACAGCTCGATAAGGCGAAGAACGATCTCGCCGACGCGATTCGCCGCGGCGATTATCAGCGCGCCGGCGAATTGCAGTACAGCGTCATTCCGCAGCTCGAAGCCAAGCTCAAGACGGTCGAAGCCGCGACCTCTGGCGTCGTCGTCGCCGAAGAGGCGGTGACCGCCAATCACGTGGCCCAGGTGGTGTCGCGCTGGACCGGCATTCCGGTCGACCGCATGCTCGAAGGCGAGCGCGAAAAACTCCTCAAGATGGAAGACGAGATCGGCAAGCGCGTGGTCGGCCAGGCCGAAGCCGTCAAATCGGTGTCGACCGCGGTGCGCCGCGCCCGCGCCGGGCTGCAGGACCCGAACCGGCCGATCGGTTCGTTCATGTTCTTGGGTCCGACCGGCGTCGGCAAGACCGAACTGACCAAGGCGCTGGCGCAATTCCTGTTCGACGACGAGCACGCGCTCATCCGCATCGACATGTCGGAATACATGGAGAAGCATTCGGTGGCGCGGCTGATCGGCGCGCCGCCCGGCTATGTCGGCTATGACGAAGGCGGCGCGCTCACCGAGGCGGTGCGGCGGCGGCCCTATCAAGTCGTGCTGTTCGACGAGATCGAAAAGGCGCACCCCGACGTCTTCAATGTGCTGCTTCAGGTGCTCGACGACGGCCGGCTGACCGATGGCCAGGGCCGCACCGTCGACTTCCGCAATACCTTGATCGTGATGACCTCGAATCTCGGCGCCGAATATCTGGTCGCGCAGCCCGAGGGCCAAGACACCGAAGCGGTGCGCGATCAGGTGATGGCGGAGGTGCGAGCGCACTTCCGGCCGGAGTTCTTGAACCGCATCGACGAGATCATCCTGTTCCATCGGCTCAAGCGCGAGCATATGGGCCGCATCGTCGATATCCAGATCGAACGGCTGCAAAAGCTCCTCGAAGATCGCAAGATCGCGCTCGCGCTCGATGCCAAGGCGCGCGACTGGCTGGCCGAGAAAGGCTACGATCCGGCTTACGGCGCGCGGCCGCTCAAGCGCGTGATCCAGAAATACGTGCAGGATCCGCTGGCCGAGCTCATTCTGTCCGGTCAGATCAAGGACGGCGAGAAAGTAAAAGTCGCGGCCGGCCGCGACGGCCTCATCTTCAACGGCGCCGCAGTGAAGGCGGCGGCGTAAAGCCCGTCATTGCGAGCCAACGAGTCCGGCCCAAGGTGGCCGGCCCGATGACAAGCTCAGCGAAGCAATCCAATTTTGATTGCTTGCCGCTACGCTCCTCGCAATGACGAGGGCGCCGCCGCAGCGGCATTGATGCGCTCGCGCACCTGCTCGGCAAATGTTCGTCGACCCGCCGCCATGGCGCCAGCGAGAAGCTGATGATGTTGATGGACACGCCGATTTGGCCGGCGACGAGCCAGGCCGGAAAAATCAACCGCGTGAGACTGAAGTGAAACAGCGCCCATAGCCGGTTCGAGCGCGCTTCGATTCGATCGTCGGACGCCGTTAATTCCTAATGCGCCTGCGCGACATGCGACAGCGGCGCGGCCGCCAGCACGGCGTCAAGCTGCGTGCGGTCCTTCTCGAAGCTTGCCAGTGTGTCGCCGTCGAGCACGCGGCCGCGCGGCAGCTTCACTCGCATCGGATCGACGAAGCGGCCGTTGACGATGATTTCAAAATGCACGTGCGAGCCGGTGGACAGCCCGCTCGAGCCGACGAAGCCGATGATCTGACCCTGGCGCACATGGCTGCCGACTTGGAGGCCGCGCGCGAAGGCGGTCATGTGGCCGTAGGCGGTCTCGTAACCGTTGGCATGGCGGATGCGCACATATTTGCCGTAGCCGCCTTTGAGCCCGATCTCCTCGATCTCGCCGTTGCCGGCGGCGAAGATCGGCGTGCCGAACGGCGCGCCCCAGTCGACGCCGGTGTGCATTTCGCTGATGTGGAGCAGGGGATGCGTGCGCCAGCCGAACGGCGAGGTCTCGATGCCGGTTGGCACTGGCTTGCGGACCAGGAATTTCTTATCACTGACGCCGTCTTCGTCGTAGTAGTCGTAAACGCCGTCATCGGGGGTCTGGAACCGGTAATATTTCTTGGTCTCGCCGCCGATCGTGAGCGCGGCGTAGCGCACCTCGGCGGCGCCTTCGCCATTCTCCTCGTTCGAATACAGTACGTCGAAACTGTCGCCGGGCTGCACTTTGCGCTCGAAGTCGACGTCGTAGGAGTAGATGCGCACCAGGTCCTCGATCACCGGCTTCGGCACATTGTTGCGCAGCGCGGTCTCCCACAGGCTCTGATAAAGGCTCACGGTGCTGGTATCGTTCTGGTCGGCCTCGTCCTCGGCGGTGTCGGTGACCTCGGTGTCGATGTTGCGAATGTCGACGGGCACGTATTGGCCGAGGTCGGAGAGCGCTACCGCCGCGGTGATGCCGGAGTCGCCGGCGATGATCACGCGCAGCGGCTCCATGTGGCTGGGGCCGGCGGGCGCCATCAAGACGCGGAGCTTCTCGCCTTCCTTGATGCCGCCTTCCAGAGCCGCCGGCCCGATCACGCCGATGATGCTCTTGATCTCGTCGGGCGCGGCGCCGAGCTCGCGCAAGATCGAGCCGACGGTCTCGCCTTTCTTGACGATAACCTGGCGCTCGCTCCAATCGCCCCCGCCGTTGATCTGATTGTTGGTCTTGGGCAACAGCGTGACGTTCTCGGGAACGACGCGCGGCGTGAAGCCGAAATAATTGTCGCCGTCGTGCTCGGGGGCGTAGCCCAGTTTCAGGCTTGGCGTCCAAGCCGCGTTGGCAAGCAGGCTCTTTCCCGCTCCGATCGCGGCGGCGACGTCGCGAACCTGGTTGAGCACGTCGTCAATCGGCAATTGCGTCGTCGGCTTGACCTTCGCCAGCAAGGAATTGAGGTCGCATACCGCCGGCGACACCGCCGGCGACAGGGCCTTGGCCGATTTGGCGGCGGGCACCAGATCGCAGGTGACGAACGACACTTCGGCATCCGGTTCGGCCGCCGGCGTCTGATCGTCGCCGGCGATGGAATCGGTCAAGAGTTTCTGCGGATTGAACGGTGGAATATTGGCGGACAGCTCGCTCGCCGTCAGCGACAGATTGCCGGTGACGCGCTCGTAGGAACGGACCCGGATGGTTTCGCGGTTGCGCACGCGCGAGGAGATCGGCACGCGCAGCGCTTCGCGAGTGACGGCCGGCTCGGTGAGCGCTGGCAGCCGGTCAGTCTTGTGCACGCCGCTCAAGCGGTCGCCGATGCTCGAAATCGCGCCGCGCAAAGCGCTCTCGACCTGTTCGGGCGCGCTGGCAAAATTGGTCTCACCGTCGAGCGACGCAAAAACGGCGCCGCCCATCAGCGCGGCGCCGCACAGTCCGGTGAGAATCGTTCCGGAAAACCATTGCACCGAGAGCCGGCGCCGGTCGACAAGGCTGCCGGCGCCGTCCGCCGAAAGCGGCGGCTCATTGCCGAGGTCGATCGCCTCGGCATGAAACCTCCGAGGCAGAACGTCTCGCGCGCCGCGCGGCCTAGCTTGGTCCAAGATTACGTCCCCACGCGCTTGGTCCACACGTCCTTGGCCAGATTGCCTCGACCGCGCCCTTGCGCTCGCGATCGACTTCGCAGTTTAAGACGATGCCCCGGCGATCCCCGGACGGTCAACCAACCCGGTTTGGTCGAGGCGCAGAGCTTAAGTGATGCTGTCGCTTCCCCCTGGCTGCGACATCCCGATAGGGTCGTCCCAAGAACGGCGGAGGAATGTGGCTGCAGTACGGCGCGGGGCGAGCGAAAAAGCCGAATGGGGACTGCGGCCTAGCGGTTGTCGCCGGCGATCGCACGCAGCCGCCCGGCTGCCGCCGTTGCCGAGCGAAGGCGGTCAAAAATTTCTGTTTTATTGACACCCCACAGGGTCGATTTTTGCATGTCGGAAGGTTGACAATCGCCGGTGCCGAAGCCTATATAGGGCCTCTTGGGCGCGCCGCCGCCTAGCCGATGGCGCGCCCGCGAAGCCCCTCACTGTTCACACGGTGACCGAGCATCCGGCCATGCTCCTGATGGCCATGTTCGCGTCGCCGCGTCGGATGTGCGGGGTTCTGGTTTCTCCGGCCTGCCGGATGCGAACCGGATGTAAGTGGACTGCACGACGGGCCGCAAGGTTCCGGGCTGTTTGACAAGTGAATCGGAAGAAAGAGAAACGTGGACGGCGGAGTCCTTGCGGGCCGCTTTCGCGATCGGGGCAACCTTGTCGCGGAATAGGCCAAGAAGAGACTTCGGCGGTCTTACGTTTCAAGGTTTTCTACATCGGCCGGTCGCGCAAGCGATCGGACGTGTAGGGACCTCGTCAAACGTTGTGATCAGCCGAGATCAGATCTCTCTTCAACTTGAGAGTTTGATCCTGGCTCAGAGCGAACGCTGGCGGCAGGCCTAACACATGCAAGTCGAGCGCCGTAGCAATACGGAGCGGCAGACGGGAGAGTAACACGTGGGAACGTACCCTTTGGTTCGGAATAACTCAGGGAAACTTGAGCTAATACCGGATAAGTCCGCAAGGAGAAAGATTTATCGCCGAAGGATCGGCCCGCGTCCGATTAGCTTGTTGGTGTGGTAACGGCGCACCAAGGCGACGATCGGTAGCTGGTCTGAGAGGATGATCAGCCTCACTGGGACTGAGACACGGCCCAGACTCCTACGGGAGGCAGCAGTGGGGAATATTGGACAATGGGCGCAAGCCTGATCCAGCCATGCCGCGTGGGTGATGAAGGCCTTAGGGTTGTAAAGCCCTTTCGGCGGGGAAGATAATGACGGTACCC